>JAAYRB010000039.1 GCA_012519005.1 Clostridia bacterium
CTCAAGGCAAATACGGCTATACTGGACAGCACCAGAAATATTTTAGATGAAAAGCAAAAAGAAAACACATCCTTAGATCTAGAATATAAGGAATATCTAACAAAATTAAGTGATTTAGAGCATGAATCTATCCATTTAGGTGGAAAGATGGAAGAGGCCTTGAATTATTTTACGAAGCAACGGGAAAAATCCCGCCTAAATAATATACTCCACAAGAAAAATGAAGAATTGACCGCTGTTCAAAGGGAAATTGTTCTCTATAAAAGGGATGAGGAAAACAAATTGCCCATGATCCAGGAAGCGGTATCTGAAATAAAAAGTATCAAATACAGGATATCGGAGCTCTTAGATGATCCCCACTATGGGGAGGTAAAATCCTATAATGCCATATATGGAGAGGCGAGTAAGGGCAGTATCCTTGAAGAAAGACAGTATATAAAGGATATGCTGCTCGAAAAACAAAAGGGCAGGGCAGAAATCGAAAGGCAGTTGGAAGGTGAGGAAAAGGCCAAAGAGGGAAATGAACTGCTGCTGAAAAGAAAGTACGCTTCCGCAGTATATCCCATAAATGAGAATGTAATATACCCCCACAACGGTGAATTCCTAATTCAAGAATTGCTTAGGGAAGTCAAGGAGATCAATGGATATATGGGGGACATACAACCGCTGTTAAATTCCAGAAAGGAAAAACATAGAGAGAAACTTTACAGATATAAAGCAAGGAAAGAGAGTATCACAGATAAATTTAAAGAGATAATCAATTTTACCGAGCCTCTTCCCAGTATAAAGCAGCAGCTGATCCTTGCGAGGGGGAAACTGGAAGAGAAGGGAAGGTTCCTGGAGGACAGTTTTGAAAAACTTCACAGGGAATTGAAGGATATTGAAGACAATATCCATGAATTGGAGATTAAAAACGGTAAATATGAGTTTTTGCTTGAAGGAATTGAGGGGTCTATTTTGTCGGCGGCAACGAAGCATAACCTACCCTACAATAGAAAAAAGATAATATCTGAAATGATCCAAGAGATGGAAAATACCATTGCATCCCTTGAAAAACACAAGGAAAAAATAGATCAAGCAAAAAACGAATTTATCCCCTATCTGGACAGTCATGTCAGGGATATCAGGCTCAGGGAAATGGTTTTGATGGGCATAAGAAACAATAAAGCCTATGAAGAGGTTTTGGAATGGCAGCAGCAAATGGGCGAGACCTTAAATAAGGTTATAAGAGTTCATGAGAAAAGTATGATGGAACATGATAAGGAATTAAATCAATTTATTCAGTACTTATATACCTATTTATTTACCCTGGCAGAGGAGATGCGAACAATACCTAAAAATACAAAAGTGCGGGTCGATGACAGTTGGAAAGAAGTTTTTCAAATCCTAGTACCCAGCTGGGATGAGGAAGAGGGAAGAGAGGAAATAAGAAAACATGTGGAATGGATGATCGATAAGCTGGAAAGCGATGAATTTTTAGATGATGAGGGAAAAGAAGATACGGGGAAGATAAAAAAGGCTGTAGAAAAATGGCTCCAATCTAAACAGCTTTTTAAGATCATTCTTGCGGGCAAAGATATTAATGTGAAATGCAGAAAAGTTACTAATGATGGCCGAGTTAGCAATATGTATTATTCCTGGGAAAGCTCCAACCAATGGTCCGGGGGCGAAAAGTGGAGTAAAAATATGGCCCTGTTCTTAGGAATATTAAACTACACGGCTGAAAAAAAGCAGCATATATTACCCAATCAACTGAGACACCGGACGGTTATTTTGGATAACCCCTTTGGTAAGGCTTCCAGTGACCATGTTCTCGGTCCTGTATTTTTTATAGCAGAGCAATTGGGTTTCCAATTTATTGCCCTCACCGCCCACGGTGAAGGCAGATTTGTCAGGGATTATTTCCCAGTGGTTTACAGCTGTAAGTTAAGACCCTCAGTGGGCGGGAGTACATCCATTCTGACCAAGGAGAAAAGCATAAACTATGCCTTCTTCCGTGATAATGATCCCATGGCCTTGGAGAGAATTGGGGAACAGGAACAGGGGATACTTTTTGAAAATGCTTAGATAAGTCAAGGGAACAAATGAATTATTTAATTCCTCCCAAAGGCATTGAATATATATTCAGTAATGGGTAAGAGCCTAGTGGATTGTTCAATTACCCTAAGTTGTTATATAATGCACACTGTATGTGCTTTTTTTATGATCAACTACATTTTATAATGAGGGTGATATAGAGCTTGCCAAAAGATATGGGTTTGTTGGAAAAGGATATTCGGCAAACATTTATTGAATTTCTGATCCCCAGTGTGGGCGGTATGATGGGAACATCCCTATATATTCTGGGGGACACCATGATGGTGGGTAGGGGTCTTGGAAGTCAGGGATTGGCGGCCTTGAATATCTCCATCCCCACAATCAATGTTTTATATGGCCTGGGTCTGCTTTTCGGTATCGGGGGGGCCACGGCGCTTTCCATCAGTAGGGGGCAAAACAGGCCGGACTTGGTGGACAGTATTTTTACCCGATCCATATTGATGTCCCTGATAGTGGGGGTAATCCTTACTTTAGTGCGGGTGTTTTTTTTGGATGAATTGGTCTTGTTCTTGGGTGCCTCAAAGGCAACATTTCAGATGTCCAAGGATTACTTGGGTATACTGATGTCCTTCAGTATGGTCTTCATTTTAAATCATACTCTTACTGTAATGGTACGAAATGATGGAGCCCCAAAACTGGCCATGTGGGGGATGCTCTCGGGCAATATTACCAACATCATATTGGACTATATATTCATATTTATTTTCAATTGGGGGATGTGGGGAGCCGGCTTTGCAACGGCCATTTCCCCCATGATCAGCTTGGCAATTTTAAGCAGCCATTTTATAAGGAAAAAGAATCAGGTAAAACTGGTGAGAATCAAACCTCATCTCCAAGAGGCGGTGAGGATCGTCTCCAATGGAGTCTCCAGTTTCATTACTGAACTGTCGGCTGGGATTGTGATTTTTGCCTTTAATCTATCTATTTTAAATATAACCGGGGATATTGGTGTCTCCGCCTACAGTATAATCGCAAATCTGTCCCTCATCTGTGCGGCTATTTTCACCGGGGTGGGACAGGCAATTCAACCCATTGTCAGTATCAATTTTGGGGCTGGCAAGATGGAAAGGGTATATGAATCGGTGAAGCTGGCCATATACTGTGCCTTTGGCTTGGGGGTGCTGTTCTATGGGGCGGGGTTGGTTTTCCCGGAATTCTTGGTTTCCATATTCAGCAAGGATAATTCCGCCCTCATGGCTATAACGGTGAGAGGGATAAAATTGTATTTTGCATCCTTCCTGCTCATGGGGGTTAATATCGTCATGGTTCTGTACCTACAATCCAAGGAGCTGGCCGGGATGGCCATGGTTATTTCTTTGCTTAGGGGCTTCTTCTTGATAATCATTATCCTAATGATTCTGCCCAGAATTCTTGGTCTTGATGGGGTGTGGCTCACTCTGCCCCTGGTGGAATTGATAACCCTGGCAGTTTCCGCTGGTTTATATAGGGTTTGTAGGGATGCATTGATCTATAGACCCCAAGGGGGCCTATTGCTTCGGAGCCGTTGATATAAGTTGATCCATGTAGTTGGGCGTGATGGTAATGCATTTACACGGGTTCCGGTAGGGAGCTGGCACCGACAACCCTATTTCGTCCATCATCTTTTGCTTTATATAGCGCACAATCAGCGGCGTGAATGAGATCATCGGGACCCATATGTTTAGATGTGATCATTGACGCCACCCCCAGACTCACAGTGACTGATGTTTCTGTCCCGCAAACTTTGATGGCCGTTTCCTCTATTTTTGCTCTGATTCTTTCGGCCAACTTCATCGCAGAATCTTCGTTGGTGTTGGAAAGAAGAACCGCAAACTCCTCACCGCTAAAACGTGCAACAAAATCCCCTGATCTTGTCACGGTTTTGTCTATCATATGGGCGATATCTTTCAAGCATTGGTCCCCGGCGAGGTGCCCGTATGTGTCGTTAAAAACCTTGAACCTATCTATATCAATCATAATCAATGTTATAGGGAATTTTTCTCTCATGTTAATATCCCACAGTTTTCCCAAAAAGCTGTCAAAATACCTCCTATTGGAGATGTTTGTAAGCCCGTCTACCATGGACATTTTCTCTAGTTCAAGGTTCGCACTCATAAGATTTTTATTAGCCATATCAGCATCCCTGTTGGCCTCTTCCAGCTGGGTCTGTATCTCTTATCTCCAGTTGACTTCCCTCCGTAGGCGTGCAATCCAAAAAAATGAAACCCCCAGCACTATTGCTAAAACTGAGGCAATGATTACTGCAATCCTGATATACGGCCCAAAATCCAAATGGGTTTCTAGGTCTATCCATTTGTTGGTAATGGCCGTCTTTTCCTTATCAGTAATGGCATTCATGGATTTGTTGAATATACTCACCAATTCTGGCCAGTCACTTCTAACGGCGAAGTGAAGTGCCATTTGCTTTTCCGCTTCATAGGATACGAACCGGAGATTTGTCAAGCCATTTAAGCGAATCAGATAGTTGGTGGTAGCCAGGTTTCCAACAAACGCCACCTCCTCCCCAGTGGATACTGCTGTTAGTGCTGTTTCAACTGAATCATATAGGCTTAAGTTTATTTTTTCATAGGGCAGCAGGTAGCTGTGATGTGAGCTGTTTCTCTGTACCGCCACGGTCAAACCTTCCAAATCATCCATGCCAGATATATGATCATCAGTATCTCTGGTGGCAATTACTCTTTTGAAGTAATAATAGGGTTCGGAAAACAGAAAATGTTCTTCCCTTTCCGGAGTTTTACCTATGGCGGGGAGGGCATCCAGATCACCATTCAAAGCCATGTCATAGGCCTCCGGCCAGGAAAGATCCTTTCTAACTTGGAATTCCAGGCCCGTTATTTCCGAGATCAGTGAAAGATAGTCATTGGCTATCCCCTTGTACTCCTTGTTTTCATCTATAAATTCAAAGGGTATGAATTTGGGATCAACACCCAATCGAATTATCGGGTGTTTTTCCATAAAAGCCCGCTCTTCCCCTGTCCAGTGGATTTTGTTATAAGCACCATGGCAGGGGGTTATAATAAC
>JAAYRB010000040.1 GCA_012519005.1 Clostridia bacterium
AAGGAATGGTGGTAGCCATCACCGCACGCTGCCGGGAAAAACCCGGGGTCGTGGCGTTAGCAATATTGTGTGAGGAGGTTTCCAAGGCCCTTTGCTGGGCCTGCATTGCTCTTAAGGAGATATAAAGTCCGCCAAATGTTGAAGGCATAGGTACACCTACTTTCTTTATACAGTCCTGTTCAATGAGGAATAACTAAGATCATTTTCTTCAAATCCGCCGCTCTTGCCATAGGCAATCTTCCTTCCTGGATCAGCAGCCTCGGTGAGGCTGCCGGCATACTGAAGGGATTGTTTAAGCAGCAATTTATTCAAATCATTTTGATCCCTCAGCGTCTTATATTTATCATTCAAATCCTCCACCAAGATTTTTAGATTATTTTGTTTCTTTCTTTGCCCAGTGGATAGATTGTTCCACAATTCTTTAAAGCTGCAATCCTTTGGTAGATTGAGCTCCGATGCAGCCTTTTCATGTGCCTTTATTCTCTTTTCCTCCTGGAGAGCCAGTTCTTCCGAGAGGCCTATCATTTCACCACACACCCGGGAGAGAGCTTCCATGTCATCATCCATCAAGGTCTTGGTCTTTTTCTTGGCTATTTCCAATAGACCGTTAATTTGAGACAACTGCTTTTCCAGGATGGTCTCTAAACCATAAAGTTTATCATCCATGTTTTTACCTGCCTTCAGGAATATCCATATTGTCCTTCATATATTGGATCAATTTATCGGCCAGCTCTTCCGAAGAAATCCTGTACTTCCCGGATTTAATGGAGTCCCTTAATTCCTCCACTTTATCAAGCCGAGTCACGTCAATTTTTTCGGCCTTCTCCACCAGCCTCTGTATTTCTCTGGCCCTGGGGGAAATATCCATGGTATCCTGCCGGCTGGTTTCCCTGGCTCTATCTTCCTCTTTCCTTTTAGGATGGGATTGGCCGTAGATTCTAGCTATGTGTTTTGTATCTATGCCATTGATTTTCAATCTAATCACCTATGATAAAAAAGTCTCTGTTGAGGTTATCGGTAGAATAACAGAAAGCTTGAGTGTTATTAACTTTTTTTTACCACATCTATTATTCTACCTGCAAGCCTATGTAGGGGTTGGACCTCGTCTATTAGACCCGCCTGAATAGCGGCCCGAGGCATACCAAATACCACACAGGTCTCCTCCGCTTCCGCTAAGGCTTTTCCACCATGTTCCTTGACTTTCTCCAAGCCCCTCACCCCGTCATTACCCATGCCTGTCATAATGACTCCCAGGATGCTGCCCCCGAAAATTTTCGCCGCTGAGAGCATGGTTACATCCACAGATGGCCTGAAATGGGTAGGGATAGGAGTTTCGTCCTTTAAGGCAACCTTTGCCCTACTCCCCCAACGCCGCAATAATGTCTGCGTCCCTGCCGGTGCCACCAATGCAGTGCCGGGCTCCAAAACATCTCCATTCTGGGCTTCCCTGACGGCAAGCTGACTGTGCTGATTCAGCCTTTCCGCCAACGCCTTGGTAAATCCTTTGGGCATGTGTTGGATGATCAACACCCCAGCGGGCAAATCCTTAGGAAGCTTGGGAATCACTTGCTGTAAGGCAGAGGGCCCCCCCGTAGAGGTTCCGATAATAACCAGCTCGATATTCTCTGCCTGTAAAAGTTTGGCCCTGGCCGGTCTAGGTTTGGCTGGAACAGATATTTTGGCTGCCACATCAACAGTGGCAGCCAATTTTACCTTAGCGGGGAGCTCATTTGCTAAACTGTCAAAATCCTTTTTCTCTGAGGGTTTTGGTATAAAATCAACTGCCCCCAACTCCAGGGCACGCATTGTCACCCTGGCACCCTTCTGTGTCAGGGAGCTGAGCATAATTACCGGCACGGGATAGAGTTTTTTTAGCCTTTCAAGGGTCTCTAGCCCATCCATCACCGGCATCTCTATATCTAGAGTCACAACATCCGGTTTTAAGATAGGGATCCTTTCTAAGGCTTCCTTACCATTCCTGGCACGGCCTATAACCTTTAAATGTTTGTCTTGGTGCAGTATTTTCGTAATAACCTGCCTCATGAAGGCGGAATCGTCAACTATAAAGACATTTATTGAGGAAGTCATCAATCCCCAACCCCCGATGTTGTTATCAATCCGCGAACATCCAAAATCAGAGCCACACTTCCGTCTCCCATGATAGTGGCACCGGCCAAACCAGCAATATCTCCAATATATTTGCCAAGGGATTTAATCACGATTTCCTGCTCTCCCACCAGTTCATCCACAACTATTCCTATCCTTTTTTCTGAAATACCCACCATTACAACCGGAAGCTTTTTGGCACCATTGTTCTCGTAGTTCAAATCCAAAAGGGTTTCTAACTCATAGAGGGGCAGGAAACTACCTCGGACTAAGGCCACCTTGTGCTGCTTCATATACTGCACTTCATCCATATCGACTTCTATAATTTCCACCACATTGCCCAAGGGGAAGGCAAACACATGCCCACCATGCTTAATCAACAATGCTCTGTTGATGGCTAGGGTCAAGGGGAGTCTGATGGTGAATTTAGTACCCCCCCCTATTTCCGTATCAATATCAATAAGGCCGTTTATCCTTTCAATATGGCTTTTTACAATATCCATTCCTACCCCACGCCCGGAAACATCGCTAACAGTCTGAGTTGTAGAAAAGCCCGGGGCAAAAATTAAATTCATGGCATCCTGATCCATTATTTTTTCTGCTGCACTCTCTGTAATAATTCCCTTCTTAACACTCACTTCTTTGATTTTATCAGGATCCATCCCCCTACCGTCGTCCTCAACGGTAATCACTATCTGATTCTCCTGATGGAATGCATTGAGGCGAACTGTACCTTTTTCGGGTTTACCTAGTTTCCTTCTTTCCTCTGGAGATTCGATGCCATGATCAATGGCATTTCTAATCAAATGGATCAAGGGATCCCCTATTTCCTCAATAACAGTTCGATCCAACTCCGTTTCCCGCCCATCAATTGTGAATATTATCTCTTTGTTTGATTTCCTGGACAAATCTCTTACCATTCTTGGAAATCGATTAAAAACCTGGTCTATGGGAAACATCCTTGCCTGCATTATTTCTTCCTGCAATTCCCCGCTGAGACGGGCAATATGGACAGATATTTCATCCAGGGAATCCGAGAGATCCCCAGCACCTAGGGTTGACTTTATATTTCCCCCCACCGCCTCAAGCCGGGTACGCTCTATAACCAATTCCCCCATGAGATTCATGAGGTTATCCAAACGGCTTACATCTACCCTCACCGTCTGACTAACTCTCTTTTTCTCTATTTTGACATCCCTAAGCCTGTCCTTGGTTGAATCCAATTCTTTTTTAGATAAGGGCTTCTCAAGATTGTAACTTCTTAAAGTTTCCGCCTTGGGATGCTCTCTAATGAACACTTCTTTGATTTCATTTATGGATCTGATGACTCCCTTGATTTTATCAAGGCTTTCTTTGGAGACCATAACCAGCTCAAAACGCTGTTCAAATTTTTCCTCTTCAATCTCTTCTGTGGTAGGTATGGTTTTTATGACCTCGCCTAGATCCTTTAAATTATTGAAAACTATGTAGGCCCTAACGGATTTCATTAAACAATCAGGGTCTAAATCTACGATGATATGGTAGCTTTTGTAACCTTGAGTAACGGCCGCCCGCAGTACATTTTTTTCTGTATCACTAAAAAACAACTCATCCATTTCGGCTTCATATATTTCTGAAACAGTTTCCCTTTCATCTGTTATTGCTTCAGTACCTTCCGATGTAGGAGCACCTTCCCGCAAGGACTTCAACCTATCCATTAAGCCAGAAATGTCGCAGCTGTCCTCCCCCGTGGTAATTTCGTTTTTTAGTATTTCTAGAGTATCCAGACACTCCAGGAGTATATCTATGACCTCCTGGGTAACCTCCAGATCACCATCCCGGAATCTGTCTAAGACACTCTCCATCCAATGGGTAAGTTCAGCAATTTTATTGAAGCCCATGGAAGCCGAGGAGCCTTTTATAGTATGAGCAGCACGGAATATACGATTTAGAAGGTCAACATTCTGCTTGTCCTGTTCCAACATTATGAGACCTTCATCTAGTTCCTGAAGCTGTTCCTCCGCTTCCTCCAAAAATAAGTCTAAGTATTGGGACATATCCATACCAGTCATTTACTCATCCCCATTATCTTCCGCCATAGCTGCCATTTCCTCCGCTGTTCTGGCTATCTGCTCCTGCTCTTCTTTGTAAAGTACCTTATTGATGTCTAGTAAAATTATCAGCTGCTCTCCCCATTTGCCCACGCCTTTCAAATAGGCAGAATCGACGCCAGAAACCATGGGCGGTGTAGGCTCGGTATTCTCTTTTGGCAGCCTCAAAACTTCCGATACTGAATCCACTATCATACCGACGGTAATGTCATTTAGCTCCACCACAATAATCCTAGAGGACTGGGTCTCCTCCGAAGTCTCCAAGTTAAAACGTTTGCGTAAATCTATGACCGGGACAATACGCCCTCTCAAGTTGATAACGCCCTCAACAAAATCCGGTGTCCTGGGCACCTCTGTGATTTCCTGCATACGTATTATTTCATTAACAGTAGATATATCAACCCCATAGGTCTCATTAGCTAAGGTGAAAACCACCAGCTGCTCTTCACCACCGGCATTGTTGTTTTTGCCCACAATAATCATCCTCCTAAATTAAAATTAGTACAAGTTTGTAGTAAAAAAGAGATTACTCAAAACGAGACAGAGATTCACGTAGATCCGAAGCTAGCCGTGACAGGGCCTGTACTGAGGCAGCAATTTCCTCCATGGAAGCTGTCTGTTCCTGAGTAACTGCCGCAACAGTTTCAGTAGATGAGGCCACATCATTGGCAAAATCAGCCACGCCCTCCATGGCCCCCGTAATTTCAGAGCTGCCCTGATCCAATTCCTCGGCGGCTTCGGCAGATGTTTGAGCCTGCTGGGAGATCTCCCTAATAGATTTTCTAATTCCCCTGAATGCCCTTCCCACATCCGCCATCATCTTCATTCCTTTTTGAACTTCCTGGGTGACAGATTCAATGGAATCCACCACCCCCGCTGTTTCCATTTGAATATCCTTGATAAGTATTCCTATCTCATCGGCAGATTGGGAGGACTCAGCGGCAAGACTCCCCACTTCCTCCGCCACCACCGCAAAGCCTTTACCATGCTCCCCGGCCCTGGCAGCCTCTATGGTAGCGTTTAATGCCAACAGATTTGTTTGTTTTGCGATATCTGTTATTGTATTTACAATAATGCCAATTTCCTCTGAGTGCTCACCCAGTTCATTCACCTTACTTACTGAATCTTCCACCACCCCTCTTATGAGATGCATTTGCCGCACTGCGTCAGCAAGAGCCCTGTTGCCCTCATCCGCCCTGGTTCTCGTATTAGAAGAAGATTGAAAGACCTCCATTGAATTGCCTGAAAGCTGTTCTATAAGCCGGGACTGCCTGCCCACGGAATCCAATACACCATTGACATAGCTCTTCTGTTTATCGGCATTTGAGGAGATTTCCTGAACTGTTGCCGCAACTTCCTCAGCACCCCGGGTGTTTTCCACGGCACTTGCATTGAGTTCATCAGTGGAATCAGCCACTTTTTCCGCGGCATCCCCTGCCCGTGCAACGAGATTTTTGATATTCTCCACCATTTGAGAAAAAGATCTATATAAAATATTTACTTCTCTGATCCCACTTGCTTTCATTGTAGACCCCAGGGATAAATCCCCTTGACTGACTCTCACTGCATCTTGGGCTAGCAGGGATATAGGCCTAGAAATTCTGCCAATCAAAACATATGAAAGCACAGCCACCAAGGCAGCAAAGGCTGCCATTATGGTAAAAACCAACTGCTTCATATTAGAAATAGGTGCAAGGACATCACCCATGGGCACCCCAAGAGCCAAAGACCATTTAAAAGCATCAACATTATCGATTCCTTCGCTTCTTAGGGAGACAGTCCACAGTCCGCCCTCTTCCTCGCCCTTGGAGGTGGTGGCTCTCTCAATATTGCCCGTTTCCGACAAATTGCCCTCGGAACTTGCGTTCGTATCATTCAGCAAACTTTTTTGCAAAGTCTCCCCATAGGAGGCAGAGGTATTCACCAATACTTCCCCCCCATCGTCCACCAGAACAACCCCCACATCACCCATCTCAGATATATTTTCATGGATAATTTCAGAAAAAATCTCTGTGTCAAGCTTTCCAATCAGTACACCCAAGGTGGTATCATCATTATCCTTGACAGCTGCCGCCATCGGCAAATATTGGACCCCGGTAAGGGAATCCACCTGGGCCCCTCCCATATATCGTCCCTCGTGGGCAGCCTTTTGCCACCATTCAATATCCTGAAGCGATCCCTCGGAACCGTCGGATGATGCTAAGATTTGGCCGTGCATATCTGTCAGTAGAATTTGATAAAATTGGCCTTGGGAATTCTCCTGAATTTGCTTTAGGTATGTCCCTAGACCATGATCATCAATTTCTACAATGCCTTTGTCATAATCCTCAAAAGTTTTTTTGGTGCCCTCTCTTGTGGACGGGGCGGCTGCTGCTGTTTCCACTATCTTCTGACCGTTTTCAACCAAGGCCTTAATCCCATCCGAAATCTTAAAAGCTTTAACTTCATAGTTAGTGTGTATTTTTTCTATGAGAGTGGTTGTAAACCCGCTCATTCCCACAGCGGCCAAAACCATCATGGGCATCACAGTAACTAATAAAAATAACAGGACAAGCCTTCCACGCAAACTGCCTAAAAATCCCAGTTTTACCACCTGCAAAGGACACCCCCTATTTTTATAAAGGAAATCTACGAAATACCTTAGACATACCCAGTAAGTGCAATAGTTTAAATACAAGACCATAGATACAATTATTAAAAAGTTGTATTTTCCTGGATTTTTAATGGTTTTAGAGATGGGTTATTTGGGTAAGCCTTAAGAATCTACCGCCACCCCTCTATCTGCTTACATTTACAAAGAAAAATAAGGCCATTATGGGATAGCCTAAGCCTGTACATTCCCACACAGCTGGCAGTCATAGCGAATGAAAGCCTTAGACCCTCTAGCTTTGCGTCATCACCTTTCGGTAATTTTGCCCGTTAAAAGTATATTTTACCTATTCATCATAACCCTTTAAAAACCTTCAAGAAACGGGATTTTCACACTTTTTACGACAGCAATTTATAGTCCACAAACCAACAGGTCTGAGCAGATGCCCCAAAAACAAAATAGGATCCATTTTCAAGGATCCCTGGGTGTAATGCCTATAAATATGAGTCCAAGAGGCTTGGTGCTTAATATTGTCGTCCTTTAGCCTAAATTATATTGTTCTTCAATGCATAAACAACAGCCTCTGTCCTATCCTTTACCTTTATTTTTTTGAATATATTTGTTATATGATTTTTAACGGTTTTCTCGCTTATAAACAGCTCGTTAGCGATATTTTTATTAGTGCAGCCTTTGGCAGCCAGTGACAATACTTCTATTTCCCTTGGAGTTAGGGGGTTACTATGCTTTTCATTCATTTCTAGCTTTGAGGACAACCTTCCATAATCATCCATTAGCTTTCCCGCGACGGTGGGATGAATGTAAGATTCCCCCCCAGCGGCATATTTGATGGCCTCAATAAATGTGTCGGGGTTAACATCTTTGGGTAGATATCCCGTTACCCCGGCTTTAATGCTTTCCAGCACGTGGGCTTCATCATCATAAACCGTTAAGGCAATGACCTTGCAGTGGGGATATTGGGCTTTGATTCTCTTGCATACTTCTATCCCGGTAATGTCCGGTAGGTTTATATCTAAAAGTATCACATCTGGATTTGTGGAGGGTATCAGCTTCATTGCTTCTGCGCCCGTACCTGCCTCCCCCACAACCTTGAAGGCGTCTTCTAGTCCCAGGAATTTTATTATACCCTGCCTTACCAGGGGATGATCATCCACAACCAAGACCCTAACTAACTCCATATATTTCCCCCTCCTGCACTGGGATTTTTACTGTGATCTCAGTGCCCCTACCTGGAAGGCTGCTGATTCTAATATCGCCTCCCAACAGGGCTGTCCTTTCCTTAATGCCCTGAAGGCCGAACCCCCCTGCTTTCTCCACCATTTCAGTACCAAAACCAACCCCATCATCCCTAATTGATGCTGCAATCACGGTCTTTTGAGTTTCTAATACAATTTCCAGGGTAGAAGCCTTGGCGTGTTTCACAACATTATTCACCGCTTCCTGAATAATACGAAAAACAGCCACTTCAATAACCGATTTGTATCTTTGTTCCCTCCCAAAAAAACGAAATTCTACAATTAAATTGCCGTCCTTGTTAAACTCGTTTAAAAATCTCTTAACTGCAGGAACTAGACCCAAATCATCTAAATCCAGTGGACGTAGGGAAAATATCACCTTTCTTAGGCTTTCAAGATTCAGCCTTGCAATATTTTTCAAAACCTCCAACTCCGTATTTACATC
>JAAYRB010000041.1 GCA_012519005.1 Clostridia bacterium
ATTTTTTAGGTTATCCAGCCCTTTCCCACTTCGTGCGATGGTGGGAATGACAGGGATTCCCAGTTCCTTGGATAAAGTTGGGGTATCTATGTGAATTTTTTTTCTTTTCGCTTCATCAATTAGATTTAGGCAAACCAACACTTTGGGGGTTATTTCCATCACCTGGAGCACAAGGCTTAAATTGCGTTCCAGTGAAGTGGCATCGACGACCACCACGGTAATCTGGGGTTTTTCAAAGCATATAAAATCCCTTGCCACCTCCTCCTCGGCGGAGGGCGATAAAAGAGAGTAGATGCCCGGTAAATCAACCAGGGTAAATTTATATCCCCCTACCATAAAATGCCCCTTGGCCTGAAGAACAGTTTTGCCCGGCCAATTGCCTGTATGTTGATTCAGGCCGGTAAGAGTATTGAAAACCGTGCTCTTCCCTGTGTTGGGGTTTCCGGCAAGGGCCACAACTCTTTCTGTTTTTTCACCTGCTGTAGGGATTTGCTTGCGGTAAATATACTCAATCTCCGCGGGGGAAGCCCCTTTCATTGGAGACACCTCCCTCCACGCACAGCACCATAGATGCTTCTTCCTTCCTTAAAGCAATCAAAACCCCTTTTACAAGGTAAGCTGTGGGATCCCCAGTGGGACTTTTCCTCACGGCTTTCACCGCCGTACCTTCCACAAATCCCAGGTCCATTAACCTCCTTTTAATAATATCTTTTCCGGTGATTTTTTTAATTGAACCGGTTTTCCCCATGGGGATCAAACATAGGGGTCTAAGATTCTCCATGTCTCACACCTCCATAAAAATGAAAAATTGTTTCCTGCGGCTAAATTTATATCTAGCTCAGAATATGTTTTGAAAATATTCTTTGTTCCATATAATCTTTGGGAAAGAATGTAAGCTGCAGTTCCTCAGCTATGGACAGTATCCATGGGATATCCCTTGGGGGGGGGTGACTGTTTATTGATGGAGGGATGTAATTTAAGGTATATGGATACCGTTTTTAATGTACCTTATACAAATAGTAGATTTTGGTAGGAAATTGTCTGATTTTGTTGAAACACATAGTGTGTTATACCATAACTGCCTCATTATACAAATTTTAGAAAGGGGAGTGCTGGCCCGTGAAATTAAGAACCAAAACTTTATTAAAAATTCTACTGCCTATATTGATCACCTTTATCATTATTTTTTCCTTGGTTGGATTGAGTTTTTATCAGGATGAAAGAGAGGATGCCACCCTCCTAGCGGAGACTACAGCAATGAATTATGCCAATGAGATCAAGGCAGAGTTGGAGGTATACTTGGATTCCGCCCGGGGTACAGCTGATACCCTAGAAGGTCTCACAACCCGTGGCGGTGTGGACAGGGAAGCAGTGAATGCCATTTTAAGCAGTATTCTTGCCAATAATGAGGGCTTTTTCGGTGTATGGGCCTGCTTTGAGCCGGATGCCTTTGATGGTGAGGATAGTCTATACATAAATGCACCCACCCATGATGAGACGGGGAGGTTCATCCCCTACTGGTATAGAGAAGGTTCCACCATGAAAAACGAGGCCCTACAAAACTATCAGGTGAAGGGGGAGGGGGATTACTATCTGCTGGCATATGAATCCGGTGAAGAGACGGTTTTGGAACCCTATACCTATGACGCGGGTGGATCCACTGCCCTTATGACTTCTTTTTCTGTTCCGATTAAACTTGATGGAAAAGTAATTGGAGTAACGGGCGTGGATGTGCTTCTTGATGAGCTGCAGGAGATCGGTGCCAAGGCGGAGTTGTACAGCACAGGTTTTGGGAGGCTCATCTCCTATGAAGGGAATTTAATCATCCACCCCGATGAAAATAGTATTGGAAAGCCCGCCGGGGAATTTGCCTCCGGGGATGACAAGGGCGCCCTGGAAAGGATCCGGTCAAGGGAAACCTTCAGTGAAAGTCTATACTCTGAGGTGCTGGATAAGGATGTGCTAAAATCTTTTTCTCCGGTGGTGATAGGTGGTACCCAGACTCCATGGAGTTTCAGTGCCGTTGTTCCCCATGAGGAAGTCTATGCCGGGGTTCAGGAATTGTTGTTGAAGGTGGGCTTCATATGTTTGGCGGGGCTTTTAATTATCGGCGCCACAGCCTTTGTGGTCTCGGGGAACATAGTTAAATTTATTGATGCCATCAGGGAAAGGGTGGAGGTACTGGCGGATTATGATTTTACCTTCCATGATGGGACCCTTGCCGCTGATCTCCTGAACAGAAAAGATGAGATTGGTCAAATTACCAGGGCAATCAAGACCATGAGGGATAATATTGTTGATTTGATAGCGGAAATTACCAGGGGGGGAGAAAGTGTTGCCGCTGCGGCCCAGGAGTTAACTGCCGCATCCCAGGAGGCGGCATCCGCATCTCAGGAAGTTGCGGAAACTATTGAAGGTATCGCCAGGGGTTCCAATGAACAGGCAAGGGACACAGGGGAATCCGCGTCAAGGGTAAAAGAAATAGAGACCGTCATAGATATGGCCGGCAAGAATATAGGGCTGCTGAACGGGGCCCTAGTGGAAATAAACCAACGTAAAGATGAAGGTTTTGACGCTATCAGGACACTGGTGGAGAAAACCGAGGAAAGCAATGAGGCCGCAGTGGAAATCTATGGAATTATTGTGAGCAATAATGACAGCGCTGATAAGATCGAGGATGCCAGCGGAATGATCGAGAGTATCGCAGACCAGACCAATCTCCTTGCCCTCAATGCTGCTATCGAGGCGGCCCGGGCAGGGGAAGCTGGTAGAGGTTTTGCAGTGGTGGCGGATGAGATCAGAAAATTGGCGGAACAGGCCAACAGCTTCACCCAAGAGATCAAATTGGTCATAGATGAACTTAAAACCCGTTCTCAGGGGGCTGTCCATACCATGGACTCCGTGAAGGAGATTGTGGGTGCCCAAAATGAAAGCGTAAAGGAAACCAGGAATATATTTGAATTGATAGCAGATTCTATTGGATCCACGGAGGCCACCATCCAGCTGTTAACGCAGGGAGTGGACACACTGAATGAGAATAAAAATCAGCTGGTGGATCTGATACAAAACCTATCCTCTTCGGCGGAGGAAAATGCCGCAGGAACCCAGGAAGCCTCCGCCGCGGCGGAAGAACAAGCAGCCTCCAGCAATGAGATTTCCAGGGCCAGCGAAGGGCTGGCACAAATAGCTGAAAATCTACAGAGGCTTATTGATAGATTCAAAACTTGATGCCCTACCTTACCCCCGGGATTAGACCTTGATTTTTTATGGGTAGGGCATTTACATGGTCATGAACGGCGGCAATAAAACAAAAAAGTTATAGGGGCATGGCCCATATAATATACCTAGTAATGGCAGCCGTACAGCAGTATACAAAGCAGTTGGGCTGGCGGAATAGGGTGAGGTAATGGAAAGTATGGAATTCAGAACCGCAAGGGGTTATGAGCTCATTGACCGACAGGTGAAGGGCTTGACGGACAGTATGGAGGACTACCTAGAGATGATCTACAGGATGAGCAGGGGCGAAAAAGATATTAGAACCAGCGACCTTGCAGAGGCTCTAAATGTGAGGCCCTCCTCGGTGAGTAAAATGATTCAAAAACTAGATTCCAGCGCGCTGGTGACCTATGAAAAGTATGGGGAAATAAAATTAACTCAAAAAGGCTGGGAGTTGGGGGAATTTCTGTTTTTCCGCCATAATATACTGGGAGAATTTCTTGAACTGCTGGGTGTAAAAAAAAATCTCCTACAGGAGATTGAAAGAATGGAACATAATATCAGCCAGGAGACCCTGGATTGTGTCGTTAAACTTGTTAGCCGCGCCAAAAGCAAACCCCGACTATGGGACAGATTCTATAATGGATAATATTTAACAGTTCAGCCTGTGGGGATCCGGGATATTTTTGTTCTCCGCGGGGGGCGGGTTCTTTTTATTCTGTTTTCAGTTTTCTGAGTTTCAATAAACAGGTCATCATGCCCAAATTTGATAGCCGTAAAATTATTCAATATCCCAAATAGAGTATGTCCCAGGTATGAGGAAAAAGCAGTTCTTGCTGTGGTGGGGTAAACTAGATTACTCTTTCCCAGGGTGCCCAAAAAACCATATAGGACAACCCATGTGATACTGCCGGATGCCACACCCTTGGGCAGCCAGTTCTTTTTGCCCGTGCGGCGTAAAAAACAGGTATGGGAGATCCCCAGGAGCAGGGCAATGGAATAATCTGCGATGGTTCCCACCAGCTGGCCCAAGGGGGTTTTAATATCCCTCCCATGCAGGAAAAAGGCCGCCGCCGTGTCAGTAAAGCTCCTGCCGGCATACCCTCTTTTTTTAAGGGTGCCCATGAGCATGCCCTTACCCAAATTTGCAATGACTCCCGTAATCATACCTAGAATAAGGCCGTCTTTAATTTTCAAAGGGCTTCGCTCCTTCATGGTCTACATTTATACTTTATTGTTGGTGATCAAGGGAAAATTGATACATAGATTCGTATTTTTAGGCCATATTGCAGGCATGTTTTTTTTAAGGCGGACCTCCTGCCGAAGTATTTGTGGTTCTATTGGGATAGCCCTTTGCAGGAAATGGGTGTATAATAATTTTTTGAGTGTATGGTTATTGGGGGAAATAAATTGAAGACCTTGAGTGGGTTAAAAGCTGACAATATAAGGAGAAGGAAGCATCTCAACCCTCCACAATTCCTGGCCGCCATGTTTCTTATTATGATCCTAGTGGGTGCGATTCTGTTATCCATGCCCATCTCGCAGAAAGGCGGCGTAAAAGTGGGAATATTGGATTCGTTTTTTACCTCCACCTCGGCGGTTTGTGTTTCGGGGTTGGTGGTTGTGGATACAGCTGACTCCTTTAATATCTTTGGCCAGTTGGTCATCATGTTTCTAGTCCAATTGGGTGGTCTTGGTTTCATGACCGCCGGAGTGATGGTGGCCCTTCTGCTTGGTAGAAAAGTATCTTTGAGGGGAAAGATAATCCTGCAGGATGCCTTCCAGTATCAGACCGTTGATCAGGTGACAAAGGTCATCGGACATGTGGCTTTCACCGCCATAACCATCGAGATCATCGGTGCCGTCGCTCTGGGGCTTATATGGATGGGGGAATATGGTCCAAGGTCTTTTTATCTCGGTTTATTCCATTCCATCTCCGCGTTCAATAATGCTGGTTTTGACATTTTCGGGGGTTTTCAAAGCCTGTCAACCTATAAGGGAGATGTCTTGACCCTATCTATAATCATGATTCTCATAGTTCTGGGCGGTTTGGGTTATGCAGTTATCTGGGGAATTCTTCAGCGTGGAAGGGGTAAGAGGATTACATACCACGCCAAGGTCGTCCTCATAACCACATTTGCCCTTCTCGTAGTGGGCTTTATAGGTACATATTTATTGGAAAGCAGCAACCCCGCTGCCATGGGCGCGCTGCCTTTAAAAGATAAAATTTTAAACTCATTATTTTATTCCGTTACATCCAGATCCTGCGGCTTCAACACCTTGGACATGGGCGACTTTACACCGCCTTTTCTTTTCCTATTGATCATCCTCATGTTCATAGGGGCATCCCCTGGTTCCGCCGGTGGAGGAATAAAAACAACGGTTTTTGCCACAATTATCGCTGCTAGGTGGAGCAATATTCGAGGGGAGAGAAATGTCAATTTATTCAAAAGGAGGCTTGCAGAGGAGGTGGTAATAAAAGCAGAAACCATTGTTTTCCTTTCCCTGCTGCTTGTAATGGCCGTGACCATGATTTTAAGCATAACGGAGGAACTGCCCTTTTTGAATATACTCTTCGAGGCTGTATCTGCTTTTGGGCCTGTGGGTCTCTCCACGGGCATTACTCCCCATCTCAATCCCATCAGCAAATTGACCCTTATTTTCACCATGTATGCGGGTAGGCTGGGGCCCCTGACTTTGGTCTATGCTCTGGGCAGTAGAAGTAGGGGATTATTTGAATATCCCAAAGGTTATTTAAATCTTGGTTAGGGGGTGGGTCTTGTGGGTCAATACGCTGTCATCGGTTTAGGAAGGTTTGGGGAAAGTGTGGCCAGATCCTTGATGGCCATGGGTCATGAAGTACTGGCCATTGACATATCCGAGGAGAAAATACAGGAAATTGCGGATTTTGTCACGGAGGCAGTGAGGGCCGATGCGAAAAACGAGGAATTTCTTAGAAGCATGGATATGGCCGGCTTTGATGCAGTGGTGGTGTCCATGGCCCAGGACATAGAGGCAAATATCTTAGTGACCATGCAGTTGAAAGGGCTGGGGGCAAAATACATTGTGGCCAAGGCCCAAAGCCAACTTCACGGGGAAGTCCTGGAGAGAATTGGGGCAGATAAAATCATCCATCCTGAGTGGGATATGGGGGAAAGGATCGCCCATCTGCTCACATCCTCCCGCAGCATCATGGACTATATTGAGCTGTCCCCCCATTACTCTATTTTTGAATTTTTAAGCCCCCAGGGCTTTCATGGTCAATCCCTGGGCCAGCTGGACCTAAGGGCAAAGTACAGCATTTCAGTCCTGGCAGTGAAAAGAGGGGAGGAAATATTCATAGCGCCGGGGGGCGATTTCACCTTTTATGAAGGGGATATCATCATAGCTATTGGGCCAAAGGATATTGAGGGGACTCTTTCACAGATTGGGGGATCCAGGAGGGTCAAATTCACTTTTGGGTTGTGATTTCCTTTACATGCACTGCTTTAATGCAGTATAATGTTAAGTAAATAAATGGATGATATTCATGGTTTTACCTAAACTGGGGGCTGTTTTTATGTCAATGGTTTTTCCTAAGGGGGACAGGCTGGCGGTGGTGCTTCTGGTTGTGTTGGGTGTGACCCTTTTAACTGCCAGGTTTGTGAAGCCGTCGGTACCAGTTAAGGGTTTTATTGCTTTGCATACTTTATTGAATCTCTTTGTTTCCGTACTGGTATTTGTGTCTTTTGCAATGGTTTGGTTCATTTTCCGTGGGAATAAGGGTTCTTTAAACTGGACATATGCAATGATGTTTTTCGCGGCTGGTTCCTTTTTTATTTCATTTGTTGTGGTTATTGATCTGATGATTGGAACAAGCAGCTCCCGGAGTCACCTATGCTTTTATTTTTTTCTATCCCTTTTAGCCAATCTTTTTACCAGCCTGGCCTTCTTTTCCATAACATCTTCTATGCTGAATTCTAAGGGATGTACAAAGAAATTCTACCCCACCGCTTTTTGTATCCTGATTTTTATATTGACTGCCAGTACTATATATCTTCACAAAACCCCTCATCCAATAATCTATGAGGTCATTCCAGCCCTTTCCATCTTAGCAATATATTTGCTGTGCTCTCGGTATGTTAAAAGGCTTGGGTTAAACCTCGGGACAAAAATTCGAACACTGTTATATAGGGCCGCAGTCCTTATTATTTTGGCCCAACTGGGCGCCCTCCCCCATGTTTTGGATAATCAGATCTGTCATATTTTGACCCATTTATACCTGGCAATGGCATATATCTATTTTTTTAGGGCGCTGCTGTTGTCCTTGGAAGAAAAGCCCCCAGGTAAGCTCTGCCTGAACAGACAATTTCGTGATTATGATCAGCTTTACACATTGGGGGAAGTGGCAGCAGCAACGGTGCATGAGATCCGCAACCCCCTCACCACAGTGAAGGGGTTTCTGCAGATTATTCAACAGAGAATAAACAAGGAGCAGGATGTGGCCGCACAAGATTTGAATATGTATACTACATTGATGCTCAGTGAACTGGATCGTACCAACTGTCTCTTGGAAGAGTTTCTTCTTTACTCCCGGCCGGGTCAAGAGGAGTATAAAGTAGGGGATTTGAGGGCTGTGGTAAATGAAATAATGCCCATCGTGAAAAATCAGGGCCTGTTAAAAGGGGTGGAAGTTCATGAGGACATCTCTGATTTCCCCATCCCTGTTCATTTGAATCCCCATCAGATGAAGCAGGTATTATTAAACTTGACCACCAATGCCTTTGACGCCATGGAGAAGAGCCCCAGTAAAAATCTGAATATATACTGCGGCATAAATGAAGATGGCGGTAAGGTAATACTAAGGGTGTCTGATACCGGCACGGGTATTGGCCCAGAAATAATGGGCAGGATATTTGACCCCTTCTTCAGCACAAAGATGTTGAGGAGTGGAACCGGGCTGGGCTTGGCCGTGGTCAATACCATCATCAGGAATCACGGCGGCAGGATCAGTGTGGAAAGCTGTGAAGGGAAGGGCACCCATTTTATCATCGAACTTCCCCATGATCTGATATATAGTCATAATGCCGCCCATGCAATCCCGGGCTAAACCCGGTAAACCCCGATATGTTACCTTTAATGGGGACCTGCTTATTTTCTCAGCGCCCTATAGGTACTCCTGCTGCCGCTGTAGAGTCCCACGGAGGACAGGCCCATGACAATACCTACCAGAATTGCTTCCCTGGGCTGCCCCGGTGCAATATATACAAAGGCGGCGGTGAACCCAAGAACTAAGGATAGAATAGGGGATAACCAGCGGGGGAAGCCAAACCTTTTAGCCAGCTCAATAATACCCACGATGGCAGGTATCAATGAGATGCCGTAGACATGAAACTCCATGTATTCCAAGTTTCTCCCTCCATTGGGGGTTTGTTTATATTGATATATACGAAGATTTTATTTAAAATATCCCAGGTTTATTGCATTTCAGCCTTTGAAATACCTGAAATACCCGTATAATTTCTTGCAGAGGATTACGGACATCAACTGCAGTAAAGAAAACAGGACTATGGTTCCCCCCGGGGCAAGGGATAAATGGAAGGAGATCAGCAGGCCCACCAAAACACCTGTGATGGCCATCAGCACAGAAATCAGGGCGGCAGCCCTGAAACTCCCCGCCAATTGCAGGGCTGTGGCAACGGGGATTGTCATCAGGGAGGACACAAGCAATATACCCACAATCCTCATGGAAGCCGCCGCTGTAACAGCTGTCAAAAGAGTGAAATAGATATTGATTGTGTTGACTGGGATACCTGCTAGAGCAGCACCTTCTTCATCAAAGGAAATATAAAATAAAGCTTTGTAGAGCAGAGTGGTAGATATGATCACCAGCAGGCCCACGGAAATAATGATATAGAGATCCATCTCAGTGACGGCAATTATACTTCCGAATAGATAGCTGAGGATGGATGCCGTATTTCCCTTTCCTAAACTGATTAAAATTACCGCCAATCCCATCCCACCGGACATGATCAAGGCAATGGCCAAATCCGCATGTTTTTGATAATGTTTCCTGAAATATTCGATGCCCAGTGTACCAAAAATGGCAAAAATCATGGCGGATAATGTGGCATTGATCTGGGCTACAAGTCCGGCGGCCACCCCGGCAAAGGAGATATGGGAAAGGGCATCCCCGATGAGGGACAGCCTCCTCAGGACAAGGAAAATGCCCATAAGAGGGCTGATGATTCCCACAATTATTCCCGCCGCCAAAGCGCGCTGCATGAATCCATACTGTAGGATTTCCATCTCATTCCCCCTCTGCCAGGTGAAGATGATAAAATTGGCTCAAAAAGCCATCCCTTTCCTTGAAAAGTTGTTTCTTCATATATTCCTTGGGGTTGTGCTCGATGATCTCCTGATTGTAGATGCATACCATCCTGTTGACCCTTTGTGCCGCCGAAATAATATCATGGGTGACCATGATCAGGGTGAGCCTATGATTCTCATGCAGCCCTGAAAGAAGTGTATACAGGGAGGATTGGGATTCCGTATCTATACCTGCCATGGGCTCATCCATAAATATGAGATCCGGTCTTGTTACTAGAGTGCGGGCAAGAAACACCCTTTGCTGCTGCCCTCCTGACAGTTTACCCACCATGGAGTCCGCGCAGTGGGAAAGACCTACCAGCTCTAGAACCTCCCGGACTCTTTCCTTATGTTGAGTTTTCAGAAATTTGAATAATCCCAGGTGGGCTGATTGGTGGGCCTCCAGCACTTCCTTTACTGTTGCTGGAAATGTGGGGTCAAAAGCGGCAGCCCTTTGGGGAATATATCCTATCCTGTCCCATTGGTTAAAAGATGCTGGATCTTGCCCCATAAGAGTGATACTTCCCCTATTTGGTTTCAAAAGACCCAACATAATTTTCAATAGAGTGCTTTTTCCGGATCCATTGGGGCCTACAACGGCAATGAAATCCGACTGCTGAATATTTAGATTTGCATTGCTCAGAATCGGCTTGTTGCCGTAGGAGAAGGATAAATCCTTCACTTCTAAGATGCTTTTTTTACTCATTTTGCCCCAGGGCAATCTTTAGCTGCTCTAAATTGTCATACATCAATGTCATATAATTTTCACCTCTACTCTCCTGTTCCTTTGTCAATGTACCTATGGGATTCAGAAAAAGGATTTCTGATTGGGTTTCGTCAGCTAAGGTTTTGGTCACCTTGATGCTGCTCAAGGGTTCCGAGAAAATATAGCCTATCCCATGGGTTTTTAGCAGTTTTATCAATTCCCCAAGATATGCAGGGTTTGGTTCGCTTTCCTCCCCCATTCCCATGATGGAAATTTGTTTTAGATCATATCTAGCTGCCAGATAGCCGAAGGCCCCGTGGGTGACCACGAATTCCTTTCCCTCACATTTACGAAGTGTTTCATCGTAATCCCTGTGAAGTCCATCCAATCTCAGGGCCAGGGAGGTGAAGTTTTCCCCATAGCTGTCTTTGTTTTTCTTGTCTACTTTTATCAGGGTTTCCGCTATGGCCTCCGCCATATTTTTAGCCATCACGGGATCAAGCCAAAAATGGGGATCCGCTGTGTCCACAGGATACCCAGGATCATTTCCCTGGGGGAGTTGATCGTAGACTACCTCAGCAATTTGAAGGACTGACACATTTTCCCCTAGGGATCCGGCTACCTTTTCCGCCCAAGGCTCCAAACCTGCCCCGTTATATATGAAAAGGTCAGAGGATTGAAGATCTACAATTTCCTTGGGTGAGGGTTCGTAGGTGTGAGGATCAGAAGAGGGGGGCAGTATCTCCACTATATCCGCATGATCCCCGGCAATCTCGGAAGCAAGATAATATATGGGGTGGATGCTGGTGTAGACCTTCGTCCTGCCGGTGTGGGGGTTTCCTTTTTTGGGGTTTTCAGTACAGCCTGAGATTAAAAAAGCAGCCAGCAGCAGTTGGAGGAGCAGGATTACCACCGTGAATCTTTTCATTGATTATCCCCCCTAGGGTTTCCGATGTTGAGGACAAGAGCCATCTAAGTACTACTATTATATAAAAAGGATCCTTAGAATACCATCTAATGGTAAATATTTAGATTAAATATTTTATGATAATGATGAGCGGGACGGCTTGCACCAACAAACTTGGATTCGCGGGGAGCATTATCCGGGTGATTCCACACATTTTACATACTCTTGCCATAAAGCCTCTAAATAAATAGGGTATACTGATTTTGGGGATGGGGTAAAGCCCTCCCCGGATACGCAACCGGGGTTTCCATCGTATTTTACAATTTTTTGGGGAACAAATTTTTGAAGGGAGGTTATGATGATGAAAAGAATTTTATTGATAGCAATTGCCCTGCTGCTGGTAACAGCCTTAGCTGTTCCTGTTCTCGCCCACGGGGGTGGTGGCTTTGGCGGTGGTATGGGGATGGGACATGGCCACAGCCGCAGTCACGGCCACGGCCATAGTCACGGTTATTGCGGAGACTGCCCTCTCTATGACGACCCTTCTTCGCAGGATGTCCGGGATCAAATGCATGAATATAGGGATAATCACCATGAATTGAGGGAGAAAATGTGGGATGCAAGGGATACGAGGCAGCAGAAGGCCAGGGAGGCTTGGGAAAATAATGACTCCGTAACCTTGGAAAAACTAAGATCTTGGAGGGGTGAAATGCAGAATTTTAGAGATGAGGCGGCACCCCTATACCAGGAAAAATCCGAAATTCGGGATCAGTACAGGGAAGCAGCATCCCAAAGGGATTTTGAAAGTACAAAGGATCTAGGGCAAAGAATGGTGGATTTAAGTAAAAAGATTTATGAGATGAGATTGGGTTTTTTCGATAGGCTTCAGTCCATACTGGGAAAACTGTAATATAAACTGAAAATATTCTGTAGATTACTTGGACGGCGGCATTTGCCGCCTTTTTTTATTCACTTCTGCTCACCCCCCCCCCTTCTTTTATTAAATCCAAACCTGTAAGACCTCCCTTTAATCACGGAAAATTCAGCCAAATAGATGTATAAAATCAATTGGGGCTCATCAAGGGTGTGACTTTGACTGGAGTCATCCCAAGAAGCTTTGTAGAAACCAATACTAAAGCACATTTCCAGATCATAGATGGTGAAAAGGTGCAGGATCCATTCCATGATGACCGTTCCTAAAAATATGAGGGGCTTTAGTTCAGCCATAATCAACTCAGGGATGGCCATTGGTTTGGCCATCGGTTTGGGTGTTGCAGGTCCCGTTTATCTGTTTTTTAACAATTGGAGGGCGCCTTTTCTCTCACTAGCTATTCCCACCATGCTTGTTGCCCTCATATATCAAGCCGTGATGAGGGATGCAAGACCAGCGGAAAAAGTGACTGTGCCCTGGTCTGAAATTCTCGGTAACAAGAATCTGATGCTGCTGAATGTGGCCATATTTTGTTCCCAGTACGGTTTTTGGACTGTTTTGACCTGGGG
Source organism: Clostridia bacterium (assembly GCA_012519005.1). Classification (GTDB taxonomy): domain Bacteria; phylum Bacillota; class DTU086; order DTU086; family DTU086; genus JAAYRB01. The sequence continues at coordinate 12,678 of JAAYRB010000041.1, forward strand.
CCCTACATTTTTCATGGCGGAACGGGGGTTGAGCCTAACGGTTTCTGGGCTTTATACCGCAATTGTGGCTGTGACTGCCATACCCGCCGGCATCTGGTTCGGAAGGAACTCAGATCGTTTTGGCCGAAAAAAGCTTGCCCTCATCATCCTGCCCCTGACAGCTCTAACCGTTGCCGCCATGGGGTATGTCATGTCGCTGCCCATGCTTGTTGCAGCTTTAATTGCCTATGGAATAGTAGGAAAATTCTCCTTTGATCCCGTTTCTGTGTCTTGGGTGGGCGACCATGTGGCCCGAACAAATCCGGAGGCAATGGGAACGGCCATAGCTGTATTCAATATGAGCGGTATGTTATCATCCATCGCAGCCCCCGTGGTGGTAGGATGGATCAGGGATATCACTGGTTCTTTTGTTGGCGGCTTCTACCTTGGGGCGGTAATATTGCTCATTGGTATGGTGGTAGTAGCATTCATCGATGAGACCGTTGAGGAGAAGAAAACAGCCTCCGCCTAGGCAGCGGCCGAGGTGGGGAATTGCAAGATCATAATTCAAAAGGGACGACGGTGATTAAACAAATTCTCACTGTTGTCCCTTTTTATTTAGATACGGATTGTTTCACACGGAAAGTGATTTAATTTAGAAAACCTCCGAATTGTTGTAAAATGTATACAGCCTTTATTTAGAAACAAAGCTAATCCATAGGGAAGTTATTATGGGCTTTACTTCCAGGGGGGAATAGATAAAATTGAAGACTGTTTTTATTCTGGATGATGAGAGGGCCATTTTGGATTTGATAAGTAAATATTTGACCAAGGAAGGTTACTCTGTGGAAACTTTTCTAAATGCAGAGGATCTGCTCAAAAGGATAGAAATAAAGATGCCCGATATGTTTGTTCTTGATATCATGCTGCCGGGCGGGATGGATGGTTTGGAATTATGCCGACATTTAAGGACCGTGACAACAACTCCCATTATCTTTGTATCTGCCAAGGGTGAGGAGCTGGATCGGATCTTGGGTCTTGAACTGGGGGCCGATGGCTATCTCACAAAGCCCTTCAGCCCCAGGGAATTGGTGGCCTATATTAAAACTATTTTTAGAAGGGTGGATTTCTCCAATGAAGCCCCTTCTTTGATCGAGTATGGGGATTTGAAGCTGTCCGTGGAGGAAAGATGGGCTTCAGTAAACTCCAAGGATCTGGAGCTCACTGCAAAGGAGTTTGATCTATTGAGCAATCTCTTGGGAAATATCAACAAAGCCTTCAGCCGTCAGGAACTTTTGGATAGAATTTGGGGTTATGACTATGTAGGGGATATACGGGTTGTGGATGATTTGGTTAAAAGGCTTCGCAGGAAACTAAGGGAGGCGGGGGCAGCCGTGGGCATCTCCACGGTGTGGGGCTATGGATATAAAATTGGGGAATAGATTTAAAAGTTTTTCTGCTAAAATTGCATTGGGATATATCATACTGCTTGTGGTTTCTTTTTTAGTGGTGGGTTTTTCATTCCATGGGCTTGTTACGAAATTCCTGGTCAGGGACGCACAGGATTCCCTGCTGCGTGAAGGTGAGGCTATGATGGAGGCGGCCGCCCTTCAACCGCCGGGTAATGCCGGTATGGGTATGGGCCCCCGCGGCTCCCATGGTCATGGGCCCGGACATGGGGGTAGAAGGCGGCTTGTTCTGGGTACCCGTTTAGTTCAGGGGGATTATATATTTACTGACCTGGATTTGAATATTATGGATAGCAGCAGGCCGGATTTGTTCCCTATAAATTCCACTGTTACGGGCCCCATAGGGGATGTCCTGCTAAAGGAAAGGCTGACCCCTGGATCAGGGCTTCGTTTTTCCACCGGGGATTTTGTGGCCGTGGCTTTGCCAGCTGCCGGTGCAGGGAGCGAGGTATCCGGCATCTTAATTTTGTTGGCTGCTGTGGATATCGTTGAGGGTATTTCCTGGGAAATCGCCAGGCTTCTCCTGATTATTTTAGCTGCGGCATCCCTTCTTGGGATATTGCTGGCTTTAGCGCTGGGAAGAAGTATATCTCGACCCCTGGGATTTCTAAAGAAAAAGGCGAGGGATATGGCTTCCAGGGATTTTTCCCATAAGGTGGACATTCGAACCGGGGATGAGATGGAGGAGTTGGGAGAGGCCTTCGATTTGATGAGGGAGAAATTGATGGAGTACGATGCTGCCCAGCGTAGATTCCTTCAAAATGCTTCCCATGAGCTAAAAACCCCATTGATGTCCATCCAAGGCTACGCCGAGGCGGTGAAAGACGGGGTAGTTGATGGTGAGGAAGAAGTGGACAGAAGCATGGATGTGGTTATTCGGGAAAGCCAACGTTTAAAAGATATGGTGGAGGATATTATTTTCCTCTCAAAGCTGGAAAATTTTGAAGAGCAGTATGACTATAATGAAGTTGAGATTGAGGAGCTGCTTCATGAGGCAGTTGAATCGGTACAGGGATTTGCAGGGGATCGAGGTATAACTCTAAGGTTTTCCCCGGACACCATGACCAGCCTTTACTGCGACGGGGAAAAAATGCTTCGGGTATTTGTAAATATATTGGGCAATGCCGTCAATCATGCCTCTGACGAGGTGGCAATATCTGTGGAGCAAGCAGGAGATGGGTGTAAAGTAATCTTTCAGGATGATGGGGAGGGCTTTACAGAGAAGGATCTGGATCGGCTTTTCGACAGGTTTTATAAGGGCAGCGGCGGGGGCTCTGGTCTTGGCATGGCTATCGCCCGCACCATCGTGGGGAACCACGGTGGGGGGATTACAGCCGACAATACGGATATGGGCGCCAGGGTGGTGGTTCTTCTGCCCGGCGGCGTAAAAATGAAGGGTCAAATATAAATTAGGCCCCGGTTGGTATCCGGGGCCTTTGTGCTTGATAGTTAAGGGTTTTTTATTTCACTTGATTCATCATGAAATCCAGTACATCTCCGTCAATATATCCGTCCTCAGCAATACGGTCATCAAAGTTTTCTGTGAGGTAGTAGGTCTTCAATGCTTCCTGCAGCTCCTCGGTCCAATTTCCTGAGTAAGCCCCCTGGAAGTAATCCAGCTGAATCAGGGCCTTGGCGATTTTTTTCTCCACATCTCCCTCTATTTTGCGAATCCTATCAGGATCAGTTTTAGTAAAATAAAGCTTGTGCAGATCATAGATCCTCATCAATTCCTTGATGGGGTTCGGATGGTCGTCCACCCTCAGATCAATGAACCGATCGTTGAACCCACCGTAGCCACCCTCTGGCTTTACCACCAATATAGCCGCGGATTGCATTCCCCGACTGTCCCCGCCGGCGTCCTGTGCCGCATCCAATGCTTCGAGAAGCCTTGAGGCCAGATCACCCTGGGATTTTTCGAAAACCTCCGCCATTTGGGTTACTGTTTCCTCATTCACCAGGATATTGCCCTGGCAGGCATAATTTTCCCCTGTCACACCCCCGGCCCAGGGGAAGCATTCTTTTCCTGTGAAGCTGGCAGCGTTGCCCTTGGCATCCACAATACCCACTTGTCGGTATTCCTTTTTTCCATCATCCTCCAGCAGAATATTCAATGCTTCCTGGGGGGTATGGCCCTTTTCCAGCAGCTCCAGACCCCGGGGCCCAAAGCTGGTATTGGCCCAGGATTGGGTGGCTACTGCCCCCACCCCGGCCTTGGCCCAGGGCACGGCATTTCCCACCGCCAAAAATTTAGATTGTACCGCTATCCCCAGCTCGTCATTTTCCGGATCCGCCGCCACGATGGAATATGTGGCGATCACATCTTTCATATTTGGACTCTTCATTATTTATACCTCCCGATGATTATTGTTTCAGCCTTGGATCAAGGGCGTCTCTTAGGCCATCCCCCAATAAGTTCAGGGATAAAACCACTATAAAGATGGCCATACCCGGCAGCAGTGATATGTGGGGGGCGGCCCTTAGAAAATCCTTGCCATCACTGAGCATAACTCCCCATTCAGCTGTGGGAGGCTGTGCCCCCAGCCCTAAAAAACTCATACCCGAGGCGGCAATGATCATCCAGCCCACATCCAGTGTAGCCGCCACGATGATGGGGGATAGGGAGTTGGGCAGGATATGCTTAAACAGAATACGCAAATCCGAGGCCCCCAAGGCCTTTTGAGCCTCGATGTATTCCTGTTCCCTAAGGGACAGCACCGTACCCCGCACAATCCTGGCATAGTAGGGTATCCCCACGATGGAAATGGCAATCATGGCATTTAAAAGGCCGGGGCCCAGGGCGGCAATAATTGCTATGGCCAGAAGCACATAGGGGAATGCCATAAGGATATCAATGAATCTCATGACCAGTGTATCAAAAAACCCCTTATAATAGCCGGCTAAAAGTCCGATGGTAATCCCAAAAAACATGGCTATCCCCACGGCGGTGAAACCGATGGCCACGGAGATTCTACCGCCGTATAGCAGACGAGTAAGCATATCCCGGCCCAAATGATCTGTCCCCAGGATATGCCCCGGTGTACCCATGGGCAGTAGGCGGTTGGAATTGACGACGGTATTGGGATTATGGGTGCTGATGATAGGTGCCAAAACAGACACCAAAACGACAGCAATCAGTATACAACCCCCGGCCACGGCCAGTTTATCCTTTTTTAGCCGGCGCCATGCTTCCTGCCCCGGTTTCAACTGTTCAATTTCCAAACCATCATGGGCCTCGTGTGCCGCCTGGGATTCAAGGTTATCTATATTGGTCTGTGCCTGCATTTAATCAGCCCCCGATCAGTTATAAGAGATGCGTGGATCAAGGAAAGCGTAAACAACATCCACAATTAAATTAACAAAAACATAGGTGGTGGCGACAAACAGGATAGTTCCCTGTACAAGGGGAAAATCCCGGGCTAGGATGCCGTTTACCATCAATGTTCCTATCCCCGGCCAAGCGAAAACTATCTCTACCAACACTGCACCGGAGAGTAGAAATCCAATCTGCATACCCACCACGGTGACAATGGGAATCAAAGCGTTTCGCAGGGCATGTTTATATGTTACTATCCTTTGTGACAAGCCCTTAGCCTTTGCGGTCCTCACATAGTCCTGTCGGATTACTTCCAACATGCTGGATCTGGTCATCCTTGCTATTTCCGCCATGGAACCGGTGGCCAGGCTTATCCCCGGCAAAATCAGGAAGGGAAGCATGCTCCCAAAGCCCGTCTGACCCGGGGGATACATACCCGATACAGGAAGCCAGCCCAATTTAAGACCGAAAATAATTTGGAGTATAAGGCCGAGCCAAAATACAGGTAGGCAAAAACCTACCAATGCCATGAACATCAAGAAACGGTCGCTGAAGGAGTACTGCCTGGTGGCCGAAATAATCCCTGCCAACATACCAAAGCTGACAGCGATGAAGGCGGCAAAGACGGTGAGAATGGCGGTGGCTTTAAACCTTGTGATCACAAGGGGCAATACTTCCCGCTTAAGCTGAATCGACCGTCCCCAATCCCCCTTTAGAACATTGGTTATCCACTGAAAATACTGTCTATGAAGGGGTAGATCCAATCCCAATTGATGCCTTAGGGCATCTAGGGATTGCTGTGTGGCTTTTGGTCCCAGGATAATTTGCGCTGGGTCCCCCGGCGATAGATGTAGAATTAAAAAAACCAATATTGAAACCCCTATCAATACGGGTAATAGTGCAAGCAAACGCTTGAGTAAATATTTTAACATACCGGATCACCCCTGAGAAATTACGCCGGGTGGATGCTCGTCACACCCGGCATCACATATGATTACTCTAATGTTACTTTACCAAAGCGGAATATGCCCGTGGGATGAAGCTCAAATCCCTTGATGTTATTTTTCATAGCAACGATCTGGGTTTCGTGATCCACAACAATCAGGGGAGAATCAGCCATGATCAGTTTTTGGGCTTCCTCATACATTTCAATCCTCTTGTCTTGGTCAGATAGGGTTCTAGCTTCCCTAAGAATTTTGTCTACCTCAGTGTTCTTGTAGAATGCCTCGTTGAATCCAGCGGTGGGCCACTGCTCGCTGCTCAATAGAATGTAGAGGAAGTTATCTGGGTCACCATTATCCCCCATCCAGGACATTTCGTGCATCAGCACATCATTTTCTTCCAAGGGCATGAAAACCTTGTCCAGATAGGTTCCCCATTCGACCTGCTGAATATTGGTTTTGATTCCCACTGCTTCCAGATCGGATTGGATAGCTGTGGCCATACTCACCGGCTGCTGCATTCCGGAACCGGATTTAGGAATATAGAAATCCACTTCGATTCCATCTTCATAGCCGGCTTCAGCCAACAGTTCCTTGGCCTTTTCTGGATTGTAGCTGTAGTCCTGCACATCTTCTGTGTAGCTCCAGATAACGGGAGGTAAGATGTTTTTGGCTTCTACACCGGTACCCATTAGAATATTGTCCACAATATCCTTCTTGTTAATGGCATAGTTGGCCGCCTGACGTACTTTCACATTGTCAAAGGGTTCTCTCTGGCAGTTCAATGCCAGGTACCAGGTATGCATGCCCGGCTGTTCCGCCACCAATAGATCCTCATTATCTTTCAGACGCTGTAAATCATCGGGAAGGATACCCACGATAAAATCAATATTTCCTGATTCCAGTTCTGTTAGACGGGTTTGATCCTCCACAATTGGTCTAAAAATTAGCTTGTCTATTTGAGGCTCATACTTCCAATAGTCCTGGTTCTTTTCCAAGACAACCTCTACCCCCGGTTCCCAGCTAACAAATTTGTAGGGGCCGGTTCCCACGGGGTTTTGCGAAATGTCCTTACCATGTTCCTCAATGGCACTGGGGCTGGACATGGCCGCAGAGTGCATGGCTATATTGCCCAGAAATGGAGCGAAAGGCTCGTTCAAGATGAATTTAACTGTGTATTCATCCACAACTTGAACTTCCTTGACCATTCCAAAGGTGAAATCGGAATAGGCAAATTCCCCAGTGTCATGGAAGGGGTGCTCTGTGTCTATTTGGCGGTCAATATTGAATTTCACCGCATCCGCATTGAAGGGGGTGCCGTCATGGAATTTTATATCTTCCCTTAGATAAAATGTATATTCTAGGCCATCTTCAGAGATATCCCAATCCGCTGCAAGGCCCGGCTCCAGTTCAGTGCTCCCATCCTTGAACTCCACAAGGTTGTCATAGAGATCCATAGCAGCCCTACTGGAGTTATAATCCGTTACCTGGGCGGGATCTAAGCTGGTGGGTTCCGCCTGAATTCCTATGACCACACTGCTGTCTCCGCCCGCCGCACCACCGCCGCCGCCTCCACATCCCGCGGCCGCCAGAACAATCAATCCCAAAGCCAGTAAATAGGCGATCTTTCTCATTCTTTTTCAGTCCTTTCTAATAGTTTTATTTGTTCCCATATAAATAGAATCAACATGGTGGCTTGTTTATCCGGCGGCATCCCTCCTAACCTTGTGACAGGCCACATGATGCCCCACTGAATATTCCACCAGTTCCGGCTCCCTATCCCGGCAAAGGTCAAAGGCATCGGGACAGCGGGCGCAGAAACGGCAGCCCTTGGGGGGATCTATGGGGCTCATTACATCACCTTTTAGGATAATGCGCTGCCTCCTAAGTCCCGGATCCGGAATGGGTATGGCTGATAAAAGCGCTCTAGTATAGGGATGTAGGGGGTTGCCGTACAGTTCTTGACTATCTGTGATTTCCATGATCTTACCTAAGTACATGACGCCCACCCTGTCGCTGACATGCTTCACAACATTTAGCCCATGGGCGATAAAGAGGTATGTCAAGCCAAGCTCATTCTGTAGATCCTCCAGTAAGTTCAAGACTTGGGATTGGATGGACACATCCAATGCAGATACCGGCTCATCGCAAACAATGAGTTCAGGGTTTACGGCCAAGGCCCTGGCAATACCCACCCTTTGGCGCTGCCCGCCGCTGAATTCATGGGGGTATCTGCTGGCATGATAGCTGCTGAGGCCCACATAATCCAGCAGTTGTCGCACTCTTTTCTTGGCCCCCATCCCTTGGGCCAGACCGTGAATATACAGAGGTTCGGCAATAATATCCCCAATATTCATCCTAGGATTCAGCGAGCCGTAGGGGTCTTGGAATATGATCTGCATCTTTCTTCGGAGTCTTTTTTGTTCACTTCCCCTTAGGTCATATATGTTTTGGTTCTCAAAATAAACTCCACCCTCTGTAGGTGTGAGCAAATTGATGATCAACCTACCTAGGGTGGATTTGCCGCATCCGCTTTCCCCAACCAATCCCATGGTCTCCCCTCGGTTTAAGTGGAAATCAACCCCATCCACCGCCTTGAGCCACGAAAGGGTCTGGCCGAAGAAATTTGTTTTCACTGGAAAGTGCTTTTTTAGATTTTTTACTTCGAGATAATGCTCAGCACACATTTTTTTTCTCCCCCGGAAAATGACATCGGACTAGATGTTCATCATTGTAACGCAGCAGCTCGGGCGGCTGCGTTCTACAGCATTCAACGGCTTTTGGACATCTGGGTGCGAAGCGGCAGCCTTCAGGATAGTGAATGGGATTTGGGACAACACCATCGATAACAAACAGCTTCTTATGCTCCACATCAAGGCGCGGTATTGATCTTAAAAGGCCATCCGTGTAGGGATGGGCTGAACCACTAAAGATTGTCGCCGCGTCAGCGTACTCCACGATTTGTCCCGCATACATCACTGCCACCCGGGTGGCCATTTCTGCCACCACCCCCAGATCATGGGTAATTATTAAGATTGCCGTGCTGAACTCTTCCTGGATCTGCTTCATCAAATCCAGTATTTGTGCTTGAATTGTCACATCTAGAGCCGTGGTAGGCTCATCGGCGATGAGCAGTTCAGGGTTACAGGCCAAAGCAATGGCAATCATCACCCTCTGACGCATACCCCCGCTCAGCTGATGGGGATAATCCCTGATGCGTTTCTCCGGTGCCGGTATGCCCACCAGCTTAAGGAGCCTTACAGCCTGGTCTTTTGCCTCTTCTTTGTTGAGCTTCTGGTGGACCGTGAGGACTTCCTCAATTTGGTGGCCTATTTTAAACACCGGATTTAATGAGGTCATGGGCTCCTGAAAAATCATTGCTATCCTATTCCCCCGGATTTCCCTCATTTTATTCTCCGACAGCGAAAGCAGATTGCGGCCGTGTAGGTTGATGCTTCCGGAAACAATTTTGCCCGGCGGCTGGGGTATCAGCTGCATGATAGAGGAGGCCAGGATGCTTTTGCCGGATCCTGATTCCCCAACTATTGCCAGGGTCTCCCCGGCATTGATACCCAAATCCACGCCATCAACGGCCTTTACAACCCCTGAATCAGTATAAAAGTACGTTTTTAGGCTTTTTACTTCCAATAATGTACCCGCCACAAATATTTCCCCCAATAGCAAAAGAACTTTCCATATTCAGTACATATTTTCAATTTTGTTTCAGTTTTTCCTGCTACCGTGTCAAAATGTTTTTGCCTTTCTAGGGCCTGCTGGTAATACTTGGAGGGAAATCAGCCCTTAAAAGATGTAATTTTGGTTGACATGCCATCGGGAAAAGGCCTAAAATAGAACATAGAGTATCAAGGGGTAACAATCAAGAGCATGTGCAAGATGTGCTTGCATGTGCCATATTCACGGTGATATATGGTTCTAAAATGGCGAAAGGAGGCATAAACTAGGCAAAAAATTTAAATTACTGGTTTTATAATGAGGCAGTTGTAAATTTATTCATAGAAGTAAATTTATAGGAAGGGTTGTGAAATATGAAAAATAGGGTTTTCTTCTTATTTAATACCGTGTCCATTGAAGAGAAATTGGAAAGCAGAGCATATAACGAATGTGCAAACCCTTTGACGGTTGCGGCTGTTTACGAGGCCCTACAGAAAACCGGGTGTGAGATCATCCCCATCAATGTGTTGAATCCCAGGCAGGTGGAGGAGTACGCCTGTAAATATCACCCAGTGGATATTGCCTTCAATATCGCTGAAGGTTTTCTGGACATACCTACCACCCTATATGATGGTACCGGGGCCATGAAAACAAGGAAGCTGCTGAAAACCTTGGGGATACCATCCACTCATTCTTGTCCTGAAGTAATGAAGATTTGTCGGAATAAAAATTTGACCCATGATGTTCTTTCGGGTGCGGGGATAAATGTCCCCATTCATGGAGTGATTCACCCGGCATCCCATATGTCCCTTATCTCCCAAATCAGGGATCTGGAAAGCAAGCTGGACTACCCCATGTTTGTGAAACCGGCGGGGGGAGGAAGCAGTATCTGTATAGATGAAAATTCCATTGTATGGGACAGACAAGGGCTGGTCCAAAGAATTGAGTTGGTGCGGGCGGTTCTGGGTGACTATCCCATTTTGGTTGAGACCTATTTATCCGGTGTGGAATACACGGTAGGGGTAATGGGGGGTGTCGCTGACAGCATCATCCTTCCCATTATTGAGTTTCCCGAGGATATTGGGGTTAGATCGCTTCAGTGCAAGGCCGCCTCTAAGGAGGCAGCTGTGGAATTTTTGGGGGTCGACGACCCAGGAAGTGTTGAGCTCATAGATATGGCTGCACGCTCCTTCCAGGAATTGGGGGCCAGGGATATTATACGGATTGACATCAAAAAGGACAGTATGGGCAGGTGTTATGTGATAGACGTTAACGGCACACCCTCCCTTTCAAATACTGCATCCATCGTGAAGATGTCCCAGGAGGCCGGTGTTTGTCTGGAAGGGTTGATCAGTATACTTCTTTATAAGGCAATGCTCAGGGAAGGCGTTGCTCCCGGCGGTCAGCTGGTTGAGATGGTTTCAGAGCCCTCACTTAAGCTTCGCTCCTACTATGAATACGAACTGGCAATATAGTGCTTTACATTAAGGTGCAGCATATTTCAAGGGGTGATGGGGCTGCTGATTACCCCTATGTAATCATTTATTTTTAAAATATCTTCCCAATCTTCTCATCCCTTCGCCAATATTCTCCAGGGAATTGGCGTAGGAAATTCTTAGATAACCTTCTCCCCTGGAACCAAAGTCAATACCTGGGGTCAGAGCAACCTTTGCTTTATCCAGGATATCGAAGGCAAGCTTGTATGAGTCATCGGAAAATTTACCGGCATTTGCAAAAACATAGAAGGCACCGGTGGGTTCCCCTTCAATTTCTAGGCCCGTATCTTTGATGTTTTTGAGTATAAATTTACGGCGGGTATCATATTCCTGACGCATTTTTTCCACATGCTTGCTGCAGTACTTCAGGGCGGCAATGGCGGCATGTTGGACGAAGGAATTGGCACAGATGAATAAGTTTTGCTGCATATTGCGTATTGCTCTCATCAGTTCCTTTGGCACGATGGCATACCCAAGTCTCCAGCCCGTCATGGCATAAAGCTTGGAGAATCCATTGACGACTATTGCATGATCATCAAATTCCAGGATGGAATGGGCTTTTTCCCCATAGGTGAGGCCATGGTAGATCTCATCGGAGATGATGGGGATATCCAGCATGGATAGGGCTTCCAAATTTTCCCGCGGGAGTACGGCACCTGTGGGATTGGAGGGGGAATTGACCACCAAGGCCGCGGTTCGGGAATTGATGGATTCCTTTATTTTGTCCACGGGGTAAAGATAATTATTTTCCTCCTTTACATGGAACGGGATGGGGATACCCCCGGAGTATTTGATGAAATTTGGATAGCATGAGTAATGGGGGTTTGAGAGCAGCACCTCATCTCCGGAATTCAGCAAGGCGGAAAAGACCAGAAGCATTGCTGGGGAGGTCCCAGATGTGATGACCACTCTATCCGGCGTAATCCCAACATCATAATTTTCATGATAATACCTGCATATTTCCTCTCGGAGTTCAAGGAGGCCCTGGCTGTGGGTATAATGAGTATGTCCCTCCCCCATGGCCTTGGCCGCCGCCTCCTTTATAGGTTCCGGAGTATCAAAGTCCGGCTCCCCAATCTCAAGGTGGATGATATCCTCCCCCATTTTCTCCATTTCCTTAGCTTTTTCCAGCACATCCATCACTATGAAGGGAGTAACTGCTGAAGCTCTACTTGATATTTTGCCTTTCAATATTATGCACCACCATGAAGTATATTTTTATTATTGCCCTTGTAAATACTTAATTGTTTTATGTTTAAATCCTTCCCATGCTCCATATATGGGCTTGCTAAAAAACCTTAAAATATTTGCGATAAAACCCTGTATTCATTTGCTGACCGGGTAGAAAAGAAAAAACCGAGGGAGTGTATTGGTTAGTGTACCGCCCTCAGTTTATATTGTCCCGTATGTATCTGTGTATATTTACCATAGGAACAATACGAGGGAGAAATCCCATGTGGGCTGTTCCCTGAATAAAATGGACTTGACTTTACCTGGATAAAAAACAATAATGTGTTGTAGGACATGTGGGCAACTTTACAAGTGCAGGCCCCCTGTCAGAGGTTTGTCCGCTGATCAAAATATTCTCTTGTATCCACTATCCGCTGGTTCCTCTGTCCGTAAACTTAACTTTGGACGGCTAAACATTATTCCATTACAAGGTAAAGGGGAATATATATGCGGAATGCTAAAAATCCATGGCTTATGACGGCATTGATTATTTCAGGTATCGGGATTTCCTATATTTATCAGATGGCACCTTCCCCCCTGCTGGGCATTTTGAGGGCGGAATTCGGCATACAAAGTGATGCCCTACTTAACCTGTCGGTTTCAATCATATTTCCTTTAATGATCGCGGCCAGCATTGGCGGCGGGTACATTGAACAGAAAATTGGCAATAGAAATCTATATATATTGACATTGTTTTTCCTTGGTGCAGGAATTTTAATGAACTATATTTCTCAAAGCTATACGGTATTCTTAGCTTCCCGGGCAGTATTTGGTATCGGCTTTGGGCTGGGAATACCTTTTATTGGTGCGGCTATCATGAACTGGTATACTCCGGCTCAGCAGGAAAAAATGAATACTATCAACGGCTTATTTCCTTTCGCCGGGACAATGATCAGCTTTGGGCTTCTGGTGCCCCTATACAAAATATTTGGTGATTCCTGGAGATCGGCATTGGGAATTTGGGGCTTGGGGATTATTCTCATTGCTGTGGTTTGGATAACTTTTGTCAGACCCGAGGATAGATTCACCGGGGGTTCCGGTGATGTCCAGGGGGAAAAAGGGCTGTATCGCAATTTATGGAAGAGAAGAAGCATCAAGCTGTTGTGTCTCATTTTTATATGTGATATAACCTGTTTTTCATATTTGAGTACAATCCTGCCCACTTTTATGAAGCTCATTGGCAATTTGACTGAGCAAACAGCTGGACTCATATCAGCCTTTGCATTCCCCGGCGTGGGAGTTGTGGGGGCATTCCTGGGCGGTGCCCTGATGTCCATGATCGGGAAGCGCAAGCCCCCAATGGCTTACGGGCAGCTGCTGAAATTTTTGGGTCTCGTGTTGGTTGTTTTTGGAGCAAATATTTCCCTGCCATTGGTGGTTGTTGGTTTGGCCTGCTATGGGCTGGGGGATGGGCTTTGGATGCCGGCTGTGTACATGTTGGGGATGGAGTTGGACGATATGAATCCCACAAGGGTGGGTGCGGCCTTTGCATTATTTATTTCCTGCGGATATGCTGCCGGTTTTATTTCCCCGGTTTTAGGTGGGTGGTTGACGGATTTTCTGGCCCCCCTATCCGGGGCGCCCAACGCATCCTTAGGTCATGTTTTTGGGCTAAAGTGGAGTCTCTTTATTTTTGCTTTTGCCAATCTTATAAGTTTTGTCTCTGTCCTTCTCCTTGATGAAACAGGGCCGGGCAAACTGTTAAAGCAGGGTGTTGAGGAGCCTGTGAAGGCGTAACAAAAAATAAGCCCCAGTGCCTCAAATAAATTGGGGAATGGGGCTGTAGAGCAATATAAAATAAATAGATGCTCCTTCCAAGGCTTTGGTTGTTTTATTACCATTGCTTTGGGGGGAGCATTATTATTGACGGGTTATGGACTTCATGGGTTTTGTCATGATGTTCTTTGGAAAACCTTGCCCGGCCCTTTGCACTCTAAGGTTCACGAATAGTGATTTATTTTTCGTTGGATTTTGGTGTTTTTTTGCGGATATCCTCATCAATATTTAGCAGTATTTGACGTTCTGTGTGCAAGAGGTGTTCAAGCATCAAATCATAGGCCTTCGATGATTCCTTGTTCTTGATTGCATCAAGGATTTTCAAGTGATCCCCTATGGATGTTTCAGATCCTCCACCAAAATGTGATTTGCGCCTGCTGTCATACAGCAGCTCATGAAGGGTCTCAAGCAGCACTAACAGCATGCTGTTATTGGCTGCCTTGGCTATGGCGAAATGAATGGCACTGTCTTCCTTTACCGTAATATCGTTTTTCTTGAGTGCTTCCTCTTGCTTTTTAATACAGTCCTCGATATGTTTTATATCTTTCTCTGTGGCTCTTTTGGCTGCCAGGGAAGCTATATTGGGTTCAATGATTTTCCTCAATTCTAAGGGTTCTGCCATCATATTCCTGGGTATGGCCGACATTATCTGGACCATATTTGTCACAAGTATCTCATTGCTGACTTTCAGATGGCTACCCTTTCCTCCGGCCAGCTGGGTGGCGGATCCCTGCCTCCGCTCGATCAAACCTTTTATCTCCAGTATTGTGAGAGCCTGACGAATCGTTGTGCGGCTCACATTGAAACTTGATGCAAGCTCATTTTCGGAAAAAAACTTTTCCCCCGGTTTTAGATCACTTTTAAGAAGTATTTCTTCCAGCTGTTCCGCGATGTCTTCGTAAAGGCGTTTTCGATTCACTTTCCGTATTTTCAAGTGGTTCACCTCCCGTATTCCTATCATGGTATTTCGTGGATTTAACTGCACAATGGTTATGAGCTTGTGTTCTTAGTATACATTTTAGCCACCCCGAGATGCAACTGTCAATGAGCAAAAACAAACTCCCATCAGAGCCCTTCTTCTTTTTGGTATGTTGACAGGCCAAATTTTTCTTTAAGTTTGCCCACTTCAATTGAAATAGTCCCGGGGTTAAAAGTGATGCCCCTATCCAGTACGCTTCTGTTTACTTGAATGACCCATTCATTATTTTAGCCCTGGTGATGGACCAGGTTTCCAAAGTATTTGGAATCCCGGTATACCCTTACGGTATACCATATTTTCTATTGACTCCTGCTAAAAGATTGCTAAACTGTAGTTAGTGGACAAGTGGACATGAGTACAAGAGAGCAAGATGACAAGATGGCAGGCGGGCAAGTAGGGGGACGGCATCAATCAGCGAGGAGGTGGAGGGAAAACACAAATTCATAGACTGCAGCGGTCACGAATTAAACATAGGGAACAGCCGAAATATTTGAAAAAGAGTATTCATCTTACATTTTCGGGCTTTTAGATGTACAGCAAGGTGTATTTTTATTAAATCAAAGAAAGGAATGTTTTATGATGAAATTTGATCATAATATGTATCATTTTAATTCACGTCGTAGAACAGCCTATTCCAAGAACGGTATGGTGGCCTGCTCCCATCCCTTGGCAGCGGAAGCTGGGCTTCGTATGCTGAACAAAGGCGGCAACGCCATTGACGCCGCCGTGGCTATGGCAATGATCCTTCCTGTGGTAGAACCCAGTGCCACAACATTTGGCAGTGATAACTTCGCAATATTCTGGGCAAAAGATGAACTTCACGGCATGAGCTCCTCCGGCTGGACACCCAAGGCCATGACCTACGATTACATCAAGGAAAAAGGTCTTGAATCCATCCCATACGGCGGCTGGGACTCGACCACGGTGCCGGGCTGAGTAAGGGGCTGGGTAAATCTTATTGAGAAATTTGGTAATCTGACTCTCGCCGATGTTGCACAACCGGCCATTGAGGTTGCAGAAGACGGGCATCCCATGACCCCCTATGTTGTGGGCTCCTTTGATAAATGGTTTGATATTTTTAGCCCACATTTGACACCTGAACTCATTGATAATTTTAAATCTATCTGGTACAGGGATGGCAAGCCTCCTGCACCGGGCCAACTATGTAAATTCCCTGAAATGGCAAACTTCTTACGTGAAGTGGTGGAAACCAATGGAGAATCTGTGTACAGCGGGAAAATTGCCCAGGCAATAGTTGACCTTTCCAAGCGTACCGGCGGTCATTGGGAAATGGAAGACTTTGAGGGCTTTGACTCTATATTTCACGATCCACTGAGAGTGAACTACCGCGGTTATGAAGTATGTGAACTACCTCCCAACGGGCAGGGTATTGTGGCTCTCATAGCTCTGAATATCCTAAAAGGTTTCGACTTTGGGCCAAACGATTTCGGTACCCCGCGGACATTGCACCTCCAAATGGAGGCAATTAAACTAGCCTTTGCCGACGCGAAAAAATATATTGCCGACGAAGAATACATGACAGAGGTCAGCTGTGCGGATCTTCTAAGCGAAGAATATGCCGCGGAACGCCGTGCATTGATTGACATGAATTGTGCTCAAGACTTCAAAGCAGGCAAACCTCTTGGCAGCGATACAGTATACTTTGCCGCGGCGGACACCAATGGCAATATGATCTCCATGATCCAGAGCTGCTTCACCCCATTCGGATCCGGCGTGGTGATACCAGAATATGGTCTATCACTACAGGCCCGTGGTGCTTGTTTCACCATTGAAGAAGGCCATGTGAACAATGTGGGACCCCACAAGCGTCCCTATCAAACAATTATTCCGGCCTTTCTAATGAAGGACGGGAAACCTGTGGGACCCTTTGGAGTAATGGGAGGCTATATGCAGCCCCAGGGTCACATGCAGGTGGCTATGAACATGATCGATTTCCACATGAATCCCCAGGATGCCTTGGATGCTCCCCGCTTCTGCTGGAGTGACAAGCTGAACTTCGACATCGAGGATCATTTCAACCCTGCGGCAGTGGATATATTGGTTCGCAAAGGCCATGAAATTGCCACCCATAATGCCTACACCGGCGATTACTGCGACCGCCCCTTCGGACGTGGCCAAATCATATTGCTGACGGAGGATAATACCCTCATGGGCGGAACCGAAGGCCGTGGCGACGGTGCCATTTACTGCAAATAGTGTTTAACTAATAAATTTGTTGATATCCTGACTAGGGGCTAATCCTTAGATGGGCCCGGCGGCAGACTCCAACCCTCTGCTTGCCGGGTCTGGATACAGCCCAACATGGGATTGGCAGGTACCAAGGATATTTAATGTAGTTATGATATGAATTTAACATGGAAAAGGAGGTAATAGCTCATGGCTAAAGCTGCGGCAGAAAAAGCAACGACAAATAAGGAAGAAGAAGTGAAAAAAAACCCCATGATTAAAAAATATATTTGGGAAATAGTCGCAATTATCATTGCTTTAGTTATTTCCTTCATGGAGCCACCGGCGGGTTTGACCAGTGAGTCCATGATAGTTCTGGGCATTGCTATCTGGGCCATAATCAACTGGGTCATACGACTCTTCGATGAGTATGTTACTTGTTTTGTCATGGCTATCGGATGGTATGTCCTCGCCAATGTGGAATTGGGTGCCATTTTCAGCGGCTTCTCCGGATCAACATTTTGGCTTCTGATCTCTGTTGTGGGTTTGGGAGCAGCCGTTAGTGCCAGCGGCCTTCTTAAACGTATCTCAATTCTGCTTTTGAAATTCTTTAAACCCACCTACGTGGGGCAAATCCTTGCTTTTGCATTGGCGGGGGCTATAATTTCTCCTCTTATCCCCAGTACTACGGCGAAAATGGCCATCATGAGTCCCCTTGCCTTGGGTATTGCCAATGAACTGGGCCTTACCAAGCGGGGAGCAGGAAGGGCCGGGTTATTGGTGGCTTTGTGGTTGGGAGTAAATATCAGTGGTAACTTCTTTATCAACGCTTCTTTCCAAGGTTTTATGGTTCTAGGTTTATTGCCTGAGGCATCCCAATCGACTTACACATGGATGAACTGGTTCTTGAGATCACTACCTTGGACAATCGTTATGATGGTGATGTTCCTAGGTTTTATTCTCTTTGCCTATAAGGAGAAGGGTGCGAATATCATCACGAAGGATTATATCAACGATCGCCTAAAAGAAGCAGGTCCCAT
Organism: Clostridia bacterium; assembly: GCA_012519005.1. Lineage (GTDB taxonomy): Bacteria > Bacillota > DTU086 > DTU086 > DTU086 > JAAYRB01. The sequence continues at coordinate 30,763 of JAAYRB010000041.1, forward strand.
GACTAGGGACGAAAAGATTGTTGCACTGGTTATGGCTGGCTGTCTATTGATGTTCATTTTGGAAGCTCATATCGGCTTTTCCTCCATGAGCACCGCTGTACTTGGTTTTTCAATTTTGCTCATGACTAAAGTAATCGGTGCCAAGGAGTTCCAAAACAATATGATGTGGCCCATGATGTTCTTCATTGGTTTTACCCTGGGCATGGGTGATGTCTTTGGTGCCGTTGGGTTGACGGACTGGCTAGGGCATGTGTTGAGTCCCCTTGCGGCCAGCTTGAGCAACCCTTATATGTTTGTGGCGGTGCTAGCCTTAATCACATATGTAGTACGTATTCTAATACCTCAAGTGCCAAGCAATATATTGATGATTACTTTACTCTATCCATTGGCGGTGCAATTGGGTATGGATCCATGGGTTGCCGCCGTAGTTATTTACGGTGCCAGCGTTGTGTTCTACCCACTATATGTACACCCCAATATGTTGATTGGCTATACCCAGGCTGGAGCAGATGAATATATCAATGTCAATAGCCTCCTCAAAGCCAATATTGCCTATATGATTATCAACATTATTGGTTTCTGGGCATGTATCCCCTTCTGGAAGATGCTGGGGATGATGTAAGGCCAACCGCCATTAAATTCGGTTGTAATTTAGATCAAAATAATCCCGTCATACCAATGATATAAACATTGGACGGCGGGATTATTTTGTGTTTTCTAATATCCTCAATCTTTTTTCATGGCCAAGGTAATATCGTCCTTTTCTTCTTCCTCTGAATCCTCAATAATTGCATCGGTGGGACAGGAATCCAAGGCTTCGTATGCTAGATCCTCCAGTTCCTCCGGCACTTCATCCACTTCTGCTTCCGCTATTCCATCCTCATCCCAATGGAAGATTTCCGGGCAGGTGTCTATGCATGCACCGCAGGAAATGCAAAGATCAGGATCAACATATACTCTGATGGCAACCACCTCCGTTTTTTGCTCTATTTATTGTGATCGAATTTCCCTTTATTATACTTTTATTCTCTGAATATTGAGCATTTATTGTGATTGTAATTTTTCTGCTAATTCATCAATATCCGTGATTGGTTTTTGGCAGGAAAAATTACGGCAAAGATGGGCGGTGGCCTTATTACCTATTTGTTCCCTTTGGGAGGCGGAGGGCAGGATCCTGTGCATATCTCCGGAGTCCTTGCCTGGTTTTTTCAGCACAGCACCCAATTCCGGCAGGTAGCTGTTATTTATAACCTTCAGCATTTCCTTGACCATATCATCTTTCTTATCTCCGACAATGGTGATTTCCCCGGCACCTGCATGATCCAAAAATACAGCTTGAAGAAAATGGGTAAAACCCAGTGGCGATTCATTCACTGTATTGCCAAAGAATCTCTGTTGGGACTCGATGGATTCCCTGAAGGACTGATCGCCGGTCAAATGGTACAGACGCAGCATATTTACGGCGGCGGCGGAATTCCCTGAGGGTACAGCCCCATCATATAATTCCTTGGGGCGAACCAGGAGATCCTCGGCATCATCCCCATAGAGATATAACCCCCCTTCCTCCGTATCCCAAAACAGCTTCATCATGTCCCTGTGAAGCTCCAAGGCCAATTCCAAATGTTTTAGATCAAAGTTTGTTTGATACAGCTCCAACAGACCCCAAATCAGAAATGCATAATCATCGACATAGGCGAGGTATGCCGCTTCTCCGTCACGATAGCGGGCCAAAAGCCTGCCATCGTCCCTTCGCAAGTTCTTCATTATAAATGTCAGGGCTTTTTCTGCGGCTTCGTAATATTCAGGCTCATCCAACACCCTGGAATTGTAGGCTAGGGCTGCAATCATCAGTCCATTCCAGGCAGTGAGAATTTTGTCATCCTTATGGGGATGAATCCTTTTTTCCCGATGGGAGAAAAGCCTTTTTCTTGCATCATCAAAGCCTTTTACCGATCCACTTTTTATTAGATTGGGGATGCTGGCTCCTTCAAAATTTCCCCTACGGGTAATATCATAGGTCTCACAGTAGGCCTCACCTAATTCCTCTCCCAGCACTTTCTTTATTTCCTCCGGAGTCCATATATAAAATTTACCTTCCACCCCTTCGGAATCTGCATCCTCGGCGGAATAAAACCCCCCTTTTTCATGGCTCATATCCCTTAAAATATATGTGAATATTTCCTTCACAACTTTTTTATAAAGGGGTCTTTGGGTGGCTTGGTAGGCTTCCCCATAACATAGGGCCAGGAGGGCATTATCATAGAGCATTTTTTCAAAATGGGGTACCAGCCACTTTTGATCCACGGAATATCTGGCAAACCCAAAGCCTATATGATCATATATACCCCCCCGATACATGGATTCAAGGGTCTTCTCCACCATGTCCAGGGCCTTTTCATTGTTAGTAAGTCTCCAGTAACGCAAAAGAAAGGTCAACTGATGGGGGCTGGGAAATTTCGGTGCTGTACCAAATCCCCCATCCCCGGGGTCAAAGATTTCCTCTAAATGATGATAGGCCCTATGGAGTATATCTTTCTTCAGCTCCCCCGGGGAATGATGAAATACCTGTTTTTCAACAATCTCAGTAATTTGATCCCCGGAAGATATGAGATCCTCCCGATTATTATCCCAGGCTTCATGGATGGATTCTAAGAGCTCCATAAGGCCGGGCATTCCCTGCTGGGAATGTTTGGGGAAATAAGTGCCGGCATAGAAAGGTTTTTGTTCCGGGGTGAGAAACACCGTCAGGGGCCATCCCCCGGAACCTGTCAGGGCTTGGCAGAAAGACATATATATGGTGTCAATATCCGGGCGTTCCTCTCGATCCACTTTTACTGCTACAAAATATTTGTTTAGGATTTCCGCCACTTCTCCATCTTCAAAGGATTCCCTTTCCATCACATGGCACCAATGGCAGGTGGAGTAGCCTATGGACAAAAAAATGGGCTTGTCCTCACCTAAGGCCCTGTCAAAGGCCTTCTCACCCCAAGGATACCAGTCCACGGGATTATGGGCGTGCTGTAAGAGGTATGGGGATTTCTCATCTGCTAGACGATTGGAAACTTTATTTAAGGCAGTCATTTTATCACCCTATATTGTAAATATAATAATTTATTATGCCCATAAATTCTGTGGGTACAAATATTTAGCCCCTTTTCCAATGTGATAGGGTGGCATTGCCCCAGCGATTTTCACCCAGAAATGTACAGATTCCAGGGCGACATAACCAGAGAACAAAAGACAAACCATGAACATATA
>JAAYRB010000042.1 GCA_012519005.1 Clostridia bacterium
AGCACCGGTGTAAATATGAAGGGTAGGGCATAATATGGGTTCAGCACAATGGGGATACCAAAGATGAGAGGCTCGTTAATGTTGAAAATTGAATTGGGTAGGGCAAACTTAAACAAGGATTGCTGGCCTCGTTTTCTTCCAAATATGAACAATGAAATCAGCAGTGCTAGGGTGGTGCCGCTTCCCCCCATATAAACAAAGACATCGAAAAAGGTTTTGGTAATCATATTAGGAGGTGCAAATCCTGCCGCCGCCATGGCGGCGTTAACTTGACCGGCAGGTACAAAAACCGTTTGAGCCACCCCATCCAATACATTATTGCCATGGATACCGAAAAGCCACATGAGATGGGAGAAAATGCTGTATAACACGGCGGTACCAATGGAATTCCTGCCGCCCACGAAGGGCTTGCTTAAAAGGTCATTGACATGATGGGGAAGACCCTCCACAATGCCCATCCTGATGAGAAAAACACGGAATATCAAAAAACCCCCCACAATCAGCATCGCCGGTACAACCGATGCGAAGGACTGCGGCACAACCATATTAGGGTCATCGGACAAAAGCTGAAGGCGAGTCCGCCTGTTTGAGAGCCGAACCATCGCTTCCCCGACAGTGATGGACACTATTATCGCAATGAATAAACCATTAACGCCGGCTATATTGAAGGGAAGGGAATCCACCTCCAAAAGGGGTAGGGATATAACCAAATAAGATGCCAAGCCCACAATGCCGCAAATGCCCCCATGTACCTGCTTGGATTGATTTGAATTATACCAATCAGCCAGGTTTGAGCATATAGAAAATACCACCACCAAAGTAACCACCTGGGTGGTGGCATTGAAAGCCAGCCCCCCAAAAACACGCCATTGATCACCAAAAATGTTTTCCATGAACTGTTGGTAGGCAGGAACAGGCAGCTGATTCAGAACCACGGCATAGGCCCCAATTATTATAATGGGCATGGTGGATACAAATGCTATACGAATGGAACGTATATGCCTTTGTTCATTTATTTTACTAAGGCGATTGTAGAGATACAATGGGTTTGTATTACCTTTAGTTGGCATGTTTGTTTTCACCTTTTTTGACTGATATTCTTACGAAATTAACCCGAATTTGCCATCATACGATAGTAGATTCCCCATTGTACCAGGTTTTCCCTACCTTCCCATCAAATTATTTGGGGCATTGCCCTTGTAATCAACAGCAGCAGTACCAGCATGGCGGTGTTCCAAACTGAATGTGCAATTATTGGTGTATATACGGATCCAGTATTTTCATAAAGCCAACCTAATCCCACACCTCCCAGTGCAATGGGCAGAAACCTGATTATGTCAAAATGAAGCAAAGAAAAAAATACTGCTGTTCCTACAATACCATAGGCCGCCCCAAATCTTCCCCTTAATACAGGGTAGGCAAAACCCCTAAAAAAAATCTCCTCTCCCAAAGGAGCAAGGATACCACCGACTAAAAAAGGCACAAATATATCAAAAGGTGTTTCAGCTTTCACCAGTATATCTACAAAGGGTTGGGGCTTGGCCTCCATTGGTATGAAAAAACTTGCAACTACTCCTGAAAGGAGTACCACAACGAACAGTAAGGCACCGCCTAGAAAACCTTTCCTTAGAACATCAGCAGAAATGCTCTTCTTTAAACCCAGTTGGCCTAAACCATTTCCCCCCTTTAAAAAAACGATAAAAAATGCGGCACCTAAAAATAACAAGGTCTGAAAAAAACCCGCTATAAGCAGCAGCAATGCGGAAGAAAAACTATTTCCAAAAAACAAGTTTAAAAGCATACCAAATCCATAACTGCCCAATAATACAAATACTAAGGCAGCGGCAATATCCTTGAAAGACCAGGAAGGCACAGCATGATTTGTATCTGACATAGATGCACTCTCCATTTCCATATACATTTTGTTACCTACTCCCGTAAAGGGTACGAAGCGTTATATTTCACCCGTCATTAGAGATATAAAGTCTAAATATATGGGACATAATAATTCATGTAGCAATTTTAATGACCTTTTTATTCCTGTAGATTTAGTGTTTTTATTATATTATTCCCATTTAAAATACAACAAATATCCATAATAAGCAAAGGAGAATTGACCATGATTGAAACAATAATATTTGCAGGAATCATTATTGCAATCATTGCCGTTGCAACATTTAGATTCTACAGCAACCCAAAGCAGCCATTAAAAAAACCTGAAAAACAAAGCGGCGAGGCCGTCCCGGGAGATGATGAGCCGCTGCTGGAACGGTATGATAAGGACCAAATTGTATTGATGGTAAGAGATCCTGAGTGGTTGTATGCATACTGGGAAATTACAGCAACAAAACAAAAGCAATTATCCCAACAGTTGGGCAATCTATGGCAATCTTCCTCGCCTGCATTAAGGATATACGAAGTCAATCAAAATAATGGTCACAACAACGAGATATTTTTTGATATCAAGGTGAATGAGGGCACCAGAAATTGGTATATCCACGTTGGCAAGCCTAATCAATCCTTTTTCATTGACTTGGGACGTCTTCTCAGTGACGGAAGTTTTCTACCCATATTACGGTCAAACCTTGTGACAACCCCCAGCAACAGCTTTTCCCAGGAAATAGATCCTCAATGGCCGCCGGTGGAGGCCATATGGGCAATGCTAAGAGAACAAGATTATTTGGATGAGTTTTACGGTTCCCTAGAATCTGCTAAGGAGAGGTAATTGTATGCCAAAAGGATTTTTAAGTATTGTTTTACATGCTCATTTACCCTATGTGCGTCACCCGGAGGATGAGCATTTTTTAGAGGAAAAATGGCTTTACGAGGCAATTACGGAAACATACATCCCGCTGCTCAAGGCCTTTGAAAACCTTGAAAATGACGGGATTGATTTTCGGTTGACCCTTTCACTCAGTCCCTCTCTGATGGCCATGCTTACAGACCCATTACTCCAGGAAAGGTATTTAAAGCATCTGGATCAAATCAGAGAATTGCCGGCCAAAGAGGCTGCAAGAACAAAAAGGGAACAAAATGAACTGCATCACTGCGCGTTGATGTATCAAGAAACCTTCGAGGATGCCTATAAAAGATATAGATACAAATACGATAAAGACCTAGTAAAAGCATTTAAGAGATTCCAGGATCTCGGTTTTTTGGAGATAATAACTTGTGCCGGCACCCATGGATACCTACCTTTATTGGGGGTCCAAAGGGGGAGCATCCGCGCGCAGATAAAGACGGCCCTGGACTACTACAAGAAGCATTTCGGGGAATATCCCCAGGGCCTATGGCTTCCCGAATGCGGCTACAACCCCGGGGATGATTGGATATTAAAGGATCTAGGAATAAAATATTTCTTTTTAGACACCCATGGGGTACTTTTTGCATCACCTAGACCAAGGTATGGAATATATGCTCCCATCACATGTCCTTCCGGGGTACATGCCTTTGGCAGGGACACGGAATCCTCTAAACAGGTTTGGAGTGCCAAGGAAGGTTATCCTGGAGATTATGACTACAGGGAGTTTTACCGTGATATCGCCTATGATTTAGATTTTGATTATATAAAGCCATATATCCACCCCAAGGGTATCAGGACGGACACGGGGATAAAATATTATCGTGTCACAGGAAATACGGAATTCAAGGAACCCTACATACCTCATAATGCCAGGGAAAAGGCATCCATTCACGCAGGCAATTTCATGTTCAATAGAGAAAAACAAATTGCGCATTTGGCCGGCCACATGGATCGTCCGCCCATTGTCGTTGCACCATATGACGCCGAGCTCTTTGGCCATTGGTGGTATGAGGGGCCCATATGGCTTGAATTCCTGATCAGGAAAATTAAATTTGACCAAAATGTCTTTGATCTAGCTACCCCCGGGGACTACCTGAAAATCCAACCAAATAACCAGCCCTGCCAACCGCCCATGAGCAGTTGGGGGTATAGGGGTTACAATGAATATTGGCTTAACGGAAGCAATGACTGGATCTACCGTCATCTCCACAATTTAGCATCAAAAATGTCAGAGTTGGCAAATAAAAATCCCGGGAGCACCGGTATTAAAAAAAGAGCATTGAACCAAGCAACCCGAGAATTATTACTGGCCCAATCCAGTGACTGGGCCTTTATCATGAAAACAGGAACCATGGTAGATTATGCATGTAAACGTACTAGAAATCACATTAACAGATTCAAAAAATTATATGGTGATATCGTGAGTGGAGACATTGACGAGGAATGGCTGAAAAATCTTGAGGATATGGATAATATCTTCCCTGATGTGAATTATGAGGTCTACAGATAACAACAGGCCGCCAAAAGGCGGCCTTTATTATTTTTCACTGCTTTTTTGTTGAATGATTTCACTGATTCTCTTTGTGTAAAAATCTGTAAGAGATTCTGCGGCTTCCTGACTGAAAGACTCACTGTAAATATTATATATGGGCTCATCGGCATCCGGCAAGACCAGGGCCCAACCATTATCGCTGTATACTTTAACTCCATCCAGGAGTTCCATATTTTTACCTCTACCTTCGTCAATCAACCTTCTCATAACGGTTCCCTTGGCCTCCCAAGGACAGTGGATGCTCTTTACATCAAGATAATATTCGGGAATCTCAGACAACAATTGAGAAAGGGTAAGAGATTGACGGGATAAAAATTCAACTATTTTCACTAGAGCATAAATTGCATCGTACTGCAGCAGGAACTGAAGCAGCTCCTTTTCCTCGGACAGCTCATCAACTTCCATAACCCGGTTCATAATGGCCTGGGGCGAGGTTTTGGTCCTGATAACCTGCCCATTATATTGTTTGGCAACCTTCTCTATGACCCCGGGGGCATTAACGGGCACCACCACACTGCCTCTTTCCCTAGCCTTGAAAATGATCATGGCCGTCAACACCATGAACAGATCATCGGCTACAACAGAACCACGACCATCCAATAATTCGAGCTCTTCCCCATGTCTGTCTATGACGGCGCCAAAATCAGCTTTTTCTGCCGCCACTGCTTCCATTATATCTTCATATATCCCTTTTTGGATACTAGGTTTACCTTTATTAAAATTCATTTGCCCGTTTGCCTTAACCGGGACAACATGGCATCCCACACGTTCTAAAATGGGTCCTAAAATATTATTAACCAGACTGCCTTGTGATGAAATAACTATTTTTGGTTCGGCCTTTTTTACATATTCAACATCTACACTGCCCACAAGATTATCTATGTAGGATTCTTTCAAATGGGGAGCACCCCATAGGTGACCAATGCTGCTGGTTTTAGCTCTACGAAAATCCTCTAAGAAAAAACCACCCTCGATTTTCCTTTCGCTGTTGCGGTCTATGTTTACGCCTTTACCATTCATAAATTTAAATAAAAGCCTGTCTTTGTTTTCCATATCCGTCTTTAGATGGACAGCCCCCATGGCCGCCAGGGCCCTAACTGCATATCTGCTCATGGGGGTTGTTGCCATACCGCCATCGTAAACATTTACTCCCGTGGAGAGGATACCGGAAATAAATGCGGATTTTATCATATCTGTGCAGGGAAGCCCGTCAGAGGTGATGACCACGGTGTCATTTCTCTTAAGGGTGCCCCCGTAGGAGCCGCCTAGTTTTGCAGAAAATTCCGGTGTAATATCAAGATTTAGGACTCCAGGAATTCCAGTTCTGCCGAAAAGGTTCTTCTTAAGTTTTGAACCCCAAACTAAGGAAGATCCCACGGTTGTACCTTTTTCGATTATCTTATGGGGCCAGATCTTGACATCTGGCTTGAGGACACTGAATTCCTTTATTTCAGTGTTGTCCCCCACGGCAGTACCCTCATATATAGACACATTATTGTCAATACGAACCCCGGTGCAGACCACGCTTCCCCTCAAGGCAGCACAGCGACCTATATAGGAATTATCCCAAACTATGCTTTTCTTGATTGAAGCCCCCTGCTCAACTATAACATTGGAACCTATTACAGTATAGGGCTCTATCTCTGCTTTGGGTCCAACTATGGTGTTATCCCCCA
>JAAYRB010000043.1 GCA_012519005.1 Clostridia bacterium
CCAAAATCCAATATCCTGTATTTGGTACTATTAAGGATGAACATCAGATTCTTGATACCAATGTCCGTGGTTTTGAATATTTCCACCTGGTGGGTAATTACGATGATTACTCTTCCTTAATCACATCCAGGTTTTTATTGGAATATGACGATAACGAGGAGGAAGACATCTCTGATAGGGATCTCTTCCGAGATACACGGGCCTCCCAACTTATTAAACGGGTTTTATTAGGTTACCGCAAGATGCATGCTTATGCTAATGATGGCATAAGTATTGGTGCCTATTGCGGCAAGGAAATACAACCAGTGATAGCAGGGATTGACACCTATTTGGGGTCTTTCCTCAAGGATCACAAGGGGCGGATTTACTCCCTCCGGTTGACCATCTTTTCTGATAGCAGGGATGATTCAGCCGTTATGCAGTGGGTTAATGCCTGGAAGGAAAGGTGGCAGGCTGCAGAACTTTCAACCAGCAAAATACATTATGAGAAATGCAGAATTTCTATATCATACAGAGTTGTTTCTATGGATGACAATGCAGAGCAATTTAGAAAAATCCTAGCCAACACCAGTTTGGATGTAATGTTCTTTACTGATTTTATTAAATCGGGGGCCAGCCGTTTTGAACTAATTGGTCAAGATTTGTATTTTCAAGAGGGCTATCGTAAATTCCCGGTGCTTGAGAAAACCTGCTGCCGGCAGGCCGGGGGAGGCAAAAAGGATCAACGTGAGCGGGTTCTGAGCAATCAGCGTTTTAAACTGGGGGCTTTGCATGGGGAGGTAATGGCCCGTATTAGAAACAGACATGTGGAGCCTAGAAATAGACATATGGTGATCAGTAATAGCGATTTTCAGCCCTGGTCAGGTTTAATTAATGCTGCTCATGAACAAAGTGCCTGGGTGGTTTGCATCGACCCTGCGCTGGATGAACAATTGCTGCAGCGGCTTAATGAAGTGGGCCACAATACCCGTGAGATAATTGGTTTCGGTACGGGGGTTGGTCCTCATGGTGAAAACAACTATACAGTTTCCACAGAACAGTTTTCTATGGTTGACATAAAAAAGAGAGTAAGTTCACAAATTGCTGCCATAATGGGGCCTTGGGAGCAAGATGTTTATGACAAAATTGCTGAAAGCCTGGTTCAAGAGACGGCACATATTGCCGGACTGTCAATTGTTAGGGCAACCGGCCCATCCGACTACGTGAGGGATTTTATTGCATATGCTTTGGTGCGCAAGCTGCTGTATAGAGAAGAAGATGCCTATTGCGATGAGATAATTTCCCTAGATGCCTATATACATTGGTTTAATGATGCTGATGATCGCAAGCGTCCCGACCTGTTGAGGCTGCGGGCCAATATAGTGGATGGGTATTTTAGGATAGAGGCGCAAATTATTGAATGTAAACTAGCTAAACATCTGGAAGGTTATTTGGAGGATGCCCGGCAACAGATTGAAAATGGTTTGAAACAACTAACCCTTTGTTTTTGTCCTAGAAAAGGTGATAGGGCAGAAGGCATTGATGACAATCCAGACCAAAGGTATTGGTGGATGCAGTTGCATAGGCTTATTGCCAGTAGAGGGGAGTCTTCTAGGCCTAACTATAGAAAGACTTTGTTAGCCCTAGAACGTTTAAGTGAGGGTTATTTCGATATTACCTGGCAGGCTGGGGTAGTTGTTATTTGGACTGATTACGGTGATGGTGTGATGCGTTGTAAAACAGATTGGGATTATAGTTTAGCAGATGAGAATTTGCAGATTTGTATAGCAAGCGCCGGAACGGATTTTATCCGGGAGGCATGTCTTACCGGGGTTGAGGCTACAATTTTTTGCACTGATTCAAAGCTAAGCTATAGCTTTGATAGGAACGACCAAGAAGCCCCATGTGACAAACAGGAGGAGCAAGGGCTAGGCAACCTGGACACAGGTGGGATTAATCTAGAAGAACATGAAAAGGTGTATGGTGGGTGGGAAAAGCAGGAGCAGGCCAAACAGGATGAAGGTGATGTAGATCGGGACAGGCAGTGGGGAGGGCAGTCACAGCTAGGGGAAAACATCGGCAAGGAAGATAAGGGAAATGCAGAAGATGCAGGCGACTTGCAAACTAAACCTGGAACCGGCAGTAATGCTGTTTTACAATCACAGGGGGGGGATATCTTCCAACGTATTCTTTTAGGCGAAGGCCCTTTCGGCGGAAGGGAAATTTACTGGGAATTTGGACATCAGGATCTGCCCAACCGCCATATGCTGGTGTTTGGCGCTTCCGGTACCGGGAAAACCTATACTATCCAGGCGTTGTTATGCGAACTTGGTAACCTAAATCAAAATAGCGTAATTGTTGATTATACTAGCGGTTTTACTAGAAAACAGTTGGAACAGACTGTTATTAACATACTGAAACCAAAACAGCATGTAATCCGGCGGCAGCCTTTGGCCGTCAATCCCTTCCGCAAACAGTGCGATTACATTGATGATTTGGAGCTAGTCGAAAAACCATCCATAACTGCGCAAAGGGTTAGCGGGGTTTTTGCGGAGGTTTACCAGATGGGTGATCAACAGCAAGCCGCTCTTTACAATGCTATTCGTGATGGTGTGACCAAGGAAGGTAACAACTTTAATTTAAATGGGCTAGTTAGCAGGTTGGATGCTATTAGACAGGAGGGGGGGCCATCTGCTGCCCCTGCTGCTAGTGCGGCAAGCAAAATCCAACCCTTTGTGGATATGAATCCCTTTGGGGAGGAAGATATTAGCAGCTGGGAGGCTTTGTTTACAGACCAGCACGCAAGGTCTCATATCATTCAATTGGCTGGTTTTATGAAAGAGACCAGCAGGTTGATCACCGAGTTTGCATTAATCGATCTTTATTGGTATTACCGTGCTAGGGGTAATAAAAATGAACCAAAGGTGATTGTCCTAGATGAAATACAAAATCTAGATCACCGGCTGGACAGTCCCCTAGGCCAGTTTTTGACGGAAGGACGCAAATTTGGTATTTCTTTGATACTAGCCACACAAACCTTAAGCAATTTGGATCGGGATGAAAAGGACAGGCTGTTTCAGGCCAGCCACAAACTATTTTTTAAACCGGCGGATACAGAGATTAAATCCTTTGCCCAAATACTATCTGATGCCACTGGTGGGCGGGTTGATGAGTGGGTTAAACGCTTGTCTTCATTACAGAGGGGGGAATGTTATTCCCTGGGGTATGCCTACAATGGGGTGTCCAATAAGCTTGAGGTCAATAAATGCTTCAAAATAAGGATAAAGGCTTTAGAGGATAGATTTTAGGGGGACCAACTAGATGTTACCGGTTAACTTTCATAAAACCTTCATTCCTGAAAGACGTTATATTGCGGCCCTACTTGATTATGCTGCTCTAGGTAAACGAGGCAACTATCGAGAAATTTCTGCGGTGACCGGCATACCAATGGGCAAATCCAGTGGGAAGGTACCTGCTATCATCGATTACGCTAGGGGTATGGGCTTAATCAAGCAGCTCGGTGAAAATGGCAGACGAACCAAGCAGCCTGCGCTTACCTCCTTTGGCAGGATTGTCTACACGGAAGATAAGTTTTTAGGTGAGAAAATGGTGCAATGGCTAGTGCATATGAACCTTTGTCGCAGTGACATAGGTGCCAAAGCCTGGCATGCTGTTTTCGCTAAAGGCCGCATAATCTTGGGGACGGCTTTTACTAAGGGGCAGTTGGAAGATTATTTGGTGAGCATATTTGGTGCAGGAAAAGAGAGGACAGGCCCAATGGTAGTAGCGTATGCTGAAGATGCTGCCCTAGCAAGGGCTAATGTAATGTCTGTGACGGGTGACAGCCTGGTGCGAAATAAAGCTCCAGTTTTAGATGTTTATGCGACTACATATTCCGCATATATATTGCATCTGATGGAAATATTTTTTCCCGGCCAGGATCAGGTTGCTTTGTCTGATTTCAACCGCGATACACTGTGGTTTGACACATGTTTGTGGAACCAATCAGATGTTGAAAGGGTGCTGGCAATAGTGGATCAGAAAGGTTTTATTTCCATAGATCGCCAAATGCAGCCCTGGATAGTTGAGAGAAAGGGACTGGCCGAAGATGTTTGGCCGCATATCTTTGATGACTTGCCTTAATGGGGGGGGGAATACATGTGAGGCTTACTGATATTGTATCCTTTAGAAAAGACTTGTTATTTAATGGCGCAGTTCAGGTAGGCTGGTGTGAAACGGATCCACCACGTGCTCAAAAGGCAGCAAAATACTATGTTTTTCATGGCCCTGAATATCATGGCGTTGCCCAAGATGATTTTGAGGTCGGCTCTCATAAATTAATTGACACGGCAAACTTTACTTTGGATATCCTTAAACGGATCACTGGTGAAATTGCAGATGAACCCTTTGCCCTGGCCATTGCCGGATACGGGACAGGTAAATCCCATTTGGGGGTAACCCTGTCTTTCTTACTAGGTGCCCCCGACTCTAAAATTGCTGGACAAATCCTAAGTAATGTCACTATGGCTGATTCCTCAATTGGCCATCAAATGCAAAATATATTGACTGGCCTCAACCAACCCTTTTTGGTGGTTACTGTCAATGGCATGCAGGATTTTGATCTAGGCGGGGAGATTATTCGCCAGATCCTACTAGCACTAAATCAACGGGGGCTAGATACAGGTGTTTTGGAGGACCTACGACCCCGTTTTAAAACGGCAATTAACTTTACAGAATCCTTCTTTGCCCCTTTGGAAAATGACTTTATCAAACATTTTGGGCAGGTTAGTAGTGTAAAAGACATTGTAGAAATGCTACAGACACAGGATGAAGTAGCCTTTAGCAAGGTAAGCACAATTTATGAGGAAAAAATGGGTTCCCCTATTTATGCGATGGGTAAAGAGTCACTTCATGATTTTATCCGGTTAACCAAAGAAACATATTGCGGGACTGGAAAACCCTTTGCAAGTATAGTAATCCTTTTTGATGAATTTGGTCGGTATATGGAATTTGCGGTGCAAAAACCCCATGTGGCGGGATCTGGTGCCCTCCAGCAGCTTTTTGAATGTGTTCAGGCTTATGGAGATGGCGTCTTTTTTCTAGGTTTTGTTCAATATGAACTAAAGGCTTACATATCACGGGTGGCACCAGAACTGCGTGAGGACCTTAATAGATATGTTACTAGATATGAAACCGTCCGCAAGGTCAGATTATCGACCAACCTGGAAACGTTGATGTCTAACTTACTGGAAAAGAAAAATCAGGCAGAGATATTGCGTCGACTAAAGGGCGCAAAGGAGTCACCTGACTCCATTCAAGCTTCCATGCA
>JAAYRB010000044.1 GCA_012519005.1 Clostridia bacterium
CTTTACCTTGCCGCAGCTGTCATCAATTTAATTTTGGGTATGATATTTTACTACCTGTACATGTCCACAAAAGAGGAGCTGGATCTGTATACAACTTTGAATCAACTGGATTGAAAGATGGGCTTCAGAGGATTGACAAATCAAAATTATAACATATACTTATCTTTAGCTATAGTAGCACTATGAATTACTGGAAATTGGGGGTTCTATCCTATGAAAGTAGATGGGAGGAAAGCACGAAAACTAAGGGAAGAAAGAGGATATAAACTGGCATCTTTTGCGGGTAAATCCGGGCTGTCGACCTCATATGTAAGTAAAATTGAACGAGGTCATACAAACCCTTCCCTGAAAACAATACAAAAGATTGCGGATGTGTTAAACGTGGATAAAAGTCAACTTATAATGAGTGATAAAGATGACATTGGGGGCAAAATACGTCATGTCAGGACAAAAAAGAAACTCTCCCTTGCAAATGTGGCTGAAAAGGTAGGGGTGTCACCCTCCTACATAAGTGAAATAGAAAGAGGTAATGCAAGACCCTCCATAGGTACACTGAGAAAACTTTCAGAAGTTCTGGACATTGGTCTTGAGAAGTTGGTGGGGGAAAACTATGGGCTGGGGGTAAAAATAAGGAATCTAAGACAAGAGCAGGGGATGACTCAGGCGGAACTGGCGCAAGGGGCGGATGTTTCCGCCGGTCTAATAGGCCAAATTGAAAATAATAGGGTTCAGCCATCTTTGCAGACGATCGAAAAAATTGCAAAAGTTTTTGGGGTCTCTCCCTGTTATTTTTTGTTAGATGACAATATGGACTTGGATCACCTTTTGAAACAGATGAACCCGGATCTAAGAAATTTGCTTTGCGATGAAAAAGTTCAATCTGTCCTTCGCCTGGTGTGTAACTGCAGCGAAAAGGAATTGAAATTCATCTTCAATTTTATTAAATTATATAAAAGTGAGGGAGCCGTTATTAAATAAGTTTTATATTTCTTATGCAGGGTGATATTGCCCTTTCGGAATTAAGAATTCCTGATTACTAAAAAGCGGCTGATGCTAAATTAAATCATATAGAGTCCCTGCTTAAATATAATAAATACATTTGAAGCCTACCCTGCTGGCTTTTATATTTTTACGTCAATGTCCCTCCGCCTCCCCTTACTCAACCCCCTCAAAACACATAAAAATAAAATATCACTAGAATTATCCCAATCTGTCAGTGTAACAGAATACCCATGATCATACTGCCGCCCTTGAGATTCATGGCATTTTAATGTTAGGAGGTAAGGAAAATGAATCTAACCGAGATCCAAGATTGCCTACATGAAAAAAATTTTCCCAGATTAAAAAAAGAGCTGCTGCAAGGACAAATTGCAGATATTGCCGAATTTATAGACGAATTAGATGATAAAAACACCTTATTGGTGTTTAGACTGTTACCAAAGGAAATCGCCGCTGATGTATTTTCTTTCCTCTCTCTGGAAAGCCAAACTAAACTATCCTCCCTTGTAAACGAAACGGAACTACATGACATTTTAAATGATCTACAGTTTGACGACAAGATCGATTTTTTGGAAGAAATACCGGCCAATGCAGTAAAGCGAATTTTACAAAATTCTTCTGAAACTGAAAGGGCCCTGATCAATCAATTTTTAGACT
The DNA here is from genome assembly GCA_012519005.1 of Clostridia bacterium. Taxonomy (GTDB): domain Bacteria; phylum Bacillota; class DTU086; order DTU086; family DTU086; genus JAAYRB01. The sequence continues at coordinate 1,657 of JAAYRB010000044.1, forward strand.
ACCCAACTGATTCTGCCGGTAGTCTAATGACGATAGAATTCGTTGATCTAAAAAAAGAGATGCTTGTAAAAGATGCATTGGAGAAAATCAGAAAAATTGCACTCACCAGGGAAACCATCTATACCTGCTATGTCACAGATGCCAGAAGAAGGCTTGAAGGGATTGTTTCCCTAAGGGAACTGGTCATTGCATCTCCAGACAAACAGGTTGGGGAAATAATGAATGAGAAATTGATACATGTACAGACATTGGATGACAAGGAGTATGTAGCTGAACTGATTAAAAAACATGATATTTTGGCAATACCCGTAACTGATAATGAGCAGCGCCTGGTAGGAATCATTACCGTTGACGACATTGTAGATGTAATTGAAGCAGAAAACACAGAGGATTTCTATAAAATGGCTACTATTGGTGAGATGGATACCAGCCCATTGAAGGCGGATCCCCTGTTCCTCATTAAAAAGCGGCTTCCTTGGCTGATGGTTTTGATCTTTGTCAACGTCTTTTCCGGTGCAGGTATCGCATTTTTTGAAGATACAATACAGCAAGTTGTGTCATTAGTGTTCTTTTTACCGCTGTTAATTGACAGCGCCGGAAATGCCGGATCGCAATCTGCCACACTCATGATCAGGGCCCTGGCGGTAGGAGATGTTAAAATCGAGGACTGGTTTAAGTTACTTAAAAAGGAATTTGCGGTGGCCATACCCATTGGCCTAGTGATGGGATTGGGTGTATCCGTGGTGGGCGTTTTTCGGGCGGGTATAGACGTAGCGGTCGTGGTTGCTACGGTCATGTCCCTGGTTGTTGTTGTAGGCAGTACCATTGGCATGTCCCTCCCTTTTATATTCAGTAAACTAAACCTCGACCCTGCAACTGCTAGTGGACCACTGATCACATCCATTTGCGATATCACGGGTGTATTGATTTATTTCTCCGTTGCTACCTGGTATCTGGGTATTTAAAGTTATGCAAGACTAGAACTTAAAAAATCCCGGATCCCTAGGCCCATAGGCCTTCTGTAGAAAAACTGAGCCAACACCCCTATTGACAACTGGATTTTGTTTTGGTATTATTAAGATTGCGTTGCATTCAATATCTTGCCCGCCGAAGTGGTGGAATAGGCAGACGCGCTGGACTCAAAATCCAGTGGGCTTTAAAGCCCGTGCGGGTTCGACCCCCGCCTTCGGCACCAATAAAAACAATAGAACCCGCTAAGCCTTGGTATCATTGGATTACAGGCTGGGCGGGTTTTATGCTACTGCGGCAATTGTTGCATTTTTTGTAAACTCTCTACCATACTTGTACTTGCGGCCGCTAACATGCCCATCCCAATACTCCCAAAGAATTTCATAATTAACTGTTATATCATAATAAGTCGGCCCATCTAGCATCCTATCTTCCATTGCGAGATACAAGAACGCCCCGTTCATAGACCAATTTTCAATAAACTCTATTTCCGTACTATTGCTTCCTTTCTCTATGGGCATATCAAGGCTAACTTTACCTACAGGATCTTTTGGCCAGCCAAAAGTGAAGTCAGGGTGTCTCTCAGGGTAGCTTATTGTTGCCTCCTGCAGCTCCCAGGTGACAAGTGAATAACACTCCCCGCCGCCCGGGTCACTAGGTGCAGTAAATTTCGCCTCAATGATGTCCATGAGCTTAGCTGTCTGAACGCCATTTTCCTTGGGCCTTGTTTCCCCCGGCACCGTTTTACCCCATACGTCCTTACCGCCTTCAGTATAAGCCCTTAAGTCCAGGGTGCCTTTACCTACCTGTTTTGGGGCCTCACCTTCCATGGGAACAATCACTTTCTTCTCATTATTGCTCATGTCAATATCTTCGGGTGGATCAATGGGTACTATACGGGCTACAAGTTCTGAATTTTGTCCTGCCACACCGGTAAAATTACAGGTATAGGTCCTTTCTTCACCTGGGTCAAAGGTTTCGATTCTGCCGTCAACACAGCTCAAGGGATTACCGTTATGAGTTAGTTCAAGCCTGCCCTTCACAGGTTCATCGTAAGTGTCCATTAAACCATAGACCACTTCTACGGTATAGGTTTCACCGGGCTTTACTGTATCAGTACCGGGGTCAATGCTTCCTACATAAAGGTCCGGCCCGCCTTCTTTGGGGATGCCATACCATTCAATTACCCCAGGCATATACCAGCGATAGCCTTCGTTTAAATCAGTAAATAGGGAGGTGGGAAGCCCTAAGTAGTCACGGTTTGCCTTTTCTGTTAGGTCAACTGCATGTTCGTAGGCCGGGGCTTTTAGTGTTATATCCCAGGCTACTTCTGCCTTTCCTTCCTCCGCATTTACAAGATTAGCATTAGCTTTATGGATGTCTGCTAAGTAAAAATTGTACCACTCACTGAACTCATCCCAAACCATCTCTCCTTCGCTGCCATCGGGCTGGCTCTTCCTTCCCCCGGCCTTCTCATACAGGCTCTCTGTTACAGGTTCTTTGATCTTAACATCAGTGATAATATACTTCTCCAATATTTCATCGGGAGCCGTATATGTGAATTTAGGCTGCTTCCTTTGTCCTGGCTTATCAGCTATGCCGTCATTATCTGTATCCTGCCAGTTGTTGCCCTTCCAGACATCAAAGTAGGATGCAATAACTTCCTGATGAATCAAATCCCCCTCTGCCCCATGAGCCTGGGGAGAGGGGAGAAGGAGGAATAAAGCCAGCAACAAGAGTAATGGTGTTTTTATGTTTTTAATCATCACTTTGCCTCCTTAATTTCCTTTGTAGATAGGGTTATCAATAATCAATGCATAGCCGCCAGGTGCTTTAAGTATAATTTGAGGCATTTTCGTCAAGTCCGGCTGCGAAAGTCTATTGTCATTACTGTCAAGGGCATAGATGTATTGAGGTTCTGTTAAATAAGTTTTTGTAGGCTGCCCCATCAATGCCGGTTGTATATGATACCTTACAAGGTTTCCTTCTTCTACCAAATAGGTTTCAGGGCCCATATTACCTAAGCTTGTTGTTGTAGTAATGATCCCCTCGGGGGTTACTTCCACACTGTGTATCACGGTTCTATCGCCAAGCCTTATGCCATTAGCACCGAAATCATTTACTGTAACATGCATGGCATCCGCACCTTTAAGGTTCCTGTTTTTATAAAGGTCGTAGACATCATACTTCCCAAAATCAAAAGGCTTGCCATCAAAAGGTTTTGCCTTAGCTATTAACTCATCTGGATCGCCTTTAGGCAGTCCCGGCTGTATAGGCTTCGGCTCTTCCTTCGGCTGTTCTCCCTTTATATGGTCAACAACATTGCTCACATCGGGCTTATCTGTTCCTGCCGGCCAGCAAACTACAACTTTGTTATCTGCATCCCAGTCAACCTCATAACCTAGTGCCTCTGCTACAAATCTTGCAGGAAGATATGTCCTGCCGGAACGAAGCAAGGGTGCAGTATCCATTGATTTAGCAGTACCATCACTTTTTATTTCCTTCTTGCCCACTGATAGCTCAACCTTCGGGAAGCCCGGTTCTTTAAAGGTTACCTTGGGGCTTTCCCAGCCAATAAATTCATCGGTTACACCAAGAGCATTACCTAAATAGCGAACAGGGACAAATGTACGGCCGTTTTCTATAAAGGGTTTTGCGTCCATTTTGATGCCGTTGGTATTGCCGTCTACAAAGTATTCGTCAAGGCCAATGGAGAATACAACACTCCTGGTTAGGTTCTTTTCCTTATCATAGACATCCACCTGTTCCGTATTGGCAAAGGCGGTGAGGCTTAAAGATAAAACGAAAGCGATTAACAATAGGACAGCAGTTACACGCTTAAACATAATATAAAGCACCTCCATGAAATTTTGGTTATTTTCACTATAGGGGCAGTCCCCTAAGACAAAAAACATTTCAAAGCTTGATTATGTAATATACTTTAAAATAATTTTGGCGTTAACCTCCTTTATAATGTTTATCGGCAAAAAACATCCGGACATAAAAATAACCTGCACGGCGGCAGGCTGGTGAAAAACAGCACAAAATTTATTTTAGTTTTGTTAGCTGTTTTTTTAATGGTGCAATATCCCTATCAATGACTTCCCATATTAGTCTTAGATTTACACCCTCATAATCATGAACTATACGATTTCTCAATCCACGCATCTTAAACCAAGGTATCTCACGGTTTATATCCCTGTACTTTTCATCTAATTTATTTACTAATTCACCAATTTGGCTGAGGTTAAAAATACATGCTTCCATCATCATTTTGTTTTTCCTAAATCCTGAATAGTTTTCATTGCCCGTGTACTCCAAAATTGAATCAATATGGTCAATTATTTTATTAACAATCCTTTGATTTTTCATAAATAACTGTTCCCCCGCTTTGAATTTCATTAAAAATCAAAGACCCTTCTTCAATGTGCGACCTATCAATTAAATCTATTTCTGTTCCTAGTGTTTCGGTCAGGATATCCAATAACCCAACAAAATCAAGGCCTTTTAATTCGTTGTTTGTATCTATATATAGGTCAACGTCGCTATTGCTGTGAACATTGTTTTTTGAGTATGAGCCAAACAACACGGCCTTCTCTACTGGATAATTTCTAAAAATGGGCACCGTTTTCTTTCTTATCATTTCTTCTGTTAAAATTACCGAGCCCATACTGGTACCTCCTTCAAAAAATATATTAATTAGTATTATGTCAATATTATACCATTAATCAACACCACAAAACCCCTTGGCGAAATGATAAAAACATTACCTAGTCTATGTTGGGGGGGGTTGACCTCCATAAAAATTGCTCTGACTCAAAACAGAGAGCCGAAGCAATTTTTTTATTTATTAACAGGGGATGTGTTATTTGGCATCAGCCTTTGTTTTATCCAGCACATGGATTTGAATATCATGGGTGCCTAGTTTACTTTCGATACGGTCTAAACGCAGGGTGTGTTCCTCTAGTTTTTCATTAATTGCTTGCTGGCCGTCAAACAAGATGTCTAACTTCTCCCCGTGGTCATGCTCAATTTTAATTACAGTTTTTTCAATGGCATCAATTCTGTTATTGGTCTCATTAAAACCTTTTTGCATCTCCATATACAGTTTTTCTATTAGTTCATAGGTTTTGTCTTTCATCAAACCATTGCGAGAAACCCCCGGATTTATCCGTGGGGAGGTAAGCAATAACAGGTTTTACTTATTAGCTACCCCCTGGGGTTTCTCTCCTCCTTTCGGGGCCCCGTAAGGGGCTTGTAACGCAGACTTTCGTCTGTCTCTCCTGGCCAATGTTATCTTAGCTTGTCAAGCCCGGCACACTGCTCGCTAACACCCCGGCTTGCTGTTTAATGCCGGACGATAGGGCCTGGGGCTGGAGAAGCACCCCAGGGTATCTTGACTAAAATAACGTAGTGCCTAAAGGCACTTAGGCGGGTCAACTTTGGGCTTTTAACAAGCCCCCGGATTTGTCCGTGGGGTAGTTGACAGCTGATCCCCACTTTCAATTGATTGCACTGTATGATTCCATACTATCACACAAGGCCGAAAACAAAAAACAATATTTACCTGCACACACAAAAACCGCCGGGTTTTTTATCTAAAGTTCCGGCGGTTTCTAGCTTATGTATATATCCTTGTACTTGTCCTCAAGGTCATTGCCTTTCTTTGTCTTCTCCTGCTCCTTTACCTCTTTTGCCTTATCTGCTGCCCCGGCGTAGTCCTGCTCAATGGCCGTTACGAGATATCCAGGGTTGTCCGGGCTGTTTTTATTGGTGTATTCTATGTTCTCTAAAATTCTTTCCATGCTGTATTTTGCCCCGAGGGTGATGGCTTTGGGTCCGGCAATACCTTCAGCTACAAGCAGTTCTGCTTTATCGGCAACATCCTTGTCTATTTCTTCAGAAGGTTCTTCTTCGGCTGTGACAGCCAGTTGGTTTTTTGTAGATGCTTCTATATTTTTCGTGTTAGTTTTTATATAAAACTTCAATGCCGTGACACTTCTTCCAGTTTTGATTTCCCTAAACTCAAAATAAATATCGGAATATTTCTTCAGTTCTTTTTGTGGCATTAGTATTACCCTTCTCTTGAAATCAGAATATCTTGCATATATATCTTCACACTTTAACACTCGCCTTGACATACTCCCACGACTGAAGTCATGGGATTCTAATATCATCAAAGAATGCCTGCTCACGCAGGTCTTACAACTTCTCCTTTAAAAGTTGATGCCCCAACTCTATGAATATTAATTGCCGCGTTCCTATCCCGATCATGCTTTGCCTTGCAATCAGGGCAAGTCCATGTGCGGGTAGAAAGAGATAGTTTCTCTAACACATGCCCACAGCTAGAGCAGGTCTTACTTGAGGGATAGTAACGGTCTATCTTAATTAGCTCCGTGCCTGTTTTATGACACTGATGCTCCAATATTCTCACAAAGTCAGCAAAACCTAGGTCAGATACCTTTTTACCCCAAAGTCTCTGCATGCCTTTTAAGTTAAGATCTTCTATGCAGATACATGAGTAGGCTTCACTCAACTCTTTAGCAAGTTTAAAATGAAAATCTCTGCGTCTATTGGCAATACGCTTATGACCCCGGGCCAGGTCGAACCTAGCTCTTTTGCGATTAGCTGAACCTTTCTTTTTTCTTGATAAAGAACGGTTAAGTTTCCTGATTTCTTTGGAGCCTTCTTTGAAAAATAGTGGGGATTCTATCTTGTTTCCATCTGAAGTTGTTAAAAATGTTCCCAGCCCAAAGTCAAGCCCGACGCTTTTACCCGATCTTGGCTTAACGGTGGCTTCTTCTGTTTCGCATACGAGGTAAATATAAATATCCCCCAAGGGATCTCTTTTAATAGTTACTATCTTTATTTTACCTTCTATTTCACGGGATTTATGGTATCTGTACCCTTGTCCCATAATTTTGATATGGTTGTCATCGCCTAACTTGAAGCCAGCTTGTTTAAGGGTAAAGGATTTGTATTTGCGTACTTTTTTAAAGGAAGGAGGGGCTGTCCTGATACCTTGTTTAAGGTTGCGGAAAAACAACCTATAGCCTCTATCTATCCGTTGGGTTATATCTTGTATGGCTTGAGAGCCCAGCATATTCCAGAAACTAAACTTATCAGTCTTTTTTAGCTTAGTGATATGCCTTTGAAGCTTATACATATTTAAGTGCTTGCCATACATGCGATAATATCTCTTATGTAGGGCTATGCAGTGGTTATAGATGTTACCGGAGATGTTGATGGCTCTATGCAGTTTCTTGTTTCGCTTGGCATGGTATAGCTTGAATGAATAGGTTTTCATTGGTTCTTTTGCTCCTCAATATACTTCTTAACACTGTCCTCAGAGATATGGCCCACAGATTCACAATAATATGAACGTGTCCAAAGGGTTGGTATTCGACTTCTAAGTTCGGAAAATTCTTTTCTAAGTATCCTGGATGTATAGCCTTTTAGTTGTTGTACTATAAAATGCGGGCTAAGCACAGGTGTAGATTTTACAAATAAATGGACATGATCGGGCATAATTTGCATGGTGTTAATCTCAGCATCAAACTGCCCTGCTTTTTCTAAAATCAGTTCCCTTAATCGGCTTTCTACTTCTCCAACTAATACCTTACGCCGATACTTGGAACACCAAATTAAATGATAGCCGATATTATATACCGTTGTTTTTGAGTGTTTCCATCGTTTATTCATAGTTATATTATATCATGCTAATTATACAGTTGCCAAGCATATAGCTAGCGTTTAAAAAGAAAAGCCATTCATCCCACCACTAAAGATAGTGGGCTTTCTGGCTGATTTTATCGTAAATAGGCTTTTCAACTGCAACAGATATGGCTTCAACCTTGGACTAAACTCAAGCTCAACATAGCCGCTTCCCTTTTCATAAACCGCACTGCTTAGCCATGACATTTGTATTAACCTTCCATCTTCCTCTATTTCAAATACCCAACTCATAAGTGACCTAGTGATCTTGGGAATTTCAGTATATTTTGTTTTTGTTTCCACACCAAGGAGTTTCATAAAATCTGCTATTCTAAACATATACCTATTGAATTCCCTATCTTCGGGGCTGACCATGCTGCAAAGTGTTAGAATAACCTTTTGTTCTTCAGTGCTCAGAATTTTACCATATATATCCATTGCTGAGTGCCAATATATAAGAAAATACGACATCAATAAAAAAATGTCGCATTTAGGTACGGAAGTGCCGTTCTTAGGTATGCAAACGTCGCATTTACTCATTAACCTAGCCGGTAAAGGCTTGTGGAACAAGGCCTTTAGTGATAAATTCTATAAAAACGGCAATTATAAAATTTGCAAGGGGTGAGTCAAGGTGGTTAAGGTTCGATTAACTGGAAAGGAAGATGAAATAGGGAGGGTTATAGAACTTCTTGAGGAACACCAGGAGCTGGAAGTGCTGGAAGTCAGCAGGCCTTACAAAAACGATGAGGGATCTAAGTATTACAGAATTTACATTGACCTGGATTTGAAAAACCTATAAATTCTTGTATATGAATGGAGCCCACTACAAAAGACAATAAGTGCAAAAAGGTTATCCTTCATTGGCATGTATGACAATTTAAAATATTGAAGAAATTAAGGGCCTTTAGTGAAGTCTCTTTCCTATATAGCGATTAAAGGATATATTTCCCTATAAACAGAACATTGTATCTACAACCATTTGAGGAAGTAGTTTGTTATGAGAAAAAGAGCATGGGTGGTTTTATTGCTGGCCTTGATTATACCTGTTTTTTCGGTGAATGTTGCTTTAGCAGAAAAACCAATAAAAGTGTTTGTGGACAATGATAAAGTCAATTTCGGTGTTGACCCCATTGTAGAATCCGGTGTAACCTTGGTTGAATTCAGGCCAATATTTGAGAAGTTGGGGCTGTCAATTGGGTGGAGTGGCGACACCCAAACTGTTACAGGCGCCAAGCAAGGGCTAGAAATTAAACTAAACATAGGGAACAGAGAAGCCTTTATTGATGGCAACAGCAAAAGACTGCGGCTGTCTCCACGGATAATAAGGGGCAGAACCTTTATTCCTCTCAGATTTGTTGGTGAGGCTAGTGGAGCAAAGGTTACATGGATGGAGGAAGGGAGAAATATAATTATTGAAAAGGCAAAAAAGGCGGTTACTCCAAGCCGAAGAAGTGACCCGATTGGCATTAACGATCCACGGATATTAGAGAAAGAGCCAGACGCATGAAATAAATGCAGTGCAAAAATAGAAATTGCCTTAGTCGACCTAGCCTATGGGAACGAGGCAGAGGAAATCGCCATGGAAGCAAATAGCTTTAACAGCAATCAGAAGGGCATAAAATACCCAAAAAACGACAAAAGTGAACCCGCATTAATAGGTTGATCATGTGGGTTCATTTTACTCGCCATAGGCTGGGCCGCCGGGTGGGCTTGGCAAAAACGCTTTTAAGTTGCGTTACTGTTTTTGCAGTAAAGCACTGCTTAACCAGTGCATGAAAAAGATATTGTACGGCAGGGGATACAGTCCTGCACCCGTGTCAGCAAATGAATGTAAACTCGTTCGTTTATGGCTAAAAAACAATGCCTGTAATAAATTACTCCTGCTATACCATAGGGCTGATCATGAGCCCAGCCTTCGGCCTTTCTAGCTCTTTAGGATCCCGTCAGAAGCCATCAGTGTTGTCATTGAAATCCTATCCGCAATCCGGCCTGTCAAGCCCGTATTTTACCGCAAACCTCTTATCTCTGATCTAATTTCTTGTTTTAAATCAGCTATATCTTTTCTAAGTTCCCGTCTTAAATCTGCAATTTCTGACCTGATTTCAAGTAACAATTTATCAATTTTATGATCCAAAAATAAATATTCAAGGCTGGGATCCTTGATATTTTCCGATTTTTCAGATACATCATTTATGTCCAAAATCCTTTTGGCATCTCCCATTGCCTTCACCCTCCTCGTTTCCATCTTTGCCTGTATTTTAACAAATATATAAATAAATCAGCAAGGCTTAACCCCCCCAGCTTGCTGAAGGTATTTTTTGTGATTTTCAGGGCAAATAATTACAGATTGCTGCCGTATTTCTATTCATCACTTTTGCTATGCAAATAAACTATGTTATCCTTTTGCTTACTTTTATTTTTTTTCTTTTGGCAGCGTTGGCCGGGAAAAGTTTTATGATGCTTTTCAAGCCAGTCGGAGAGTTCCGCATCGAGTTTTTCTTCCATTGCATCTATTTCCTCTGCTGTGTATAGCTTTAGCTTACTATAGCCACCCTTCTTTTCAATGTAATCAGTCATATATTCCTTTATTAGTTTATAAAAACACTCTTGCTGTTCAACATCATAGAGGCCCCCTATTTCTAAACAAGCATCCCTTACCGTTAACCAGCAAACCTCGTCAATGTCTGTCACAGGTACCCTTTCAGCCAGATAAAAGGAAATTACCAGCTCGACTGAATCCTGAACATATTTTACCCAGAACTCATTAGGTGTGATGTTTTTATACCACTTTTTACTCATTGCCCTTGCCCCCTCTTCCCGCCCTTAATAAGATGCATAACTATCTTTTGCTTTGATTTTAAGTTGAAGTAGTTGTCATACAAAGATAAGTTGTCATTGATAATTTTTATTGCATACCCAGGGATTTCCCTGGTTCCAATTGTCAACCTAAGCCCATTTCTGCCGCAGTTCTCTTTGTTTATCCATCTCTTTGTGTCCAATAGGTTTATTGCTTTTCTAACCTCGTATTCGTCAATATTCAGGATATTGCTGTATTCCGCAGCTGTGGCCAATACCTCCTTCTCTATCCATACTAGACCCAGAACCAGTATCTCTCTGTTGGTTAATCGCTTTCTTTTTCTCACCTTTTTTCCTCCCTTTATAGAATTTTTAATTGTCAGGACCTCTTAGTCTTTCATTTAAAGAATCTAATTGACCCACCATGCCATTCCTTGGATGTTCTTGGGTGTTAATGATAAAAAAATAATCCCGCAACCTGCAAAACAGGCCCGGGATAACATTTTTGTACGCAATATGAAATTTAGGTGTATATATATACTATCCACAACTCGGACAAAGTGGGACTCTAAAAAACTGGCCCCTCGTGAAAACAGTCTATGCCCCTGTTAAATTGTTTGGGAACAAATGAAAGCCTAAACAAAGTATAGTTACAAAGTCTTACGCCCAACCCCTTAGCTTGGGGGCTTGAATAAGGTTGGGACAGTTTTGCCTGCTAAAGCCGGTGAACATGAACTTATTGGATTTGTAATGACATCAGGTCACGTTATTCAGATAAACTGGGTTACACTGTTAATTAAGCCAGTGGTATAAAAATTTTGCTTGCTTTTGGCTCTTCCAGGCTAGCCCAAAGTATTTCATTAGGTACATTAGTAATTTTTCAATGATTCCTTGCCTCTTTACAACATGCATGCTTCGATAAATCGAAAAACAGGCCGCGGCAACCAGTTAGTATCCTGAATTTAGCCCCATTTTTGTTTAAATAGAAGGAATATCCAAAGGCCATATTCAAAATAGACCAAAAGGGGGAAGGTCAGGAAAAAAGATAAACATTTATGCTTGCAAACTAAAAAGGGGGTTTTTCTATGAAAACTAAAAGAGTGTTGGCATGTTTCGTTCTTGCATTATTTATGTGTGTGGCATTGACCCCTTTATAATGTTTCTGGGTAGAAATTACAGCTGGACATAAAAATAACCTGCACAGCGGCAGGTTGCTGTATATTCACAAATTTCGGTCAATCCAACCTACATAAACAAGACGGCATATAGTTTTAGGTGTTTGTTACCTAGATGCCGTCCTGTGCAGGACATAAGTTTGTGCATTGTGCTAATACTTCCCTTGAAGGATATATCCCCTATATATAGAATCCTTAGTTTTGACAAGCACAAATAAATATTATTGTTGGAAAATAATAATAACAGAAAGTAGGTGACCTAGGATGCAAAAGGTTTTTACTATTTTTGTTGGGGAAAGCCTAGAAGACCATTTTTCGGCTTCCTGTCCCCAGCTGAAAGAATGCCGCTTTGATGGCAAAACATTTGATGAGGTAATCGCAAACATTAAGGACGCCATTAGATTGCGCCAGGAAAATGTTTATTCAGGTAATGCTGAAATAGTTTTTGATTATATCGTGGGGCAAACATTGGTTTGTCTTCCATGAAAATCCTATCTGATAAAGGAACATAAAACCTGGAAGCATTGCCCTTACTGCCATTTCTTTGCAGCCCCGGCCAAATAAATGTCTAAGGATAAAGTTACTTACAGATACATATGGATTTTTTTGACTAACTAGGTAATTCCTAAGCCAACTTGGACACAAGAACTAGACCTTGAACTTCTCCATCTCTGAAATCAGAATCATGGATAAATCATTTAGTTTTTCCGCTGACAAAGCCACTTCCTCCACTGCCTGGGATTGTTCCGCCATAATACCTGCCGAAAATTTGGCATTTGCTTCCGTTTCCTCAGAAACAGAAGAAACCTGCCCTATTGCATCCAGTATTTCCGCCTTATCCTCATCCATTTGCTCTATACCCTTGACCATGTCCTGGATCATGGAACTTATCTTTTCCACGGCATCGTACGCAATACCAAAGGACTCACTGACTCTGTCCACCGCCTCTGTCTGGTCCTTTGTTCTGTCCCTGACCTCTTCCATGGCCCGATTGCCACTTTCGCTGTCTTTCTTTACCTCATCTACAATGGTTTTAATTTCATTAACTGATTTATTTGATTCGTCTGCCAAACTTCTTATTTCGTTCGCTACGATGGCAAAACCTCTGCCATGTTCCCCTGCCCTGGCTGCTTCTATACTGGCATTTAAGGACAGCAAATTAGTTTGGTTCGCTATCGCAGTAATTGCTAACAGCATCTTTTCTATATCCTTTGCCTTATCCTCCATGGCGAGGATAACTTGTTCAACATTCCCTATGGCTTCATTGTTTTCCAATGTTCTGTCTTTCAGAACATTTATATCGGAAGCACTTTTTGTATTTGCATCCCTTACCTCATCAGTAAATTGGAGTATTGTTCTGGTGCTTCCTGCTAACTCGCCCAAATTTTCTGTAAGATTGCTGGTTAGGTTCACCCCATCTTCAACATATTGGGCCTGCTCCGTGGCTCCTTTTGCTATGGTATCCATGGTTGCCGTAACTTCCTGCGCCTGTGCATTGGCTTCTTCAGAAGAGGCGGCAAGGCCTTCTGAGGCTGTGGTCACATCTTCAGCAACCTTTTTTATATTGCCAATTAAGCCCCTTAGCTTGTCACCCATTTCATTGAAACTTTTAGCCAGGCTGCCTATTTCATTGTTTGCATCTATTTCGCATCTCCTCGTTAAATCCCCGGCGGATATATGTTCAGAAATGCCTGCCACAACTTCTAACGGCCTTAATATCCTATGGGTAGTTCCCAGCAGTACCAATCCCCCGGCAATAAAAACCACCAGGGCTATAAGTATGATGTTTTTCAAGCTGTGTGCAAGTTTTGTGTCAATAGTTGCCTTATCTATGGCGATACCCATACTGAATGTCCCGAAATTTTTGCCGCTGCTGTACAATGGAACATTCACATCATATGCGTCCGCATCCGTAGTCCCTGTGGAGACCTCGTCACCATGTGGAGAAGCCCCGGTTATATCTGCTTTTGATGTTGCCCCCGATGTGGCTTCCGTTATGGCATCATTTGTCCCCTGTGCGGATCCTTCTTTTGGCCCTTTATCTAAAATCCCACTTTCGTATACCGTGTCTACCATGCCCGGGTCACTGTGGGCAAGTATTTTCATGTTTTCATCCGAAATGCAGGCATATGTAATATTATCAATATTTTTTAGTTCATCAACGATATTTTGAAAGCTAAACTTTTTCCTTTGAGCCTCTATATCATCTGCAATAATGCCAATCTGTACTGCCTTGCCATCTCCTATTTTTATCGCCCCGTATTTATAACTGTTATTATCTACGGTACTTTCTCTGACGGCCTCATGCATACTGCCTTCTTGCCCTTCTAAAAAGGTTTTCAATGGGTGATCATCGGGATAGATATAGCCAATATTGTCAGGTAGGTTCGAATAAACAATTTCTCCATTTTCAACATAATTAATCTCGGAAACATCAATTTCTTCTGCTAAAAGGGATATGCTTTGGTTGTCAATTTTATCCAGCAGGGCTACCATTTTCCCCACATCTTCTATTTTGTTTTCCGTAACTTCCTCCATTGTATGAAGCCACGCATCTGCATTTTCAGCCCTTTTTGCCGCTTCTTCAGCCAGCTCAACGGCATCCTTTTTCCACTGCTCAACAACTTCTGTTTTTAATGTATGTTGTGAATAAAGTGCTATGGACCCCTGGGCCAACAATAATACCAATAAGGCCGTTAAGGTAATTATTAATTTTACTGATATGTTTTTACCCCCACCGGAGGCATGTTTCTTATGTTTCTTTTTTAGTTTTATATTAAGCATATGGACCCCCTTCCCCCATCCAGCATAAATAAAATAGTATCTTCACATACAAAAGGCCATGCACAATCCAATCCTTTGCATGGTCTCGCTGTTTTTTGGATACCGCCATAGCAGAGAGATAACTAAGTCACCTAAAGTCCATTTTGCTGCGTCTAATAATTATTTCCCTGCACCTCCTTATTTTTGTTGTCATTTATTGATTGGCCTCTTTAAGGACTTTTATTACAGCGGAAAAAGCAAAACTGACCACATTTGCTTACATCTATCCAGGCCACCTTTAGACAATTTCCTCTGTACAGGCTTTGACTCCGGAAAAAACCCAGTTCCTAGAGTGAGAGTGTTACTATAATAAACTGGACTAATTCTTAATAGTGGCCTTTTAGTTAAATTTGTTGGCTAATGGCAAATCATTCCTAAAACAATATTTTCTATTTCACTCACTTTAATACCTTTATTTTTACATCCATTAGTGTTTATTTAGACAATTATCGACATAAAAGAAGTAAGGGCCGGATGTGGTAAATAACGGCATATATAGCCTCCCATCGGACCAGTAAAAAAAAACCACCCAGCTGGATGCAGCCGCATCTCAAAATAGGGGGCTAAAATTTCACTGGTCATAATTTTTTATAGAATTGCATCCATGTCTTATTTACGCCTTGCCTTCCTGGAAACCCTTATTTACAGCATCCATCTATTACTTAGAACGAAAAAACAAAACCCACCAAATTAAAATAAACGAATACCCTGTAAACACGTAAGCCGCCCAGGGCATACCGCTAATCAAATTCGTAATAAGGTGCTGAAATTCATTTTGAGCATACCCTATGCTGTTAATAAAAC
>JAAYRB010000045.1 GCA_012519005.1 Clostridia bacterium
CCGCCGTGACGGCAAACTTAGGGACTGGATTTTTTATCCCCATATTTTATACCCTAAATGTCATCACCGGAAAATTCATCACCGGTATCGGTGTTTCTACCCAGGAAATAAGCGGGGAGCTGGGGCAATCCCTTGAACAATCCGTGGGAAATATTGAGGGGGTGCTGAACGAACCCAAGAGCTTTTTCCAGCTGGAACATATTCAATCCCTATCCATAGATTTTATCGTGGGGGCTTTAATAAACGCCCTCTTGTTCTCCCTGTTTTCATTCTTCATTATCTGGGCGGTATTGAAGAAAAGGGAAAAAATACTTTCAGAAAAAGAAAAGGAAGGAAGGGGAGAGGAGGGTGTCCACGACCTAAAAAAAGTCTAGATTTATGTGCAGTTTAACGGCTGGCGCCCCCTCCCCCGGAAGAACCCCCTCCAAAACCCCCAAAACCTCCACCGCCGCCAAACCCACCGCCTCCGGAAAAGGGACCGCCGGGTCCCCCCCATCTATCAAAGGAGCTTCTGCTCCTGCGTCTGGGAAACCTACGGGCAATCCGATAATTCGCATAGCTGACAAATAAAATTATTATAACTGCGGCAAAAACGCCCCAGAGGGGTAGACCCTCACCTCTGCTTTGGTAACCATCCAGCGCTGCCAGATCCCCCTCCCCAGAAACATCTATCTCGTACTCCTCCGCAATGGCGGAGGCAAGTGCCATGAAACCCTGGTAAATTCCCTCATTGAAATCCCCGCTGGACCAGGAGGGAAGAACATAATCATCCAGAATCCTTCCGGCTTTGCCATCAGGTATGGCCCCCTCAAGACCATATCCCACTTCAATTCTCACCCTACCGCTCTTTCCCGATAGGGCGTTTTCTTTATTGACTAATAATAATACACCGTTATTCTCAGACTTGTCCCCTAGACCCCATTTCCGAAATAGCTCAAGGGAATATTCCTCGATGGTATATCCCCCCAAATCCTCCACCGTCACCACCACCAGCTCCGCACCGCTGGCATTCTTTAGTGCCACGGCCGTGGACTCCATCTTCTCTATGGAGCTATCCTCCATCATATCCCCAAAATCATTTACAGATCGGGCCGGTACAGGTACCGGGGGCACCGTGGGCGCCGCCGCGGCTGAAACCGTAAAACAAATAACAAACAATAAGGTCAGGGATAATAAAACCCTCAACGAAATTTTTCTTTTCATCTCACTCATTGGTAAAATCCACCGTCGGTGCCTCTTCTACACCTTCAGGAGCTTCAAAATAGATTTTCTTGTCAAAGCCCATCATATTGGCAAAAATAACAGTGGGAAAGCGGCGGATGCGGCTGTTAAAATCAGTGACGGCATCATTATAGTCCTTCCTGGAAGTAGCTATGCGATTCTCTGTCCCCGCCAATTCATCCTGCAGCTGGCGGAAGTTTACGTCTGCCTTGAGGTCAGGGTAATTTTCCGATATGGCCAGAAGCCGGGATAGGGCACCGGTGAGCTGGTTCTCCACGTCCATTCTTTCTTCCGCCGTACCAGCACCGGCCAGGCGTGAACGGGCCTCAGCAATTTCAGTGAAGATATCTTCCTCATGCTGGGCATAGCCCTTGACAGTCTCCACCAAGTTGGGTATCAAATCCGCCCGGCGGGTCAATTGATTTTCAATTTGGGACCATCTATTATTTACCTGTTCCTCCAAACCCACCATACTGTTGTAGCTGGTGAAGGCAGGCAAAACCAACAGTAAAACTATAAGGACAATTCCTGCTAATAATCCTTTTCCTTTCAAATTCCACTCCCCCTTTGGAATTATTTGCATTTAATAACCTAGCTTATAATAGATTGATTATAGCATAAAATAAGCCTTTCGCTGCTGGCAGCCCCAGGGATTATACAGACCATCACGGGCAAAAAGGGAAGAAGGAGAAATATAGTGAGTATTTCCTTGCTTCACAAACAACATGGTAACCCGCCGGGCCGGACACCATTTTATAATAAAAATCTTAAGTAACTGCCGACCCTTGGCTTGATGAGCGTCTTCGGAATAAAGCTGTCAAGATAAAAGCTAAATAGGGCCCCCCGAAAATAATCAGTGCAAACCATTTTACAGAAGATTTTAAAAACACATCCTTCTCAAATTCGCTTGCTATGAAGGGTTTGTCAACGATGATTCCCCCATCCCTGGTGGTGATTTTGATCTCGCCCATCTCCACGGCAAGATCCTCCTCTTTTAAATCCAACCATTCCAAGCCATCAATGCCTTCCAATATGCCCACGATTCTTTTGAGGCCATCTATACCAAGATATGGATGATAGAAGACCGACAAATAGGCTTTGGTATATCCCTTATTTCTGTTTGCGGTTCTTTCAATAAGCCTGAAAGGATCGGATCGAAGATTCTCATCCACATACCCCAAGGTTTCAGGATAAACGGTCATTCCATGCAAAAAAGCAGGGCGTGATTCAGTTAAAGGGGCGGAGGAGACCTTCCAAGTATCATCGGTTAACTGTAAGGATCCGACATAGGCATTGAAATGCTCAGATACCACCTTGTACCCCCTCTGGGACATGGCATAGTGGGGAGCCTCAAAGGCCACAGGGTACAATCTGTACGCCACCAGTTCCTCGATACCCTTCCTGAGTGCGGATTTTATATAGGCTCGCTCAAAGGCCTCCCCTTCCTTTATAAAATCTAGATAGTCGTCCCCAGAAGAAAAATCCTCTTCTGTCAGCACCCTTGCCGTGCTTTCCTGATAGACCGGCCTATCATACTCCACATCCCAAAACTCAAAACCTTCACCGGTTTCATCATCCCTATATTGATGTCGGTAGCCATGCAAGACGATGCTGGCTCCATTTGCCTGCATATATTGCAAAACCTTCACCAATCTCGGTGCATGGGATAAATGATATTCGGTATCCCCATGGATATAGGCAGGAATCACTGTCACCATGTAGGGAATACCTTTTTTTGCAAGATACCTGGCCTGTTCCTTTAAAAGTATGGGGTCGGTATTGGGATGGACATCCTCTAGACGTAAATAACCCACCAGCCGCGGTTCCTCTTGATTAAAGAATGAGTTAAACGCCTCCGTAATAATTTTACCCACGGGGTTCAATGTATCTCTGGCTGAACAATAAAAATTATCACCCCTTCTAACTATAAAGGGAACCTCGGTACCGCCCTTTGAGGTGGCAGAGGCCAAGGTCTCGGCCCTACGCCGCAGCTTTATATTACATGCCATATGAAATGATGCCAAAGGCTCCACAACCTCCGGGGATAAATAATTCAAATGGGACAGCAGCACATACCCCTCCCCCATCCTAATAAAGGTGAACCTATCCCCCAGCCGCTCAGCATTATATCCTATGGCAAAAAAAGAACCCCCATAGGTATCCACCGCCCTGGTGAATTTCTTGGGCAGCCTTTTCTTCACCTCGCCAAAATAAATGATATGGGAGAATTCATCCAATCTGTCAAGATCAAAATCCCGCCTAGGGGATATTTCTATCCGGTGGGCAAACTGCCCTACAAGGGCATCCAGCATATTCACCTCACGTAGTGAGTTTTCTTCCTTTAAATCATGCAAAATCAGGGCCCTGACCTCGACTGCTCTATTTTGCAAATTCTTATCCCCGGCTAAAACCGAGGGCTGGAAGGCAAATATCACTGCCGCCAGCAAAAACAAACAGGCCAACCCCCGCTTCCATGTTTTCATACTACCATCCCCTTTTTGAAATACAGCTGCCCATGGGCATAACCTGATACCTAAGCTCTACTAGACATCAGCCTGTGGCTCGCCAACAAACCCGTAGCCATCAAAATATCATCATCACTGATATTTAGTTTGCTTTTGTAATTGACGGCTGTGATCACCTGTTCGTAGTCTATATACCCCTTCTCATAGAGTGAAAATATCAGGGATTCCGGCGGTGTGCAGTGGTGGGATCCATACATGATATTCAGTGCATTTTTAACACCATGAGTAGACATAAGCGAGGTCTTGATCTCAATACCGTATTTTTGCTCAAAAAACCTCCGTGCATCCGTAGGGCTGCTCTGGCTAAAAGCAAAAACAAAGCCCTCCTGGGTACGGAGCAGCGGAACGGCAAGCATCTCCCTCATCAATGCCTCATCAAAAAAAGGTGCAAACTGCGGAAGGCAGTAACTCTCTATACCCACCTCTTCCACATAGGGGATCCTCTTTATATTTGCTAAAGCCGAGAACATTTCTTCCTCACTTATGATCCCTTGGCTTACCAAGAAATCCTCAAGAGGCTCCCCATCCTCCACAGATAGTAAAGCCCTTTCCAACTGCTCTGCGGTCACTTGCTCATTTGCCAAAAAGGCATCGCCCAGCTTTATATGGAACCGCTCCAAGACATGATCCTCTAAAAAACTATGTGCGGTCTTATCCCAGGTGAACCGCCTCTTCTTTTCTTTTTCATCGGTAGGGGATTTATTCTTCTCCTGTTTTGCCACCCCTGCCTCAGCACTCCCTGCCCGCTGGCTAGAAAAAAACTTCCCATAGGCCTTGATTGTGGATATGAAATTAAGTATGTTGCCCCAAAAAAGACGAACAGGAATAAAGGGCGGGAATAAACAGGCGAAAAACACACTGCGCATCCCATAAACATTGTAAACGGCAATGGCTCTAAATGTCTGCCGCTCCAACATTAAAATAATAACCCCCAAGGCCAGATACCAACTGAGACTGTACTTCGGGTAAATCGCCCCCAGAAAAGGATTGAAAAGTGAAACGGCAAAATATATTAGCACCGGATACCCAATGAGATTTACTAAGTTAGCAACCTTCGCCTTCAGATCCTTATAGAGAGAATATCTGGCCACAAAGCCTATCTTTTCCCTAGTAAAGACATCCCTGATACCCAGGGACTGGATAGTGATCCCGAAAACCCATCGGGATTTTTGCTTCACTGCTGTCTTGAAGGAGTTGGGAAAAATGGAGCGGGTAGCAATAAAATCCCATACCAGTCTATTATTTTCCCCCAACCTAGGCAGCCTTTCAAAAACATAGTAGATGGGTATACCCTTTTTAAATAGAGTCAGCGACAAACGGTAATCCTCCGTCAAATTATTTTCCGGAAAAATATCCCCATCACTAAAACTCTCAATGACATTTCTAGAAAGCACAAAACCAGTTCCCGCGGAAGGTACGTGGGCGCCCAAATTGCGGCGATTGACCATATTGATATAATCATGCTCAGCAAATTCATCGGCATAGGTGCCGGTTGTAATATTCTCGAAAAAATTCCTGAAATTTGGCTTCCGGATCAAGGGAAAAACGGGAAACTGCAGCGCCTCATGATAATCAAGGAGGTAATTTGTCACCTTGAACTCATAAGGATGCACCAAATCCTCGGAATCATGAATCGTCAGGGATGCAAAACGCCAGTTTCTTTCCCTCTCGAGTAATTTGATTTGCCCGATCACATGATTGATATTCTGCGCCTTGCATGTGGGCCCGGGCTTATGATTTATAACCACATGCACATTGGGATGTCTTTCCGCTAGGGCATGGGCGGCAGTGATGGTAGCCTCGTCATTGGGATAGACACCAAGGAAAATATGATACATGGATTTAGGATATAGGGCGGATGCAATGATATTATCTATGACATCCTCCAAAACATCCTCCTCATGCCAGGCCGCCACCACTATAGCCAAGAGTTTTGGCGGTATCTCCTCAAGTTTACGTATATCTAGGGGTTTACCCCTGAACCTTCTTCTTTTAAACAAATTGAATATATCCCAGATGAAATCATCAATACCCAAAAGCAAGTAAACCACCACAAAGGCAAAACCGATTATATATAGAACATTTTCACTGACCACTTCCACAGCCCTCCCATATCATCACAGCCGGCTCAACAGTATAAAATCCCCGCAAATAAAGCCACGGGAAGAGCAATCCATATATGGTTATGCCGCAGAAGTGCATATGTGCATTAGTTCGGAAACTTTTATAAATAAAAAAACCACGCATATGCG
>JAAYRB010000046.1 GCA_012519005.1 Clostridia bacterium
CTAATATCTTGAAATTTTCCTTGATTTCAACCACCTCACAGCAGTTGGCACATCCATTACATTCAAAACTTCTTACATTGAAATCATAGTTGATCATCTCAAAGCCCTTGAAACCGCTTTCCCCACCCTTTTTCATCACGGCTTCCCTCCCCAGCAGCGCCGCCCCCACGGCCCCCATAACACCATGATGCTCCGGTACCAAAATCTCTGTGTCCAGTTCTCTTTTGAAAGCCCGCCTCATACCATAATTTGCTGCTACCCCCCCTTGGAATACCACGGGGGCCAATATCTCTTTACCCTTTCCCACATTGCTCAAATAGTTTCGGGCCAGGGCTTCACAAAGGCCCGCAATAATATCTTCTAAGTTATGTCCCATCTGCTGCTTGTGAATCATATCCGATTCAGCGAAAACAGAACATCTCCCCGCTATCCTCACCGGTGTTTTGGATTTTAATGCCAGATGTCCGAACTCATCGATGGGTAGATTAAGCCTTGCAGCCTGCTGATCCAAGAAAGAACCGGTTCCCGCCGCACAAACAGTGTTCATGGCGAAATCCGCCACCGTGTTATCACGCAAAATTATAATTTTCGAATCCTGACCGCCGATTTCTATAACTGTTCGAACTTTTGGTACCGCCTTCAATGCTGCCACAGCATGGGCAGTTATCTCATTCTTGACCGCATCGGCCCCCACAATTATGGCAGCAAGTCTTCTGGCACTGCCGGTTGTCCCCACGCCTGAAATCTTTATATCCTTACCCATGGATTCTTTCAGTATCTTCAAACCCTTCTGAACCGTTTGTATCGGTTGGCCATTGGTTCTCAGATATATACTCTCCACAAGTTTATGTTTCCGATCCATTAAAACCATATTGGTACTGACAGACCCAACATCAACCCCGAGATAATACATCTTCAAACCCCCTTTCCTGCCCCGCTGCGGCATCCCATCCATGATATTTCCTGCGGCGGATCATATCCACAAAAGCCTCAAGCCGGGTTATCAATCCCGCCTCACCGGAATGCTCATCCACATAGATGGTCATTACAGGTATCCCTTCCTTTACGGCCACCTCTGGTAGGATGGCTTCGGCCACTATTTCCGGCCCGCAGGTCAGAGGGGCTATTTGGATCACCCCATCATAGCTCTCCCTAGCGTATTTTACGGTGTAACCTACACTTTCTCTGCCATGCCCCCCAACAAAGGAATTAAGGTAGGGGGCAGCCATTTTTAGTGCATCCCTGGAACTCTCAAGGGGCAGGAACCCGCCCAACAAATGATCATTTACCCATCTGCTGAGATACAGGGATTTATCTATTTCCACGCCCAATCTGCCCAGATGGCGTTCCGCATCCTGATTCACATAGGGCTCCAGGATTGTATATATCTCACCCACAATGGCCACCCGAACCACTTCCCTCGTGGAATCCGTCCTGATATCATTTAAGGATTCCAGGGCCCTTTCCTTGGCTTTTATGATTTCTCTCCGTGTTTGAGACGCATCTATATTTGACAGGGCTTCCTTGTACACTTTATCCACCTGCCCGGCGGTCAATTCCCATGCCCTTAATTTATGTACCCTCTCTTCAACGGCATCGATCAAGCAGCATTTCAACCATGCCAACCTGGCTGCGGTAAAAAACTGCCCCAGGCTGAATTTTGTTAGCTTATCCATCTCTTTGAAAATCTCCCCAAAATGCCGTTGAGGAGGCTCTAAAATGACCATTCGGTAATTATAGCCTAAATCATCAAGAATCTCCTTTTGCAGCCGGGAATAATAGCCGAAGCGGCAGGGACCCACACCCCCCGCTATGGCAATGGTATTGGCCCCCATTTCCGCCGCCTCCATATAATTTCCAAGGTTGACCTTTAAGGGGAGGCAGATGAATTCCGGCGAGTGGCGAACACCTAGGCTCATGGTCCTGTTTGTACAGGGCGGCGGCACCACCACATCCAAATCCAGATTTTCTAAAAGTGCTTTTACCGATATCCACATATTCCCCATATGGGGGAAAGTTACTCTCAAGAGACACCCCTCCAAGTAAGCATGTCCACAAAGGCTTCCAATCTGGTCAAGACCCCTGCTTCCCCAGAATGCTCATCAAGGGTAAGCAGCATAAAGGGTATTTTTTTATGCCTTCTCACAAAACGTTCCGATAAATCCGCTATCATGGAATCCGGCCCACAGCCGAAAGCAGCCACGTAAATAATTCCATCCACATCGGAGTCATGGATATAATGCAGCACCCCACCAAGCATGCGCTTGCCCAAGGTCCAGAACATTCTTTTGGGGAGCTTGGCCGCCTCCGCTTCAGTAACTTCCGGGGGTAAAATGTCAGGGGTCACAACCCTTACTCCCATATTTTTTAGATTTCTTACGATATTCATGCTGATATGCTCATCATAGATATTGTAGCCATGTCCCAGAAGGGCGATTTTTAGGGAATCATCCCCCATAGTCTCCACCTTCCTGCAGCCGCCTTCCATGATTTCAATTGCCTCATGGGGTAGAAACCCACTGTAGGTAAGACCCAGAAAAACCTCATGTTTTTCCAGGGCTTTTTCCCAGGCCCTGGTAATTTTCCTGGGGCTCTTGGATAAAAATCTCCCCATTTCCTGGACCCCCTTATGAAGATTCTTGCTCTTTCTTGACACATCAATGGTTGTATCCATCATAGGGGGAAGCCCATCTATATTGGAACGTATCATATCAGGCAAACCCATGAATTTTGGGCAAATATAAGCCCTTTTTTCAACACTTATTAATCTTGGGGCAAAAAGTAAATCCACCGATCCCACCAATTCCAGTACATGTCCGTAATAAACTTTTACCGGTAGGCAGGCCTCATCCACGGCCTTTTTCACCCCGGCATCCATTATTCTCTTATTTGTTGGGGGGGAAACCACCACCCGGGCACCTAGATTCTCCAGAAAACTCTTCCAAAGGGGGTAGTAGTAAAAATAAAACAACGCCCGGGGAATCCCCACTTTAACTGCCATCCTTCCATCAAGCCTCCCAAAATAACCATAATTCACTAGGGCTTATTATTACCAATTATTTGAAGGCTATACACGCATCCCGGAACCGGTTTTGATCCCTCCTACCTTCTTTTTTTTCTTTTTCTTGACCTATTGGACCCTCCATCCTCCCCGTCCTCAGAAGGGATGGGTTTTGCCATGGCCCTACCGGGGGTAGTTTGGCTTTTCACATCCTGTGGGTTCAAAATACTTAAACGTAGATTTTGAGTGGGGATGGGGGGACGAATCAGGACATCCCTGAGGGCAGATAAATTTAACGGCACTAAGGGCCATAGATATGGGATTCCAAATGATTTGGTGGTGAGCAGCAGGAAAATCACCGATAACATTGCCGCTGCAAAACCGGGAAGTCCGAACAGACCGACACCTAAGAGTAAAAACACCCGAACCAATGTATTTGCCTGTCCCAGCTCCTGGCTGGGGGTTGCAAAGATGGACACAGCTGCAATAGCGGTATACAGGACCACCTCTGATGTAAACAAACCCACACTCACTGCGATTTCACCAATCAATACAGCGGCTATAATGCCCAGTGAGGTGGTGAGGGCATCGGGGGTATGCACCGCAGCAATGCGCATGAGGTTGATCCCCAGCTCTGCAAAAAGAAATTGAAAAAACAGCCCCACATGCCCAGATTTAGTAGGACCGATGAAGGACAGTGATTCAGGTAAAAACCGGGGGTTTGTAGCCACCAACAGCCATGTGGGCATTATGAGTACAGACAAAAGCACATAAATATATCGGAGCCATCTCATGAAAACCCCCACTGCTGGTGCCTGTCGAAATTCCTCCGCATGCTGAAGATGATGCCAGAGGGTCACGGGTAAAATGATCACACTGGGAGAGGTATCAACAATTACCAATAAATGCCCTTCCAGCAAATGATTTGCGGCAACATCGGGGCGTTCCGTGTATCTTACCCTGGGGAAGGGGTTCCAGAAGTTCCCCGGTGCAATGAGCTCTTCAATGGATTTTTCCGCCATGGGGATCCCATCGATATTGATTTGTTGAATCTTCTCTTTAATCGATGCCACCAATCTGGGATTGGCAATATCCTTGATGTAACTCAGACAAACATCGCTCCTTGAGCGAGTCCCCACCTGGAGCATCTCCATTCGGAGTTTCGGATCCCTGACCCTCCTGCGTATCAAGGCGGTATTAAAAACTATGGTCTCCACAAACCCATCCCGGGAACCCCTTACAACCCTTTCCAAATCCGGCTCCTCGGGGCTCCTCACGGGGTACTCCCGTACATCAATAACTATTGCTTCTTCGATACCGTCTATGAACAGGATCAGCGGGCCCGCCAACAGCATATCCAGGGCCTTTTTTAGATCGTCTGTAGTTTCAACTTCAATATAGGTTAAATATTTTTTAAAAATATTCTTGAATACATGGGGCCTTAAATCCTGGGGTTCCAATACGCTAAAGCGGGATAAGACTCTCTCCATAACTTCATCTTTGACGAAACCATCCATAAAAAACATAACGGTCTTACGCCCGCCGATCTCAAATTCTCTCCGAATGGCATCAAAGCTTTGATCAACGCCAATTTCATGGCTCATCCAACGGGAATTATATTCCAGATCCCTATCTACTTTAATTTTTCCTTCCTCTTGCCTCATCCAGATATCCACTCCTCCGTAGGATTTCCCGCACAGCCTCGGTGGTTATGGGTGCTCTTTTTGATAGATCATCGGCGCCGTCCATTTTCCCTATATCACCGATACCCACCACAATGGGGATGTTCAGCCCCTCAATAACGTCCACGGTATCCCCCACTAGGTATTCTCCATAGGGAATGGGGTTACCATATTTATCCACCGGGGAGTCCACAGCCTCCCTTCCTTTAGTTATTGATAAATCTACCAATGCACCCTTGGCACCCTCGGTGTTGGAAGCCACCGCCACTACACCCAGGACTTCAATTTCAGGGTGTTTTGCAATATAGCCGAGGGCTTTTTCCCCTCTTCCTTTTTTGCTGGTCCCCTTGTCGTCTACCATCACAAAAACCGGGTCATGGGGTGATTTCAATATC
>JAAYRB010000047.1 GCA_012519005.1 Clostridia bacterium
AGTTGGGTGACCAATTTACCTAGTTTTTCATTCAAAACCATGTAGGGATTTAGCCTTTCCATGAGCTCCGTTGATATGGCCGGGGCGTTCACAGCATTGCGGATCATTTCCCCCCGATGATAATTCACAATTTCCTTTGCCACATCCACAGCCACATTCACCTGGGCTTCCTCTGTGGAAGCGCCTAAATGGGGTGTAATAACAACATTGTTCAGCTCAAAGAGGGGGCTTTCCGTCTCCGGCTCCTTCTCCCACACATCAATGGCCGCTCCGGCAATCTTGCCGTCCTTTAGGGCCTCATAAAGAGCCTCCTCATCCACCACTCCTCCCCGAGCAACATTAATAATTCTTACCCCCGGCTTCATTTTTGCTATGGAATCTCTGCCAATAAGATGACGGGTCTCCTCCGTCAGGGGCATATGCACAGAGATAAAATCGGATTTTTCAATTATTTCATCTAAGTCCACCAGTTCAACACCCAATTTATGGGCCTGCGCGCTGGATACATAGGGGTCATAGGTCAGAACCTTCATCTCCATGGCCAACGCCCTCTTTGCCACACCGCCGCCTATTTTACCCAGACCCACTACACCCAGAACCTTGTCCCTCAATTCAATGCCCGTATACGTTTTTCGGTCCCATCTACCATCCGCCAAAGCGTGATGGGCCTGGGGTATATTTCTGGCCAGGGCCAACATCATGGCAATGGTATGTTCTGTGGCGGCCATGGTATTTCCCTCCGGGGCATTTACCACAATAATCCCCTTTTCAGTGGCGGCTTCACAATCAATATTGTCCACACCCACCCCAGCGCGGCCAATGATTCTCAACGAATGGGCGTTTTCTATTACCTCTCTTTTTACCTTTGTCTGGCTGCGGACAACCAGGGCTTCATAATTACCAATAATTGATATGAGTTCCTCCTGATCAATACCCACCTTCACATCCACTTCAATACCCGCATCCCTCAAAATTTCAATACCTTTTTCAGAAACAGCATCAGTTATCAATGCTCTCACAGCTCTTCCCTCCCTTTATAATTTTCATGGCCGCTGTGACCCCCTTGCCCATATCCACAGGTTGACCCAAACTAGATAAAACGGATTCTAAGGCGGAAATTCCCGCCACCAGTTCCAATGGGTCCATATAACCCAAATGGCCTATTCTAAAGATCTTTCCCCTCAAATTCCCCTGCCCTCCGGCAATTACAACATTGTAGTCCTCCAGCATTCCGTTTATAATATCCCCGGCATTCATACCTTCCGGGGCTTTCACGGCAGTAACCGCCGGGGATGATATTTCCTCTCTTGCAAGCATTTCAAGACCCAATGCATTCACTGCCGCCCTAACAATATTCCTGTACTGGGAATGCCTTTTTAATATATTTTCCAGGCCCTCATCCCGCATCATTTTAAGGGATTCCTGTAGACCGTAGAGGAGAGAAAGGGCCGGTGTAAAGGGGGTTTGCCCCAACTCCAAATATTCCCCTGCCAGGGTAAAATCAAAATAAAATCTACTGTTAGTACATCTCTTCACTGCTTCCCAGGCCCTGGGGCTTATACTCACCACAGACAGCCCAGGGGGAATCATAAAAGCCTTTTGAGATCCGCTGATCACTACATCCAGACCCCATTTATCCACCTGCAGCTCAGCGGCGGCCAGGCTGCTGATGGCATCTACCACCAGCAAAGCGGGGTGCTCCCCCCTGGCTTTACTTATTGCCTCCATATCATTGAGAACCCCGGTGGATGTTTCATTATGCTGCACGAAGACAGCTTTTATTTTATGGCCATGATCATTCTTTAAATGGTCCTCAATATTCTGGGGATCTACCACCTCGCCCCATGGATAATCAATGACATCCATCTCTATATTGAAGGCTTGACATAATTTTTTAAATCTGTCTCCAAAGGCACCATTGGAAACCACCAGGGCTTTATCACCGGGACTCATAATGTTGGCTACAGCGGCTTCCATGCCCCCCGTGCCTGAGGAAGTAAAGATTAAGATGTCGTTTTCTGTCCGCATTATCTCCTTAATACCCTCTATAATTTCAAATAGAATTTTTCTAGCGACGGGCCCCCGATGGTTGATCTGCTCCCTGCTCATTGCTCTCATAACCCTTGGGGGTATTTGTGTTGGACCGGGCAATAGTAGAATTTGTTTTTCCCACATAGTGGAGAAATTCTCTCCTCTCAAAGTAAATTTTAAATTTTGCTTCAAAAAAACCTCTCAAATCCCATAAAGATAATTATAGGACGAGAGGTTATTTCCCGCGGTGCCACCCAGTTTGCCCATATAGATCATGGGCCCCTTAAAATGTCTAACGGCATGGCCGGTATGGCTTAACTCCAGAAAAATACTGGATTTTAACCATCCGCTCGGGACTGCTGCTATAAAGGCCATCCCACCGGTTTTCACCAGCCACCGACTCTCTAAGGGTGACGGCATTTATATATTTCCTTCATCGCGTTTTTGGTATACAGTTTTAATCCTTTAGACTGTATATTACTACAGCCGCCATTTTAATTCAACTGGTTTTAACAATATTTTATTATATTTTCCAGGATGATACCATATTTATGAAATAATTATGAACCCTGAGATCATCTGTGAGCTCAGGATGAAATGTGCAGGCTAATAAATTTCCTTGGCGTGCGAATACAACCCCACCTTTATGAAGGGACAATATCCCTACATTGGGGCACACACCCATAACAAGGGGTGTGTGGATAAATACGCCCCTAAAGGGGCTGAAACCCAGGGTGTCTATCTCAAGATCAGCTTCAAAGGTGCCCCCCTGGGATTCTGCCCCAGGGTCCATAACCTCTATGTCCATCATACCTAAATTTACCCACCCAGGATTACCTATGATTTTTTTTGCCAGGAGCACCAGGCCCCCGTGAATCCCAAAGATGGGGAGTCCCTCAGCTGCATGATCTTTAACAGGCCCCAACAACCCGGTTTCCTTCATCCTTTTTCCAAGCAATGAAGCATCCTTCCCGGGAATAATCAAACCTTGAATATTCTCCAGGTGTTCGGGGTTATGAACTTCGCAGCTTTTGACACCGCAGTCCTTTAGAAGCTTTCTGTGCTCCTTAAAACCCTCCTGCAAAGCCAGTACCCCTATTTTCATTTTTCCCTACCATCCTCTATCCTGTAATCTTTGATCTTCTTCCAGCTGGGAAATTTCCATCCCCGGCATGGCGTCTCCAATTCCCTTGGAGATTTCTGCTAAAACCTCAGGTTTGTTGTAGTTGGCTGCAGCCCCCACAATGGCCTCCGCCATTGCCTTTGGATTCTTAGATTTAAAGATTCCAGAACCTACAAATATACCATCGGCACCCAACTGCATCATCAATGCTGCATCGGCGGGTGTAGCTATTCCCCCGGCGGCAAAATTCACCACCGGAAGCTCACCTTCTTTGGCAACCTTACAAACTAAGTCATAGGGTGCGGAGTAATCCCTGGCAAAGGTCATCAGTTCATCCTCGGACATCCCATGAAGCAAACGCAATTCCGCCTTTATCCGCCTCATATGCCTTACAGCTTCCACCACATTACCAGTTCCCGCCTCCCCCTTGGTACGCATCATTGCCGCACCTTCGGCGATCCTCCTCAGCGCCTCACCAATATCCCGGGCGCCGCATACAAAAGGAGTTTTAAAGCGGGTTTTGTCCATATGATTTTCATCATCTGCCGGGGTTAAAACCTCACTCTCATCTATGTAATCCACTCCCAGGGATTCCAATATCTGAGCCTCTGCAAAATGTCCGATTCTAGCCTTAGCCATCACCGGTATTGTCACTGCATCCATAATTTCCAATGTTATTTTAGGGTCGGCCATCCTGGCAACCCCTCCACGGGCTCTAATATCCGCGGGAACCATTTCCAGGGCCATCACGGCGCAGGCACCGGCATCTTCCGCCAATTTAGCCTGCTCGGGGTTTACAACATCCATTATTACCCCACCCTTAAACATCTCCGCCCGCTCTTTCTTCACCGCCCAGCTGTCCATTTTAGACATTTCCATTCCCCCTATTATCTTGATTGATCAGCGTTGATTGCCAATTAAACGGATATATGGGACTTAGACCTGATTTTGATTTTACTATAAGAAAGTCCCGTTAACAACGATAAAATCAACTTTATCCTAAATCATGCTCTTCCTCTTGTACGGTCTTAGGAGTCAATCGGGCGACACTGACCACCTCATCATCTTCATCTAGACGGATGAGTTTAACACCTTGGGTACTTCTACCCTGTATTGGTATACCCTCCACCTCTTGGCGAATGATGATACCATTGCCGGTTATAATCATCAATTCTTCATCTTCTTTTACCGTTTGAATGGTCACCAGGCGGCCATTTTTATCCGTATGCCTGAGGGTAATTACACCTTTACCTCCCCTTCTCTGGCTGCGGTATTCCTCCACGGCGGTTCTTTTACCATATCCTGCATCAGTGACCACTAGAATGAATGCGTTCTTTCTGGTGAGTTCCAACCCCACAACGGTATCTTTCCTGTCAAGATCTATCCCTTTAACGCCCCTAGAAACCCTACCTATACTGCGAACATCCTTCTCATCAAATCTTATTCCTTTACCCCTTTTGGTGGCAAGGATTATATCCCGACTGCCATCGGTCAACCTCACACCAATCAGATCATCGTCCTCATCAAGGTTTATGGCTATGATCCCATCCCTGCGGGAAGAATCATATTCCCCTATATGGGTTTTTTTCACAATGCCGTATTTAGTTGCCATGAGCAGAAATTTATTACCCGTGAAATTCCTCACCGGTATAACCGCAGTTATCCATTCGTCTTTTTCCAGATGCAGCATGTTGATGATGGCCTGACCCCTGGCCTGTCTACCGGCCTCGGGTATTTCATAAACTTTCAGGCGGTAATACTGCCCGCGGTTGGTAAAGAACAGGAGATAGTGATGGGTGGAAGCTATAAATAGATGCTCCACCGTGTCATCCTCCACTGTGGTAAGCCCTATTACCCCTTTACCCCCTCTTCTCTGACTTTTATAAGTGTCAATGGGCATCCTCTTTATATACCCCCGATGGGTGATGGTCACCACCACTTCCTCATCAGGAATCAAATCCTCTATATCTATGTCATCTTCAGAAAAGGTTATTTTGGTCCTCCGGGAATCACCGTACTTCTCTTTTATCTCCAATAAATCCTTCCTAATAACCCCCATCAGCAGATTTTCATCGGCAAGAATGGATTCAAAATATTTTATTTTCTCCAACAATTCCCTGTATTCCTGCTCAAGTTTTTCCCTCTCAAGCCCGGTTAATCTCTGTAAACGCATATCCAAAATGGCCTGGGCCTGCTTTTCGGTGAGACCGAATTTATCCATGAGGGCTCCCTTAGCAGTGGGTGCATCTTTTGATCCCCGGATGGTCTTGATTACCTCATCCAGGTTATCCAGAGCAATCTTTAGGCCCTCTAAAATATGTTCCCTGGCCTTGGCTTTATTCAAATCGTACTGTGTTCCCCTAGTAACAATCTCTTTCTGGTGCTCTAGATAGTGGTGTAAAATATTATGGAGACCTAGAATTTTTGGCTGCCCTTCCACTAGGGCAAGGAATATGATACCAAATCTATCCTGGAGCTGGGTATATTTGTACAGCTGATTGAGC
>JAAYRB010000048.1 GCA_012519005.1 Clostridia bacterium
AGAAGAGAGTATCAGAAAAACAGTATTTTATGGGGCCATCGCCATCCTGCTGTCTATATTATTGATTTCCATTTATGTGATTTTCAAATTTCGGAATCTGAATAAAAGACTGGAGCTGGATGTTACTGAAAGAACCAAAGAATTGAATGATGCCAACCAAAAACTCCAAAAGGCAAATGAGGAATTAGAGAAATTGTCGGTCATGGATTGTCTCACCGGGGTTTACAATAGAAGAGGCTTTGGTGATTTGCTTCAGAGATATTGGAAGATATGTTCCAGGGAGAGACTTCCCTTGGCCGTGATTATGATAGATATAGATAATTTTAAGGTATTTAACGATACCTACGGGCATTTAGCCGGAGATCAAAGCTTGAGAAGCGTTGCCCAGGTAATAGATAATATGGTGCAAAGGCCTGGGGATTTTTCTGCCCGCTTTGGCGGTGAGGAGTTCATTGTTATGCTGTATAACACCACGGAGGAAGGTGCCGCCGTGGTAGCCGAGAAAATAAGATCCCAAGTGGAAGGCTTGAGAATTGAAAACGAAGAATTATCCACCTTTATTACCGTAAGCCTTGGAGCGGCGGCGATGACACCAAATGAAGACATGGAACCCTGCAGTTTAATCAATGCGGCGGATCAGGCATTATACCGGGCGAAAAAGGATGGGAAAAATACAGTTGTGAGGGCCAGTGCATTGAATAGTTCTTAGTTTTTTAGACATAAAAAATAGATGGTGTTTTTTGATATAACCTTGCCAATAAGGGCCGGGCTTGAAAGGTAAATGTCAGACAGATAATGATAAAAAAGGAAATTTCTCCTCCCCTGTGGAAAAACATAGGGGAGGCTTTATTTTATATAGATATAGGATTTATATTTATAAAAATCGTTTTCACGGGCCTAGCCCAATAGGTCAGCCCGGTCGATGATGGTTAATGGGGGGACTACAATGACAATAAACTCTGCAGATCTGGGTTTTGAAAAGAAAATCTGGGGAGCGGCGGATAGACTCCGGGGCAATATGGATGCCTCGGAATATAAGCATGTGGTATTGGGTTTGATATTTTTAAAATATATTTCCGACAGCTTTGAAGAGAAATATCAGGAATTGGTTGATGAAGGGGTTGGCTTTGAAGAGGAAAGGGATGAGTATCTGGCAGAGAATATATTCTATGTACCGGAAGAAGCCCGATGGGAATATATTGCCGCTCATTCCAATCAGCCGGAAATAGGGCAAATCATTGACGAGGCCATGGCCGCTGTGGAGAGGGAAAATGACAGATTGAAGGGGATACTGCCCAAGAATTTTGCCAGGCCGGAGCTGGATAAGAGGAGATTGGGCGAAGTGGTGGATCTCTTTACAAATATCCCCATGGCCGATTACAAAGACAAAAAGGACATCCTAGGTAGAACCTATGAATACTGCCTAGCCATGTTTGCAGAGCAGGAAGGCAGGAGGGCAGGGGAATTCTATACACCCTCCAGCATAGTGAGGACACTGGTAGAAATACTGGAACCTTATAATGGTAGAGTCTACGACCCCTGCTGTGGTGCCGGCGGTATGTTTGTTCAATCTGCAAAATTCGTAGAGAGCCATCATGGGAGTATTCGAGATATATCTGTCTACGGTCAGGAAGCTAATCCCACCACATGGAAGCTGGCTCATATGAATCTGGCCATCAGGGGAATAGAGGCAAACCTAGGGGAAACCTATGCAGATACATTTTTCAATGATCAGCATCCCGCCATGAGGGCGGATTTCATACTGGCAAATCCCCCCTTCAATATGTCCGGTTGGGGCGGGGATAAACTGGAAGAGGACAAACGCTGGAAATACGGAAATCCCCCGAAGGGTAATGCCAACTTCGCCTGGATGCAGCATATGATTTATCATCTCTCACCCCAAGGGAAAATAGGTCTTGTCCTGGCCAATGGATCATTATCCAGCCAGACCTCCAGTGAAGGGGAAATAAGAAAGAAGATCATTGAGGATGATCTGGTGGAATGTATAGTGGCTATGCCTACGCAGCTGTTTTATTCCACGGGGATACCAGTTTCCCTATGGATATTAAATAGGGCGAAGAAACAAAAAGGCAAAACCCTTTTCATCGATGCCCGGGATATGGGCGAACTGGTAACCAGGGCCCACAGGGAATTGAGAGATAAAGAAATCAAGGAAATAGCGGACACCTACAGGGATTTTGTAAGGGGTGAACTAAAAGAGGTGGAAGGGTATTCCGCCATGGCCGCGATAGAGGAAATAGAAAAACACGACCATGTCCTCACGCCGGGAAGATATGTGGGGATAGCGGAGGATGAGGAGGACGGGGAACCCTTTGAGGAAAAGATGGACAGATTGACAGCCGAGCTATCTCATCTATTTGAGGAAAGCCATGGGCTGGAGGATGAGATCAGGGAGAGATTAAGGGTGATAGGGTATGAGATGTAAATTGCCCGAGGGGTGGAAAGAAATTGAATTACATCAGGTGGTTTGCAGTATCTCAAAAAGGTTAAGCAATGACTTGCGTAAAGTGGTCACCGTGAACACTTCTGATATTCTTAATGGGGAAGTTCTAAATCATAAGCCAGTAGAAAACAAAAATTTACCTGGACAATTTGTTAAGACTTTTAAGAAGAAAGATATACTATTTAGTGAAATAAGACCTATAAATGGTAGAAATGCATTTGTTGATTTTAAATCAGAAAATTATGTAGCTTCGAGTAAGCTAATGGTATTAAGAGTAGTTTCCAAGATCCTTAACCCCAAGTTTTTTTATTATTTTATCACATCTGAAAGTGTTTTATGGTACTTGCAAGCATTAGCAGAAACACGTTCAGGAACTTTCCCACAAATTAGATATACAGATATAAAATCTTTAAATTTAAAGTTGCCACCCCTCGATGAGCAAAAGGAGATTGTGAAATATATCGAAATCATAGATAAAAAAACAGGAATAAATGACAAAATAAATAAAAATCTAGAAGCCCAGGCCCAGGCCATATTCAAACATTGGTTTGTGGATTTTGAATTTCCCGATGAGAATGGAAACCCTTATAAATCCAGC
>JAAYRB010000049.1 GCA_012519005.1 Clostridia bacterium
CGACATCAGCACCTGATGCATCCAGAATCGCGCGCTTGTCCTCCTTAACCACCTCTATATAAAGATTTTGGCCAGAATAGTTATCGAGCTCGTAAACCCCTGTTAATTCAAAATCCGTGAGTTGCTGACCATCCCTATTAAACAAGGCAAAGCGCCCCCCTTTTTTAAGAGCCATAAAGTCATTTAACACAAGAACGTCATCGTAATCCTTATTGAAATAATGTGTCCCTGTACCTAAATGAATCAGTAGCTCTTGACCATCACGCTGCAAATTTACCACCCACTGATCGCCACGCATATACGAATGCTGAGGAAACTCGTACTCAAAGGGCAGCCATAGCTTTCCGTCAAATCCTACCAAGCCCCAGTAACCGTCCTTTTTCGCATAAAAGTATTCCGGCTTTATACCACACCCTCCACAATAACTGATCTGTTCAAACTCAGCGGGAATCACCATCTCATGTGATTCTCCTTCATAGACCCCCCATTTCTCACCTTGTTGTACAGCAAAAAAATTTTGGAAACCAAATGACTGCACGTCTTGATACTTAGTTGGGACCATCTCTTCACCTTCGAAAGTGAATAAGCCCACCAGTCCATCTTTATGAGCCTTTAATGTTTGACAAGGCCTTTTTTCCAAATAATCATAGTCAGCTTTTATCAACCATTGCCCCGTACGCGGATCCACCAGCCCCATTTTTTGATCCCGAGCCACCAAATAGTGCGCTATAACACCCTCATCAAAAGGGCTCAACTGATAACAGCCTGTTTGCTGGGCAGTCAGCACAGTATCTATTTTATGATCGAACAGACGCTCGCCTTGTGTATTAATATAAAAGGTCTTCCCTGCTTGTTCCGCACGAGCCAACCCACCTTGAAAAACTGATACTGCTTCATAAACCTTGGGGTTGCTAATCATTAGCATTTCTAGAAAATCAGCCTGCAGACGCTCTACTTTCGTCAATGACACCTCGGCTTTATCATCCCGATTCACAGAAATCTCTGCATTTTCTTGTGCCACACCTTGCCTATCAGGCATAGATATGTCACGAGCATCCCTCTCTGCCATCTCTTCCTCGCGTACCTCCTCCCAAAGAACCACATTAAAACTATCCTCAGGAGCACGTAATAACATGGTAGGATCTATGGGGCGGATACTGATGGTCTCCCTGTTAACTCCTAATTGGTGTCCATCTATAGACACGCTATTTAACTGTTTTACAGCATACCCCGACACTCCCAAGCCTTTGAGTTGATAAAACCATGAGGGTAACGCTGGGCTTACCCAATACCATGCCTCTGCGGTATTCTCCTCGTTATTTTTCTCATCCCAATAACGAATCAGTTCTATCTCAAAACCCAAAATAGAAACATGCTCTTGAGAAGTCGTTTCCATGTGCGCCCACTGACTGTCATGACCTCCATCGTCCAAAAAATCATTCTGGTACCGCTCAAATGTAAATTGGTAAATTACAGGGTCGCCAGTGTCATACACAAATAACGCATCAGCGGATCGATCATAAATGATATTTTCACCTCCCACCTCAGAATCAAAGTGATTATATACTTCACTCGAGAAACGCTCGATGATCCTTTTCTGTGCCAGCAAGGTATTTAATGCATCGACTTCAGCAACAAAATCCGGGGAGGCCGTTTCTTCTTCCTGCAAGGTCAAATAAACACGTGAAACCGTCTCCCAAGCGCCAGTAATATCCTCTGTTGCCCATTGCACCGACATAGCCTCCGCCCCTGTCTCGCTGTTGCCCAACTGAGACTGCGCCCAAACAAAGGATTGTATCAACAGCATAAAAGCCAGGAAAAAACTATATAGAAATCGAAAAAAAATACTCATAAAATCATTATTCCTCAATTAACTCGCCCCATTTCTCGGCTGCACAACCATGCAAACTATCATAGCAAAACCGATTTTATTGCAAAAAGCTGACGCAATATATCCTAGTGACCCTAGCTACCGTCCAAGTCGTCTAGCAAGCATATCAAAATGCAACTTTATTTTTTAGTGTAAGTAAATATTAGTTAAAAGCCAATTTTAGTTCTAAAGATTAATTATTGTTCCATATATGAGCATAAAAACCACATAGAGAGCTGGAAGTAAAATCATCACTCCAACAAATGCAAAAAACACAAGAAAAATCTTCATTACTATTGCTTTTCTTACCCAAATTTTATAGACAAAAAATAATATCAATCCAGCAAATATTAAATATATAGGCCAATAAAAAAAGGCAAG
>JAAYRB010000050.1 GCA_012519005.1 Clostridia bacterium
ACTTGAGGGGCATTCCCATGAATTAGGATAATTCTGAAGCCTTCCTGAATCAGTTCAACAATGGGGGATGATACCAACTTTATATTTTCTATCTGTTCTTCCACCGTCCCATGTTGGCCTTCCCGCAATATGGCGTTTCCCCCTACAGCAATAACGGCGGTGGGATTTTTGCTGTCTATCTCAAACACCACCTTAAGCTTATTGATCGTTGTAAAAAAACACCTTAAAAACTATATCATATAATTGCGCTCCTGGGTAACAATTTTCCATCATATTATTCTAATTTCATCAAAATAAATATAAAAAGAAAAACCAGGGACATGGATCTTATCCCGGTCTATGGATACCAAATTACAAAGCCCCTTATTTTGGAGGCCGCCAAAAACCCTTACCCAGAACTGGTTATTTTTTAATTTTATTAACAAGTGAATGGAGGGCAGTTTTTACCCCCGAAAAAGCCACTTTTATTGTGGAGGTATTCCTTTGCAAGACCTCATCCAATGCCCCCACTACTTTGTCCAACTGTTGGTAACTCACAATGAGCGGTGGTTCCAAGCGAATGACATTGGGATTATTAAGGGAGTAAGCTGTTATGATCCTATGGTTGTTCAGCAATTCACCAGCAACAAGGGCGGCTGCATACTCCTCTGATATTTTCCCTGCAAGTCCCCCGGTGAGCCTGTCCAAAACATCACCGGGGCCGTTGAACTCTATGCCAATCAAAAGACCCTTGCCCCTTATTTCTTTTACTAAAGGGTGTCCGGAAATTCTCTCCCTGAGCCTTTCCATGAAATATCTACCCTTTTTATCGCTCTCGCTTGATATGTCTTTCTCTATTAATTCCTGTAGGGCCGCAAGGGATGCGGCCATTGCCATGGCGTTGCCTCCAAAGGTAGAGGTATGGAGACTGCTTTTATCCATAGCCCCATATGCCTTGTCCCAGATTTTCGGTGTGGTCATAAAGGCGCCCACCGGCATCATACCGCCACCTAGGGATTTTGCAAGACAAAGGATATCGGGCTCTACATCTTCATGTTCGCAGGCGAACATTTTTCCTGTTCTGCCAAAGCCTGTTTGAATCTCATCCAAGATCAACAGCACATTGAATTCACTGCAAATTTCCCTTACCCTACGAAGATATCCTTTTGGAGGAACCACTATCCCACCCTCCCCCTGTATAGGTTCAACAATGAAGGCAGCCACATCATCCATCACTGACAGTACCTTTTCCAGGGCTTCCGTATCTCCAAAGGGAATAGAATGACATTGGGGGATCAGCGGCAAGAACTCCTTTTGGTACTTGTCTCTTCCTGTTACTGAGAGGGACCCCATGGATTTCCCATGGAAGGAATTATTACAATAAACTATTGATTTCTTGCCCGCAGCGGCTCGGGCCAGCTTCAATGCACCCTCCACCGCCTCTGTCCCGCTGTTACAAAAAAATGTCCTTGAAAGATCACCTGGAGCAATCTGTGCCAAATTATACGCTAGGGCCGCAGAAAATGGATTCAGGCTTACATGCAGGATATTGGGTCTGCTGCTGACCTTTTGCATTGCTTCTAAGACAACCTCAGGATTATGTCCAAGATTTAGGGAGCCAAATCCACCCAGGAAGTCCATATATTCATTTCCCTCGTCATCTTTTAGGACTACCCCCCGGGCTTCCCTATATACCCTATCAAAACCTAGTAAACCGAGGGTTTTTATTAATCCAGGATTTAAAAACTCACTTGCCAATTGTCTGGTTTTTCCATCCTTTAGATTCGCCGCCTGTTCAAAACTTATTAATTTCTTTTCACTGCTCATGTATTTGCCCCCCCCGAAAATCGGATTCATAAACAACACTGAACATAATTATAACAACAAAGTATGTTTTTGACATAATTAGATAAGAATATGATTGATAAACATCTAAAAAGAGGTGCTTGATCTTGGAAAAAAGTTTTATTTGGCTCACTGCCTTTACCCTGATAAGCATAGTATCCGTAATAATGGTCCCTCAAAAAAGATACATAAAACTGCTTCCCTTTGGAATATTTGCAGGTTTCCTTTTATCCATGGCTGTCATGCTGTTGGCGGTTCCTTGGATTAGGCTTTGGGAATTCAATCATATTTCATCCTTTTCTGTCTATGGAATACCCTTATTCCTGGCTTTAACTTTATTACCCACAACGGTTATCTTCGCACACTATGCTCCTAAATTTCATAATGAAGAAAAGCTGCTTTTTTGGGTGCTTATTTTCACCACCGCAACTACCTTTGCACAAGGGCTTTTGCAGCAGGCCGGTTTTGTTGTCTTTATAAACTGGAATCTGCTGGCCGCTATGATGTTATCCTTCGCAATTTACAGCTTCTTAGCATTGTTCATTATCAATTATGAAGTTGCTCCCCCGGAAACCGTCAAGGAATAAATTTAAATAGACTGCTTAAAGGCCTTCCCCTTGGGAAAGGCCTTTTTTTATGGATTGAATCCTATTTTATTTATGGGGCTGCCCTTGGAGGGAAATGTGATATCCTCCTTTTTTAGAGTCCTGAGACCCTCGATGTTTTTACTTTTATACATATTGGTGGCTTTTTTTACAATGGACATCTCCAATATATTTCGGATGTATCTGCCGTTGTCCCGATGGGATCGTAGATTGCCCCTTAATCTTTTGACGGCATCCGACGACACTTCATAATCCCTCTCCTTCGCCAAATAAAGAAATATCTTAATCAATTCATCCACATTGTAATCCTTAAAATCAAAATGATAATTGATCCTTGATTTTAGACCCGTATTGGCCCTGAGGAAGTCATCCAGTTCCTTTTGATAGCCAGTAAAGATGATCATGAATTCATCCCTCTTGTCCTCCATAATCTTTACCAGGTGATCCACCACCTCATAACCGTAATCCCGGGTAGAATCGCTTCGTACCAAGCTGTACGCCTCATCTATTAGCAGTATTCCCCCCTTCGCCTTTGCGATGACCTTGTCAACCTTTGGCAGACTCTGGCCTATATATTCGCCCACCAGCTGAGAGCGGGACACCTCAACAACATTGGAGTTTTCCAGAACCCCACAGGAATGCAGTATATCCCCTAAGATCCTTGCTACGGTTGTTTTCCCCGTACCCGGGTTTCCCTTAAATGCCATATGTAAACTCAAAGGTTGGTTGGTGATCCCCTCTTTTTCCCTAATTTTTGTCATCCAAGCAAAAGCAGTGAGTTTTTCCACCTGCTGCTTAATATCTTCTAAACCCACGAGAGAGGACAACCTCTCCATAACCTTTTGGGCATCTAATATTGACTGGGAATCGAAAGTGTCTTTGGCTGGAGGGTTTACGTTCACCCTACCAGTTTCAGACAGGGCATCTCCTTCCACCTTGCCTTTTACGCTGCTCTTGCCCGTGAACCTTTTGAAAAATTTATTGATCATAGATATCCTCTCTTCTATCAAGATATTTACCAAAGTAGAATCAAGGTTTTTCCGAGATAATCCACCTGTAGATAATGCATCTCTAAAATATTATCCGCCAAGCCTGATCTATGTATTCAACAATCAGTCCCATTTGGGATAAAAAATTTTATAGATGCATACTATATATTCAAACTCAAAAAGGTGGAATTTTATACTGATGAAGCTGAAGAATATAATGACAAAGGACGTAGCAGTGGTTTCTCCTGAAACAAGCATTGAAGAAGCAGCCAAAATAATGCAGGATTTAAATATTGGTTCAGTGCCTGTTGTAGAAAATTCCAAGGTAAAGGGTATTGTCACAGATAGGGATATTGTCATTCGATGTATTGCAGAAAAGAAAAACCCGACAATCCAAGTAAGTAAAATAATGACCACAGGACTAGTATATGGCTTGCCCCATATGAATGTTTTGGAAGCTGCAGATCTCATGGCTCAACACCAGGTGAGACGTTTGCCCGTAGTGGACAAGGGTAAACTAGTGGGCATTATCTCCATAGGAGACCTAGCCCTGGAGGCCCAGTTTTTTGATGAGACCGGCGAAGCACTGACGGAAATTTCAGATCCAACTCCTCCAATTCATTAAAATCATGGGGCATATGATTACATCCTCAACGGTGTTTTTTGTAACAAACACAAGGAGTTTTCAAAGTTATCGCGAAGTTTTAAATCTGAAAAACTAGGAGGGGGGATTTGGAATGAGCAGTATCTCTACAACAGAATTTGACAACATGTGCAAAATAGCTGTTCCGGAAATTGAAGGAAAACTTAAGGAAAGATTACCAAGCGTGAAATCAGTCAGCAGGTTCTTCCAACTGGAAGGTGCACTTCGCTTGAACCTTCGGGTGGAATATGAAAAAGATGGCGAGATAAAGGTTCTAACATTAGGAGTACCCGCACAGCAGGTAATGGATGACAATTTGGAACCAGTATTAGACGCCATCACAAATGCTATATCCTAAGTCTAAAAAGGCTGCTGTCAAGCAGTCTTTTTTGTTTTACAAAAATATTAAAAAAAATTTATCCTATGCTTTGAACCTAACAAAAAATGAATTTTATTAGAAATTATTTGGAATATCTTTAATTCCTTGGCAACAATTACATAAAGGGCTGAAGCGTTTTGGAAAGAAATATTTACCCGTACAGGCAATAATAACTTACCCGGGTATAATTGCCTAAAAAAGGGGGGCTTTTGGTGCGAAGGTTTAAATTGTTAATCTATGTGTTTATGGTGGCGGCTTTTACATTGGCTCTTCCCCTGAATGCATGGGGCAGCAGCAATGTAGAAACAAAAACACCAAAAACAGGAGTGGAAATATGTAAAATAAAAATTCCTTTTGTATCTAATGAGAATACAAAAAGAATTACGATTAAATACGGCGACGCAAAAAAACATTTTCACAAATTCAACGAAATACTTCCAAAACTAGATAAAAAGGCAGCAAATATAAAGGTTTATAAATATAACATTGGGGAAAAATTAAAAGAACTGAGTAAAAACAAGATATCACAAAAATTTACTGTCGATAAAAAAACATATGTAAAATTAATAAAACTTCACAATGGGTGGAAAACAGATCAAAAACCGGAACTAAAACCAGAACCAAAGCCGCAGCCCAGTCCAAAGCCGGACCAGAACAATGGGGAAGAAAGCAAACCAGATGAAAAAGATCCCCATACTCCAGCTGCGGGACTATCTGCCGAAGAACATAAGATGATACAGCTGGTAAACCAGGAAAGAGTCAGTAGAGGCTTGACAGCATTGGAAATCGATTTGAATCTTGTAAAAACCGCAAGAATGAAAAGCCAAGACATGATAACGAAAAATTACTTTGCACACCAATCTCCTACTTATGGTTCACCTTTTGATTTAATAAAAAGCCAAGG
Source organism: Clostridia bacterium (assembly GCA_012519005.1). Lineage (GTDB taxonomy): Bacteria > Bacillota > DTU086 > DTU086 > DTU086 > JAAYRB01. The sequence goes on from JAAYRB010000050.1 coordinate 5,345, forward strand.
CATAAGCTACAGAACAGCGGGGGAAAATTTAGCCGGGGCATCCACAGTGGATTTGGCACACAATAATTTAATGAACAGTCCAGGTCATCGTGCAAATATTTTAAACCCCAACTATACCCATATTGGTATCGGTGTGGTCAATGGGGGCAATTACGGTAATATGTTTACACAGCATTTCATAGGAAAGTAATCAATATCAATGGGGGAGGATATAATCCTTCCTCTTTTTTTTTCATAAAGAAATACCCCGCGGTAAATTTCACCACAGGGTATATCAAAAGCACTTCATATTTCTTTACTCTTACTGACTTCCGCCTTGAAATTGGCTTGGCTGGGGTGTAGTGGTTGCCTCTGCCTGGCTGCTGTCCACCAAACCTTGTTGATAAGTGTGAATCATCTGACGAACCATGTGGCCACCTACAGAACCCCACATTCTAGATGGGATATCTCCGCCGTAGTCACCGGGTTGAAGGTTGATCCCCACCTGATGTGCCGTTTCCCACTTGAACTTATCCATGGCATTTCTAGCTTCAGGTACTAATAGTACGTTTCTTCTCTGTCCACTTGCCAATTTTATTGCCTCCTTTCGTAGCTTATTGTTACCCAATTAAGAGATTTTAAAAGTCAAACATTTTGTTAATTATGTTTAATATTTCAAAGGGAGGATTTGTTGGAGTTCCTTGATTTTTGAAATTATTTTTTGTTTTGAAATTTTTTATATAAAAAAAATCAACAAACCCTCACTATAAAAGCAACTTCTCTCCTAGATTGACAAACAAACCCTATAAGATTCAGTGAGATTATAATTGACAACCGAGACTGACCTGGGTATACTATGTGATGTAATACACCTATGGCACCTAGGGGTGACAGAAGGGGGTGCATATATGCTAAATATTGATGTCCGCAGCAGTCAACCGATCTATGACCAAATTATTGAACAGGTGAAGGAAAATATAGTTAAAGGCATTTTTCAACCCGGGGACAAATTGCCCTCTGTACAGGAGATGTCTTCATTGCTCACTATAAACCCCAATACGGTGAGCAAAGCATATCAGGAGTTGGAAAGAAGCAAAGTCATTGAGATCCAAAGAGGTAGGGGAACTTTTATTGCAAAGGATTACCGACCGGAAATGGATGAGGAAAGACTCAAATTGGTAAAGGATCTACTGAAAAAAGCTATCCTGGAATCTCACTATATGGGCTTAAAAAAGAGGGAAGTCATTGGTTTGATTGATGAAACGTACAAAGAGTTGGGGGTGGAGGAATGATAAACGTCCGGGATGTATGTAAAAGGCTTGGTGCAAATCAAGTACTGGAAGATATCAATTTCGAAGTAAAAAAAGGGACTGTTTTTGGCCTTGTGGGAGAGAATGGTGCAGGAAAGACCACCCTAATAAAATGTATGACCGGTATTTACAAGCCGGAGAAGGGACATATCAACATAGATAAACAGGATGTCTTTGATAATCCCAAAGCAAAGATAAAAATCGGTTATGTTGCTGAGCAAAATCAATACTTTCAATCATACAAAATAGCAGAGATGCTAAAATTTTATGAGCTGACTTATCAAGATTTTTCAAGAAAAAACTTTAACAACTTAAATGAAAACTTTAAATTGAATATAAACTCACGAATAAGAGAATTGTCCAAGGGTATGCAGATGAGGCTGGCTCTGATGTTGAATTTATGCCATCATCCGGAAGTTCTGATCCTGGATGAACCCACATCGGGCTTAGACCCCGTGGCTAAAAGAAACTTCATTAAAATCTTGATGCAGGAAGTAGAAGAGAGAAAAACTACTGTTTTTATCTCTTCCCATCACTTAAGTGACTTGGAAAGGATTTGCGATACCATCGCTGTCATTAAAAAGGGCAGGATACAGTATATAAATTCCCTAGAGGAAATGAAGAGCAATATAAGAAAGCTGCAGGTAATTTTCCAAAACAGCCCACCTGAGGATATGAGGAATTGGCCAGAAATCATGGCAGTAGAAAAAATAGGTCGGGTTTTTTATCTAATCACCAAGGAATATACAGAAGAACTGACAAATAAATTGCATAATGAAAATCCCATATTCGTGGAAGAAGTGGATCTAAGCCTTGAGGATATGTTTATTTATTCCGCAGAGGAGGGATTGGCCGATGCATAGGGCTTTGGTATATAAGGAATGGAAGCAGGTTGCCTGGATAGCCATGATGATGATATTAATTCAAATATCCGACATCGTTTATCCCATTATCAGTGAATTGAGCTGCATGAAAACAATGCAGGCAGAATCCGGGTATTACATCCCTAAATACTGGTTTAATATGAGTCTGCTGCCGCCCAGTGAGTTTTTGGTTTTTGGAATATTTTTGCCCGTGCTGCTGATGGTCATCGTTTTATTCAGAACAGAGCGTCAAACTAATACTGCTGGGCTTCTAGCCAGTATGCCACTTACAAGGAAACAGATTATAACCACAAAATGGGTGGCGGGGGCTGTCCCTATAATCCTATCCTATACCATCACATTTTTATCTCTTAGTATATTTTATCTAATAAATAAAACTTGGATTGGAACATCGTATATGGATATTCCCCAATGGTATCTCCTTAATATGCTTTTCACTATGACGGTTTTTGCATTTCTTTTTTTTGTCCAGACCGTCATGGGGCAAAACATTATTGCCGGTGTGGTGGGCTTTATCTCCATGTGGGTACCATGGTTTTTAATATCTGCCTTTTCAGAATATCTCAGAGTATTTTTCAACTTAGGTTATAATACATCTTTACTGCAAAAAATAGACAGGATTAGTGATTATTTAGTGTGGACGAACTTAGTAGATCCAAGGATTGAATTTCTCCATAACGAGCCGTTTGAGCATTTTTATTTTTACACGAAATACGGCCTACGGGCAGCCATCCCCGCCATCCTATCTACAATCCTGTTTCTATTAGCATATAGGGCTTACACAGAAAACCCTATGGAAAAAAGCGGGGAAGTACTGATATTTGATTTTTTAAAACCTGTTCTCACCTGGGGTTTTGCAATTTGTTTGGGCTTGCTGCTTGGTATAGTTTTTGGTATGGGTTATGGGAACAATGAACCCGTCATGGTTGCAATGTTTTTGATCCCGGGCTTGGGGATAGGTTATTTAATATCCAGCAGGACTATAAGGTTTTTCGAGCATTAACCAATCTGCTGCCTCATTATGATAGGGATCCAAATACCTGTGCAAAGGGGCAGCAAAAATATTTTTGACCTGATTGAAAACATTGAAGGAGTAACAACCCCCTAGGAAGGAATAATATAAATAACTAAAAATTCATTACCGCGGTGGGTGAGGTATATGGACGACTACGAGAAAAATAAC
>JAAYRB010000004.1 GCA_012519005.1 Clostridia bacterium
ATATGGCGGCTCCTTTTTCCATAAGCACCAGCCGCCATAAAATGTGCTTTTTCCCTCTTTTCTGGATTCCCCATATACCTCTGGATTCCTCTTTTTGAGGGGACACTGCAACCTCTGCCAACCTTTCTCATTCATAAAGCATATTATTACAACAAGGCTGTTGATCCCCAAGGTCACCCATTCTTGTCCATATTCGCCTTCTGAAATCAGCTGATCAAGACGACCCATTGGAGCATTATATTGATGATCAATACACACCAGTATCTAATCCCGGAACCGCTTAAAAAACTTGGAATGATCATGCTGCCATATTTCTTAACTGCATTGCCCAACCCTATATTCGTCGTAAAACCCGATGCCAGGAAACCCCAAAGGGGCCCGAAAAACATCCCCAGTGTGAGGGAGGTGATACCGATGGTCATTAAGTAGTCAAAGGGTGAAAAACATTTCACACCAACCCTTTTATTGACCATGGGTGGAATAATTTCAGATGCGGTGATGGCTAACAAGGAAAACAGGGAGGCCATGAGCGCAGAGTTAATGCTAATCAACTCAAAAAAGGTAAAAAATGCAATGGCCCAGATGGCGGCAAGATTTAATATAACGCCCTTGGTTCCCAAAAATAAGGATATGAGTATTCCGAAAAGGAGAACCCAAATAATGAAAACCTTTAACAGCAGCAAGATACTCACCCCACCACAGATTGGTTTCCTCCAATAGTATTACCAAAATCATTACAATGTTTTGCCGGGTGGGGAGTAAAAGAAAAACCCGGAATAATTCCCGGGCTACGCTTTCCGTGGCCTTAGCTCTTTACCCCCTGATCTCATTGATCTTATAGTTAGCCAGAGGGGACTGGCAATAAATATAGAGGAGTAGGTACCCACTATGACACCTACAAGCAGCGCCGTCGCAAATACCTTAGTGGTAGCACCGCCCAAAAATATCAATGCCAGTAAAGTTAAAGAAGTAGTTCCAGAAGTATTTAAAGATCGAGTCATTGTCTGCATTATACTTTCATTAACTAAAAGATGTAGGTCTTTTCTCTTCTCGGGAGATCTTAGATTTTCCCTGACCCTATCAAAAATAACAATGGTATTATTGATAGAGTAACCCACAATAGTTAAAATAACAGCAACAAATGAGCTGTCAATCTCCAATTGGAAAAATGCCATAAAAGCCAAAATAAATAAAACATCATGGGTGAGGGCGGCAATACTTGCCAGGGCAAAGTTCAGTTCAAAGCGATAAGTAATGTAAGCGATCATGAGAATAAAGGCAACTATCAGGGCCAGGAATGCATTCCTTGTTAGCTCACGCCCAATCACCGCACCAACATTCTCATTACGAAGTACTTCTATCTCTCCAAATTCCTTTTCCATCCCCTGTACAATGTTTTCGCTCTCTTTCTCAGTCAGAATATGAGTGCGGATTATAAACTGCCTATCACCAGAACTTTGCACGGGAGTTTTCTCAAGGTTAAAATCTTTCAAAACATTCCTTATCTGCCCCGAGGATATTTCTTCACTAAATTGTAATTCCAGAAGGTTGCCACCAGTATAATCAATGCTCAAATTTAGGCCGGTGATGGCAATCATTGCCATGCCTGCAATGATAATCAAAGCTGAGATTGAAAACCATATCTTTCTGTTACCTACAAAGTCCATATCCATTACCTCCCCCTATGCCCCAAAGGCCTTGGTACTGCGTATTGAGCCCGTAGCAACAACTTCCCTCAACATAAATCTTGTCAGCAGCACAGCCGTAAGAAGGCTTGCAATGATACCTATACTCAATGTTACAGCAAAACCCCGAACCGGGCCTGTACCAAATTTATACAGCACCGCTGTAGCTATGAGCGTTGTCACGTTGGCGTCCAGCACAGTAAGAATTGCCCGGCGGAATCCCGCCTCCACACTGGCCCTGAGAGTTTTCCCATTACGGATTTCCTCTTTAAGTCTTTCGAAAATAATCACGTTGGCATCCACGGCCATGCCTATGGACAATAATAAACCCGCAATACCGGGTAGAGTCAGGGTTGCATTGATTGCGCTGAGAGCCCCGACTACAATGAGTCCATAAGCTATTAGAGCAAAGTTCGCAATTAACCCAGGAACCCGATAAAATAGTACCATGAACAACATAACAGCCAGGACTCCATAGATAATGGCTGTTTTACTTTTTTCAAGGGAATCCATACCCAAGGTGGGCCCTACAGCCCTTTTCTCAATAATTTCCACATTTACTGGGAGTGCACCGGCCCTAAGTAATGCCGCTAAGTTTGCCGCATCGTCAAAGTTTTGAAATCCCCCGGAAATTTGTGCTTGTCCGCTGGGAATGGGCTCGTTCACCTGGGGATTGGTCAGCAGCTCCCCATCAAGATAGATACCGATGGCCCTCCTAGGATCATCACTTCTAAATTCCTCGCACAGCTCCGTGGTTGCATCGGCAAAAATACTGGAACCCTTTTTGTTAAATTGCAGGCTGATAACCGGCTTGTTATTGGTGCTGTCAATGACTCCCTCAGCATCAGCCAAATCCTCACCGGTTAGGATGGTTTCCCCATCCCATGTTTTAAACTCAAGAAAAGCAGTTTTCCCAATCACATTTACAGCTTCATCGGGATTTTCAATGCCGGCAAGCTCAATAATCAATCTATTTTTCCCCTCAGGTTGAATGATAGGTTCGTTCACCCCTAATTCATCAACCCTTTGTCTCATAACCGCCTCCAGCTGCCTCATATCCTCTGAAGCAACTTCCACCCCATCGGGTTTTTCGGCCAATAATACAACATGGACCCCACCTTGAAGGTCCAATCCCAATTTTACACTATCCAAAAGTGGGTTTATTGCAAAATAACCTCCAATGACGATAACCAACATCACTGCAACAATTTTTGCCCATCGCATACCCTCTCCCCCTTAAGAAGCATACCATTACATACGAACTAATTATAAACCCGGTACTTAACACTGTCAATTGTGCATAGATTCATACCAATTTATTCTCATTTATCACTAAATTAAAGTCACAGTCTAAAAAATCCGCTGCTTTTCGACACATCATCATTCGTTTTAGAAAGATTTCAAAATAATCAATGACGGAACTGATCTTTAAGTCTATCTGCAATTCCAGATCAATTGACTTTTTTCCTTCGTCAACCCGCAGAAAGGAGTGCTTTACAGCATAATTCACCCTATCATGAATATCTAGGTTTACGGCATCTTTAAACTCTGCATTCCTGATTCTTGAGCGGTGAACATCTGATTTGTCCGCCAAAATTAGAGCAGCCCCCACATGATTAACCGGTTCCCCATACTCCTCCTCATGGTTGCCGATGGAGGAAATAATCACGGCAATCTCCACAGGGTCCATGCCCATACGGGTCAGAATATTATAAACAATTGCAGCACCACTGATCCCATGTTCATGTCTCCCCACAACATTACCTATATCATGAAGGTAACCGGCTATAGAAGCCAATTCCATATCCCTCTCCCCGTATCCAAGCCTCTCCAAAACATTGCTTGCTATATGGGAAACTAAATTTAAATGCCTGTACCCATGTTCCGTGAAACCCTGGGCACTTAGATATTCATCGCCCTTTTGTATAAGTGCATCAACCTCTTTATGTTTTTTTATTTTTTCTAAGTCTACCAATTTTGGCAATCCCCCATATCAGATAATAAAAAACAGTAACGACGCCTGGGATACGGGATCATTACTGTTCTCTTGATGGCCGTTTATAATATAAATTAGTTTAATCTTTGCCTTTTAAACTACATGCACTGCCCCCCTCGGGGCCTTCCTGGTCATTATTTAACACATAGCCTATCGCAAGTTTCTGGGCCTTGATTTCAACATTTTCAGAGACCTTCAAGGTGACATCATTTTCCCCAAGTTCAGTAATTGTTCCATGAATACCACCAATGGTTACAATGTCTTTGCCTACATCTAGACTTTCCATCAATTCCATTCGCTGCTTTTTTTGTTTTTGCTGTGGACGATAAATTAAAAAGTAAAAGATTGCCGCAAAAATCAGCAAATAAAATAATAAACCTGATGTGCCAGCACCCATATTATTTACATGCCTCCTAGTAATATATTTTGACAACCTTACAACATTCTACCATCATTAACATCAAAACTAAACACCCTTAATAGTTTTTCAATATCTCTTTTGCCACCTGATCAAAATTACCATCAATAATACCTTTCCGGAGTCTATTGGTGATATCTATAATATAGGCCAAATTATGTATGGTAGTAAGCCTGACCCCTAGGATTTCGTTTGCCTTGATCAAATGGCGTATATAAGCCCGGGAGTAACTGCTGCATGTGTAGCATGAGCATTGGGAATCCAAAGGTGAAAAATCCCTTGCGTAAACCGCATTTTTCATATTCAGCCTTCCCTCGGAAGTAAAAACAGCGCCATTACGGGCAATCCTCGTGGGCAAAACGCAATCAAACATATCTATTCCTCTACGTATGCCTTCGACTATATAGTCGGGGGAACCCACTCCCATGAGGTAACGGGGCTTTTCCACGGGAATTAGAGGAACAGTAAGATCAAGCATTTCGTTCATAATATTCTTTGGCTCTCCCACACTCAATCCACCAATGCCGTAACCATCAAAGTTCAAAGATGTAATTTCCTTGGCGCTTTTTTTTCTAAGGTCTCTAAAAACATTTCCTTGGATAATCCCAAAAAGGCTTTGATGCTCCCCCACACCAACCTTTAAACATTTTTCTGCCCACCTTGTTGTCCTTATAACCGCTTCCAAAGCCTCTTCCTTGGGTGAGGGATATGGCGTACACTGGTCAAAAACCATGGCTATATCTGAACCCAGTTCCCTTTGAATTTCCATGGCCTTCCCGGGTGTCAAAAAGTGGGATGACCCATCAATGTGGGATTGAAACAGCACCCCATCATCTTTGATATCTCTTAGTTTACCCAGGCTAAACACTTGGAAACCCCCACTGTCTGTAAGTATGGGCCTCTCCCAATTCATAAACCCATGGAGTCCCCCGGCTTCCTCGATGAGATTGGAACCCGGGCGAAGGTATAAGTGATAGGTATTACCCAGTATAATTTCTGCCCCCACACCTTTCAGCTCCTCCGGTGTCATTGCTTTCACCGTTGCTTGAGTGCCAACGGGCATGAAAACGGGGGTTTCTATAACTCCACGCCTTGTGAATAATTTACATGCGCGGGCCAAGCCATTTTCATGGGTCTTTACAATTTCCAACCTTATAGTCATTTTTAGTTGTTTTTGCCTCCCTATAGCCTTCCCTTATTTTGCAAATAAAAACTTTAAATTATTAACATAGCATCCCCAAAACTAAAAAAACTGTACCTTTTTTCCCTGGCATCTTCGTAAGCATTTTTTATATTTTTAGGACCTGCGAATGCACTCACCAGCATCAACAGAGTAGATTTAGGCAAATGAAAATTTGTCAATAATGCATCAACAGCTTTGAATTTATACCCCGGATAGATGAATATATCAGTCCAACCCTCCCCCGGTACAACTTCGCCCATTTCATTAGAAACTGTCTCGATGGTTCGCAAAGTCGTTGTGCCCACTGCCACCAATCGCCCACCATTTAGGCGGCATTGGTTGATCAAATTTGCGGCTTCCTCATGAACGGAATAATACTCTGAGTGCATCCTATGATCCTTAATATTAGCCTCTTTTACAGGCAAAAATGTTCCCAAACCCACATGTAAAAGTAAGGTGGCAATTTTCACTCCCCTGCTTTGTATTTCAGCTAGGAGCTCCGGGGTAAAATGCAAACCTGCCGTGGGGGCGGCAGAGGAACCCGCTTCCCTGCAATAAACAGTCTGATACCTGTCTCTGTCCCTCAAACCTTGTCTGATATAAGGAGGCAAAGGCATGACGCCTAATTTATCCAATATCTCATCAAAATCACTACAGCAGCTGAATTCAATTATCCTGCCCCCATTATCCGTACTGCTCAGGACTCTAGCCCTTAATTCCCCATTGCCAAATATCAATTCCATCCCCGGCTTTGCACGTTTGCCCGGCTTAACCAATGTTTCCCATGTGTTGGATGTTTTTTTATGAAGTAAAAGTATCTCTACCTTGCCCCCGGTATCATACCTTCGGCCGTAGAGCCGCGCTGGTATTACCCTGGTATTATTTAAAACCAAAACGTCGCCTTTTCTTAGATAGGCGACGATATTAGTAAATATCTCATCCTTCCTTTCACCCGTATCTTTATTCAATACCATCAGCCTAGACGAATCCCTTGGATAAACTGGTTTCTGCGCGATTAACTCCTTGGGAAGATAATAGTCAAAATCTTTTGTTCTCATGTGGACATACCCCTAATCATCAATACACCCTCTTAATATCAACACCTGTATAATAGTGCCTGATAATCTCCTTGTAGTTAGCACCTTTTTCTGCGGCCATCCCCTGGGCACCCCACTGACTTAACCCAATTCCATGCCCATGACCCCTACCTTTTATCGTAAGGCTATCAAAGCTTCTTGCAATATTTCTTGTGGATTCCTTTCCGATCACAAAACAATCGTCCGAATCAGGGTTAACATAATCCAAGGCCCCTGATCCATCAATTGCCTTCAGATCCTTGAGGCTGTTGAACGATACTTTACTGGCATTCCCATCAAGAACCGTAATTTTCGAATCAAATTCGATGTCAAATAAGGTACTTTTCAACCCAAGAATAGAGCGTATGTTGTCCCGATAAAAACTTTTTTTGCCGGTGGTTCCAATGAATTTAAGTTCTGTTACCCTTTGTGACGCGGTCTCCTTGCCGTTCGCGTCCAGGCGGCTTATCTCGATACCTTCCAAACTACCGATATCAATGATCTCGTTCACCCGACCGTCCTTGAGACGGCGGCTGTTCCAATCCATGATAATGGAGGCCAGTTGGGATCGGGTAATCTTCTTTGCCCAATCATATGTATTTGCCGGCCAACCGCCGCTTTGATAAGGATAGCGGATGGCATACTGATCATAGGGGGAAGGTACAGCCCTTAGGTAGGGCAGGGCAGCCGACCATATATTCTCACTGTTTTCCGTGTGCCCCCCAGCACTGGCATGATAATATGCCTCAACAATTTGCCCATTATATAGGATTACTTCACCCCTGGTATTATCCACTGCCTGTTTAACCCTATCAAAACCCGGGATCAATTCGGCACTGTAGCCTCCATAAACTTGTGTAAGTTGATCCGTGCCCACATCGGAGTATACACCCGAACCCCTCATCCTCAATGCATAGGAACGGGAAAT
>JAAYRB010000051.1 GCA_012519005.1 Clostridia bacterium
ATTTCTTCAATGCCCGCCGGACAGAGGTTTGAAGCATTGCGCTGTCCTTGAAGGGATATGCATCCACTTCGTCAATAATTATTAAATCAAAAGCCGAGTAAAATCTGATTGCCTGATGAGTAGTGGCCACAATTATTTGGGAATCCTTAAATTTGTCCGAGGATGTCCCGTGCAGGACAACAACAGAAAATTGGGGAAAAGCCCTATCCAGCCGGGGTCCCACTTCTTGTACGGCCCCCTTTCGAGGAATCGCAAACAGGATCCTACCCCCACGGCTCAACACCTCTGCTATGGCCCGGAAAACTACTTCTGTTTTACCTGCCCCACATACCGCCCAAACAAGTTTCTCCCTTTGTTCGGGCTGTAATATAAATTGACGCAGAGCAGCGGAAGCATCCCTTTGGGCTTCACTTAATTCCATGTGGAGAACAGGTTCCACATCACGAAAAGGGAGTTTTCTTGCCGCCCTTCCGCCGGGGAACGCATATAGGGGCTGGCAAAAGCGAGATTCACCCATGGATAGGCAAGTTTCACAGTGATAGCATACCTCACCGCAGGATGCACATTGTATAGGAGTAATTTCATTGTCCTGCCCGCAGCGGGAACATCGGAATTTCCCCTTGCCAAATATCTGAATTCCAGGAAGGCGGGATAATTTACGCCTCAAAAATAAAAGCTGAAGTACATCTTCCAAATCATCATTCTGGATTTTAATACCTTTAGATCGAAGGGACCTGTCAATTTCCGGAAGAAAGAGCATCCTTCCTGCCAACGCCCCTTCGATTCTGTCCATATCAGCGGTCGAGGGGAAATATTTTTTATTCTTACCGCCATCAATGACAGGTCTCTCTTGTATTTTTCCTGCTAAATTAATTCTTGCCGCTGCCTTCCGCAATGCTCTTTTTTTCTTGGCAACAGCACTAAAGGAATTACGGTAGGGTTTACATGAGGTCTGAGGTACGCCTTGATTTTCCTGATCAGTTGAAATCTCTTTGACCAGGTGGTAAGCCTGTCCAATAGTCAGTGAAACCCCCAGTGCAAGCATTTTCTCATAGCCTCTGTCATTTAAATAGACCAAGTCCAAAAGTGGATCATGGGAGTAATTGATTACATAGCCCCTGTCATGCCAAGCAGCATAAATTGTGTATTTTTGGCAAGCAATCATAAATAACCACCTGCTGGAAATAAACCAGATAATGATGGTATAATTCCCCAGTCCTTACAAAAACCCTCCCAGCTGGACATATTAGAGTATATTGATCCCAATCAAGCACATCTTTTTTCTCTTAAATCAAGGGTAAGAGACCTATGGGGTATGAAATCCCTGACCAAGCAGTGACTTTCTCTTGTGAGATTGTCCCTGTAAACCAATTCCACATTGGCCCGTTCACGGGCCAAGCATTTAATGATTTCCGCGGTTTTATCAGAAGATTGATCATCGATAATTAAAAAATTGCTGTCCCTTCCGGCCTTAGAGGAAAACAGCTGCCTGATAACACCCTCGCATGTATTTTCATTATTCCTAACCATCACCATTACAAGACCGTCCCGGCGATCTTTTTCCCTGTATTCATGCAGAATAACAATCAGCCCTGCTAATACGAACAACAGCAGACATGACAGAGGAAGGATTATTTCCATACAATCCACCCCATTGTAATATACTAGCAGAATATATTATGTTAAAAATACAGTCCTTGTGCTTATCCTGGCAATCCATATTGTGGAACACAAGTTGTTCCCTGAGGGGTAGATAACAAAAAAGGGCGCTTTTAGTACGCCCAATAAGAACATATAATGTCATATTCCTAAATCATCTCTTACCTGCCTTTGGATCCCTTGTAAATCCTCTGTGCTTCCCGCTTCAACATAGATTCTAAATATTGGTTCCGTTCCAGATGCCCTTACCAGCACCCAACTGCCATCGGAACAAATCAATTTAAGACCATCTATCCTGTTTTCCTTTATAACCTCTTTCCCCGCCAAAAATGTGGGGCTGTAATTTTTCAATTGCTCGAGTATACCATTTTTTTGCCCTGCTCCACCAGCAGGTCCGCTCTGATACTTTTCAATGCTCCAAATTCTGCAAAAAACTCCTTTTGGATTTCCTTTAAAGATTTACCCTCCGCGGCGACCAATTCCGCCACCAACATAGAGCCTAAAATACCATCCTTTTCCGGCACATGGCCATCAATACTCATCCCGCCGCTTTCCTCGCCCCCCAGTATACAGCCATCCCGCAACAGGCATTGGCCAATATATTTAAACCCAACGGGGGTTTCCATCAGTTCCATGTCATAAAATGAGGCCACCTTATCCAGCATGTGAGTGGTAGCAACCGTCCTGGCAACACATTTTCCTTTTTTTCTTGTCCTTGCCAAGTGGACGAAAAGCAAAAATAGGATTTCATTGGGATTTAAAAACTCCCCATTACTGTCAATAATGCCGAATCTATCAGCATCGCCGTCCAGGGCCAGACCTAGGTGTGCACCGCTGTCAAGCACTTTTTTTCTCAGCAAAACCAAGTTCTTCTCCCCGGGATCCGGCATGCCCCCTCCGAAAAGAGGATCCCTATATCCATGGATTGTTTCAACCGAACAGCCAAGATTACCCAGAATTTCCTCAAGGTAGCCTATACCAGCGCCATATAGGGGATCAACCACAATTTTTAGCCCGGCATTCCTTATGGCGGTGGTATCTACCAATCCCTTGACATGTTCATTATATTCCATGACAGGGTCTATCTCCCGCCATAGGCCCCTTTCGATGGCTTGGGATTTGGTTATAGCACATATGTCCTTGGAATCAGTGATCTTCTTTATCTTTTCCTCAATTTTATCGGTTTCATCGGGCATTGCAGGGCCGGCATATTCCGGTATGAATTTAATACCATTGTATTCCGGAGGATTATGGCTTGCCGTAATCATCACACCCCCACAGGTTCTAAAGGTTTTGATTGAGAATGCAACCACAGGCGTAGGTATTGCCCTAGGGGATATAAAAACGGGGATAGAATTCCCTGCTAAGACCCCTCCCACCGCCTCAGCAAATTCCTTCGATAGGAATCTATTGTCGTAACCCACCACAATACCTTCCCCACTGCAGTCCTTATCGTTAACATGGTCAGCTATTGCCTGGGCTAAGAGTCGGACATTGCCGAATGTAAAATCCTCCGCCACCAAGCTCCTCCACCCATCAGTCCCAAATTTTATCTGCGGCATAATAACCCTGCCCCCTTCTTATTCCTATAGAATATCTTATGGATCACCTGCTGTTTTTAGAAATCAGCAGCTCTTAACTGGACGGGGGTTTGGGATCATCGGTTATGTCCACCGGGGTATCAAGGTTGTCTTTCTTTAAATCCACATAAAAATCCCCCTGGGAGGATAATATTGCTAAATTGACATCCTTAATATCCTTGATGCCGTGGTTATTAAGTTCATTTAAAAGCCATTTGTCATCTAGACCAAGCTGTTTTAAATTTTGATGGATAATGCTGCCATCCATTATCAATTCGGTGGAGATTCCTTCATACTCGCTGCTGATCTTTAGATCCTCCCGGGTTGCCGGCACCATTTGGGATTTTTTTGCCACACTAAGGGCGCCGCTGGGCTCCAAAACAGCATATTCCACATCACCGATATCAAAGATATCCTTTTCCCTCAGCTGCATCAGCATTTCATCAAGGTTATAATGCATTTTTTTCAAATTTCCTTCCAGGACTTTCCCATTATGGATCACTACTGTCGGTTCTCCCGCAATAACCTTACGTACTGGCCTACTCTTAAGTGACACATAGGCGGCAAGAAATGTCCATGCTGCAAATAGGGTCAATCCCAAAAGATTATACAAGGTCTTCTGCGGATCTATATCCGTTGCTAGAACCGCTGCAATGCTTCCGAATGTAATTCCATTGATGTATTCAAAAAAAGTCAGCTGGCCGATTTGTCTTTTACTGAGTATTCTCGTATAGATCAAAATAGCAAAAAACGCCAAAAATGTCTGCACAAAAACTTCTACAAATCCCATGCCATCACCCCATTTAAAGCAGTTCTTTTTTGACTAGATAATAGAGCAAACCCATACCAAGGATTACAAATAATACAGCTCCAACAATTTCTAAGGTCAGTTTCATTCACAAGCCCCCCCATTAAGATAAACATTTTTTATTATTTCCTAAGAATTCAAAATTACACGGATTCTTTTGCCCTATTTACCTTTGTTGACCCGGTTGCAATAAAATCAAATCCTTATTGCTTACAAAGCCGCTGAATATGAGTTAGAATAGGCTTGAGGTGGCTCAAATATGGAAAAGGCTCTATTAATCTACAATCCCACAGCCGGTAAGGAATCTATTGAATTTTTATTGGATGAGATGTTGACCTTATTGTCCCGGGAAGGATTTAAGGTGGTACCCTTTGCGACCAAAGGCCCGGGACATGCCTCTGAAATTGCATCTCAAGAGGGTGGGAATTATGACAGCATCATTGCCGCCGGCGGGGATGGCACCTTACACGAGGTAATAAATGGTATCAACTTATCCGGTAACCCAATAAGGCTGGGCATAATTCCTGGAGGAACTTCCAATGATTTTGCCAGGGCTTTAGATATCCCCAGGAATTTACTGAAGGCGTGTAAAATTATTGGGGAGCGCCAAACAAAAAAGGTGGACCTGGGAATCATGAATGGACGGCGTTTTATCAATATTGCCGGTGGGGGAAACCTTACTGGTATTTCATACCAGGTGCCCAGTGTACTCAAAACCCATTTGGGCCAGATTGCTTATTACGCAAAAAGTATCGAGGAGTTACCCCGCTTACGCCCGGTCCGGGTGGAAATCAGGACACCACTGCTTCGTATGGAAGAGGAAATCATGTTATTTCTTGCCGCCAACAGCAGATCTGTGGGCGGATTTGAGCACTTGGCACCCAAAGCCGCTGTTAATGACGGGCTGCTGGACTTAATAATAATAAAAAATCTTAGAATCCATGAGTTCATCTCACTTGCAGCAAAATGCTTGGTAGGGGAGCACATTGATCACCCCAAGGTTCTATATGCGCAAACATCGGAGATTCAAATTCGAAGTGAGGAGCAGCTCTCCTTGAATACCGATGGAGAGTATGCTGGAACATTGCCGTGTAACATCAATGTTCTGCCCCAATGCATTGATATATACTCCCCTAGATAAAAACCCCCCAGGAAGCTTGAGGCCGCCTTAAAATAACAATAAAAAAAGCCCCGCCTTTCGCGAGACTGTTCTTGTCTAGTTTTTAACTTCTAGTAGATCCCCAAATACCCAACCTATGTCACCGGCGGATGTTTTTACTTGATACCAGCCGCCGCTCTTATCCAGTATATCCACCTTGGCCCCTTGGGCGAGGATACCTGCCTTGCCAAACACGGTGTCCGGCCCCTGACGTAAAATTGCACCGGATTTTGCTGTAATGATGCCCCTTTTTAAATCGGCGGCAGAATTTTGGCTGTCCTTCGTAGGTGTCGAAATACCGCCTTGTTTTTGCAGCTGGGTGACTCTTTTTTCCAAATTATCTAACTTTTCCTGAAGCATATTGATTTCCTGTTTTAGAGGTTTTATTTTCTCCCCTACCAGGGAATCCACATAGCTCTTTGTAACCAACGGATCCGACCCACTTCCTGGACTGTTATCCGCCGCCCCAGTTTCCCCGGCACCTATAACCAGCCCAATTATTAAAAAGACCGTACATATTCCAAAAGCCATTGACTTGTTGAATCTCATATGGGTTCCCTCCCGTAAATCAGCTATAAACCCTTGAATCTTGAAGGGTTATCCAATTTCCGCGTATTGACAACGGGGCTCCCTTTTCTTTTGGGCACCCCAATCCTGTCCATCCCAGCCCAGGCCAAAATAACTAGAAAAATCAAGGCCATGATACTTTTTTCCGTGCTTAGTATATTCAGTATAATGGCAGTTATCCCGAGGAATAAATTGATTCCATAGATGGCGAAAACAGTTTGTCGATGAGTCAGCCCCATATCCAAGAGACAATGGTGAAGATGCTCTTTGTCCGCCTCAAAAATAGGCCGGTGATTTCTGTACCGCCTGATAACTGCATAGAGTGTATCAAAGATTGGTATTCCCAGGATGATAATGGGTATGAACACGGAGATAAAAGCAGCACCTTTTGTCAATCCCAGAACCGCCAGGGCTGCCAAGGTAAAACCTAAAAACATTGATCCGCTGTCCCCCATAAATATCCTGGCCGGGTGAAAATTATGGGGCAAAAACCCCAGAACTGCTGAGGCAAGAATCAATGCAAAGCCCGCTATGAAGGCTCCACCTTCCACCCA
>JAAYRB010000052.1 GCA_012519005.1 Clostridia bacterium
AATAGAAAGCAGCTAAAGGATTTCCCGGGATGAAAGGGGTACTGCTGGGATCAAAATATTTCCAGTTGGAGATTTTTTTAGACGGGGTGTAAAATACCTATTGGGGACATAGATCCCCTAAATATGTGACAGCCAAGGAGGAGGTTCCATGTACCAAGCTAAGATTTATATTACCCTCAAGGACGGGGTGTTGGATCCCCAGGGAAGTATAGTTGAAAAAACTTTGCATGCCATGGACCACAAAGAGGTGCAGAAGGTCAAGGTGGGAAAATACATAGAAGTATTACTTGATCAGGGAAATAGAGAGTCAGCAGAGAAAAGGGTTGATGAAATATGTAAGGGTTTGTTGGCCAATTCTGTCATTGAGGAATATACTTTTGAATTGGTGGAGGTAGGGGCATGAAATTTGGTGTGATTGTTTTCCCTGGGTCCAGCGGGGATAGAGATATTCAGTACATATTAAAGGAAGTAATCAATAAGGAAACAGATTATATATGGCATCAGGATCAATTCCTCAAGGGGTTTGATTGTGTTGTTTTACCTGGAGGTTCTGCTCATGGTGATTACCTTCGTGCCGGAGCGGCCGCTGCCCATTCACCCATAATGGATGCGGTCAGGGACTTTGCCGGCAAGGGGGGTCTTGTCCTTGGGATTTGTAATGGCTTTCAAATATTGCTTGAAGCGGGGCTCCTTCCCGGCGCTGTTTTGAAAAATAATGACCTTAGATTCAACTGCAGGGATGTTTATCTAAGGGTAGAGAACTCCTCACTTCCCATGACCAACCTTTATAAACCCGGAGAGATAATTAAAATGCCCATCGCCCACGGCGTAGGGAACTATTATATTGATAACCAAGGATATTCCGAAATGGAAGAGAATGGACAGGTGGTTTTTAGATACTGTAATTCCAGGGGTGAAATTGCGAAAGATGTGAACCCCAATGGATCATTGGGCAATATTGCCGGCATTGCTAACTCAGATGGGAATGTCTTGGGGATCATGCCCCACCCCGAGAGGAGTTCGGACAGTATCGTCTCCGGCACTGATGGGGCAAGGGTGTTTCTATCGGCAGTAAAGTGGTTGGAGCGAGGTGATCATAGTGGGCAGTGAAACATGGAAAGATATGGGCCTCAAGGAAGAGGAGTATGAGAAGATTAAAGAAATTCTTGGTAGGGAACCAAATTACGTAGAGACTGGGATGTTTGCCGTTATGTGGTCGGAGCACTGCGGTTACAAAAATTCCCGGTCTCTCCTTGAGCTGTTTCCCACCAAGGGAGAGAGGGTCATTTGCGGCCCAGGGGAAAATGCCGGGGTTGTGGATATTGGGGACGGCCAGGCAGTGGTATTTAAAGTGGAAAGTCATAATTCCCCCACGGCCATAGAGCCTTTCCATGGGGCCGCAACGGGGGTAGGGGGCATTATTAGGGATATTCTCTGCATGGGTGCTAGGCCCATAGCCCTGTTGAATTCCCTACGTTTTGGCAAATTGGATAATCCCAGAGTCCGTTATCTATTTGATGGGGCCGTCAGGGGAATTTCCTTTTATGGGAATACCATGGGGATTCCCACCATTGCCGGGGAAGTATATTTTAACAGCAGATATGAAGGCAACCCCTTGGTCAATGCCATGGCCATAGGATTTCTTGATATTGAGGATTTGGCCACCGGCTCAGCTGAAGGGGTTGGCAATCCGGTGGTGCTGGTGGGTGCAAAGACAGGAAGGGATGGTATCCACGGTGCAACTTTTTCTTCTGAGGAGCTCACCGCCGAAACCGAGGCACCAACTATGCAGGTGGGGGATCCCTTCATGGAAAAATTGCTCATGGAAGCATGCCTAGAAATGGTTGCCGCAGATTGTGTTGTGGGGATGCAGGATCTTGGTGCGGCGGGTATCACCGGTGTAACCAGTGAAACGGCGGCCAGGGGCG
>JAAYRB010000053.1 GCA_012519005.1 Clostridia bacterium
CCCCGGGGAAATTTATATGGATATCGTATTTTTTTTCATCTATTCCATATTTATATTTCAGTGCAGTAAGGACATTTTCCACCGAGCCCTTGACCATACTTTTTCGCCGGATACGTTTTCCTTCCAGCCCAATTTCCTCTTCCTCCACAACCCCTGTAATCCTCAGCTGACCCAGCCCGTGTTTTTTAGGAACGGCGCATACCTCCAGTTCCAAAAGGCTCCCCATATTAGGGCCATGAACAGCTAAGCCGTTTACAATACCAGGTAGGGGCTTGTGATGAATGTTTTTTTCAGGTCTGGGTGAATATTGGCCGTTACTGATGACCCATTCCATATCCTCCAGCTGAATACTCTTCCTGCTGGACATTTCCGCCAAGGAAGCAGACATTTGAATCAGATTTACCGCCTCCCTACCATTGGATGCAAATTTTTTTACTATATTCAGGGCTTCGGCATCAATCGCAAAGCCCATCTTGTCAGCAGCATTTTTCGCAACTTTGACTATTTCTACCGGCGTAAGGACTCTAAAATAAATTTCCGTACATCGGGATCGTACAGCCTCCGGTATGGACTGGGGTGAACGGGTGGTGGCCGCCACCATCCTAAAATCGGCGGGTAGACCCTTTTGGAAGATATCATGTACATAGCTGGGTATATTAGTATCCTCCGAGCTGTAATAGGCGCTTTCCAGCAGAACCTTTCGGTCCTCAAGCACCTTCAAAAGTTTGTTTATTTGCAGGGAATGCAGCTCGCCTATTTCATCTATAAACAAAATCCCCCCGTGGGCCTTGGTAACAGCCCCCTGCTTTGGTTGAGGGATGCCGGCAACACCCATGGCGCCGGCACCCTGATAAATGGGATCATGCACTGATCCTATGAGGGGATCAGCAATTCCCCTTTCATCGAAGCGTGCTGTGGCACCATCAACTTCAACAAATTCAGAATTTTCTTTGAACGGTGATTTAGGGTTTTTCTTTGCTTCATCAAGCACCACACGGGCCGCCGCTGTCTTTCCCACGCCCGGCGGCCCATATATTATAACATGTTGGGGGTTTGGACTGCATAACGCAGCCCTCAAGGCCTTCAAGCCCTCCCCCTGACCTATGATTTCCTCAAATTTTCCCGGACGGGTGCGTTCACTGAGGGGTTCTGAGAGCCTGATCTTTCTCATCTCCCGAAGCTTCTCCAACTCCTTTTTGGATTCCTTCTCAATGGCCGACCTATTGCTCTGCTGTGCCCTGAGGAGAGTCCAAAAATAAAGACCGATCACAATTGCAAAAAACATTTGAACCAGTCCCAAAATTCCCCCAATCCCAACAAACGTATCATTCACCGGATATCAATCCCCTTTCAAAGGTATATCTATCATTCTTTTCTGTAATCTATTATTTCCAGTGAATAGATTTTTATAAGTATACATGTCCAAGGGCAGCTGCTCCGGCGAATAAGCCTTGGCCTTTCCATTTTGGGACTCAGGTATTATCTGTCATCAAATCATTACCATCTAATATCAACAGCCCCATGTCCCATGGATTCATCCATGGGCATTGATGGGGAGTTGTTTTCCAATTATAATAAATAATGAACATAAGCCTACTATTAAAGGAGGGGAGGGTGTACTTGTTGAGCGGCATATGTGAATTTCACAAGGACTGTCCCATATACAGCAGATTCAAAACAGACATGTTAAAAAATATAATTATAAGTAATTATTGCACTTCAGAATACAGTCAGTGTGCCAGATACAAAAAAAAGAAAAACAGGCAAAAATGTCCCTATATGTCTGATGCCCGACGGAAATATGTTAGAGCATATGGGGGAAGTTTAAAATCCAAAAAAGCGTGCAGTTTTCTCTGCACGCTTTTAACATTACTATGCGGATTCTTCTTTTTTATTCAAATCCTCCTTGGAGATGAGGATTGGCTCTTTCATTTTCTCAATGACCTCTTTGGTCATTATACATTTACCTATATCATCTCTGGATGGTATATCATACATGATGTCCAGCATGATGCCTTCCAGGATCGCCTTCAAACCCCTGGCACCGGTGTCCCTGATTATCGCCTCTTTTGCTATGGCTGATAGGGATTCCTGGTCAAACTCCAGCTCCACTCCATCCAACTCAAAGAGTATTTGATATTGTTTTACTAGAGCATTTTTGGGTTCTGTAAGAATTTTCACAAATGCATCCTCGTCCAGGGCATCCAGCGTGACTACAATGGGTACCCGGCCTACAAATTCAGGAATCAATCCAAATCTCAGCAAATCCACAGGTAAAACATTTTTCAGGATCTCCCCAATTTGCTTTTCTTTTTTGAGCAATATTTCCGCTCCAAAGCCGATACCCTTCTTGCCTACCCTGTTTTGGATAATTTTGTCAATGCCGTCAAAGGCACCGCC
>JAAYRB010000054.1 GCA_012519005.1 Clostridia bacterium
TGCGGGAAAATCCGCCGCCTCAATGTCTCGGTGAGATGCTGATACGAGGTTTCAAATATCCATAGGTCAGCGTGCCAAGAAGCAGCAGGCCGGCGATCCCTACCAGGGGGAATAGGGTACCAACCAGATTGGAAAATCCCACCCGGGCCAGCAGAACAGAAGCAATGGTGGCCGCCCCACTGACAAATAGAAACCCATTGGTACCCTCCACTGATAAGCGAGAGGTGAAGCCATATAGGCTGGCGGCCGCGGTGGTGTAGACCTCCGCAAAAAGCACCAGGCTGTAGACCACAGGGAAAAAAGAGGACACGCCCCTTGCAACCACGATCATGGGCACCTCCGTCCTTGCAATCTCTGGAACCTTGCAAAGTATGGCAATTGTAATGCTCAACACGCCTATACCAAGACCTAAACCTCCAAAAATAGCACCGAGTTTAATGTTTTTTTGGTCCGCTAAAGCCCCCAGAGGTGCCAGCACAGGAATAGCTAAAACTAGATTATATGACCCATATAAAATTGCTGCTGCAGGCCAAAAGGGAACTGCGGCACCTCTAAAATTGGACCAATCCAAATTTGATATAAATCCTTGGGGATTTTTGAAAACCGTCCATAGACTTACAAGTATCACGGTGGTTATAAGAAGCGGCGCAATAAAACTGATGGTGCGAATCACCCTCCTGACACCCAAAATTACAGTGGTGAAGGTAAGAACGGCCATCAAGAGGCTGCCCCACACGGCGGGAAGATGGAATTGTTCCGTAAAGATAGCCCCCGATCCGGCATTCATGGTAACCACCATACCGAATAGAAAGAAAAGGATAATGTAATCAATGAGCTGGCTGAGCCTTTTGCCTGCAAACTCTTGAATAATGGGCAAATAGGACTTTGCCTGAAGTCTGTGGCCTAGGTCGAGAATGATCACCCCATAGAACATAAAAACCAATGCAGAAAGAGCCGCACCGGCGATTCCCCATTTCCCAAAAAAGCCGAAAAACTGCAATACCTCCTGCCCCGTTGCAAAACCTGCGCCCACTACTGTTCCAATGTAGGCGGCAGCAATAGTGTAAACTGATAAATTTTTTCTCATGGAAACCCCCAAAATATTTATTCACGAATAGTATTCCCTCCGGCTGCTGGTCAACACCGGGATAAAATGACATGTCCTGGCAGTAATACAATAAATCAACTGGATAATATGGGGAAAGCAGCTAAATAACAAGGAAAAACCAGATGATCATGGCCGCCGCTAAGGCCAGTTTGGCCAACATTCCCAACAGAAAGCCCATGGTTGTTCCATAACCTATACTAACAGCCCTATGAAAATCCTCAGAGGATATGAGACCCCCCAAGGCCGCACCGAGAAAAGAACCAAAAAAGAAACCCAGGGGCCCAAATAAAACCGTTCCCAGGAGTGCCCCGAATACTCCCCCCTTCACTGCTAGGCCGGAGCCGCCATATTTTTTTGTACCCCAAATCCCCAATAAATATTCACTAATCACTGCAAGAACAGTGAGAGCCCCCTGCCCCAAGTAAAAACGAGGACCCAAACCCCCGGGGAAACCTGAGAGCAAACCATAAATTATGGTACCCAAAAACACCAAGGGTACACCGGGCAGCATGGGCAAAAACACTCCTAAAACACCGGCAATAAAAAACAATATGGCTAGAATGAGCCCAAGAGTGGGTATTTTTTTCACCCCCATCCTTCCCTCATACCATTTTATTGCAATAAACGGACAAAGCATATATGGCTAAGATGTATTGTTTAAGCGTGCTAAGCTTTACTGTCCCTCTCCCTCACCCGGGCAATCAAATAAATTAAAGGGGCAGCACCATAGATCATCATGGTGGCGGCGGCCACAATACCGGAATCATTGACCACCAATGCAACACCACTTCCCACTAAAATACCCAAAAGTCCCCGGAAAATATAGGGATTTTCCTTCCGGACTCTTTTCATCAATCCAACAGGACGATAGAAGGACACGGCCAGGGAACCCAGCAGTACTAGAAATACCCTGCTCCAAATGGTATATCTGATGAGTTTAATGTTCATGCTGACCTTGCGATAAATGATATCCCACATTGCCCGGGGACCCTGGGAGTAAACCATACCGGCGGCCCTACCAAGATGGGATTGAACATCAACGCCCCGGCTCATATCTATGAATGTTATGATCCCTAGGCCCACCGCCACACCGGCACCCATCATCATGAGCTGCTTGGGCCCAAATTCAATATTCAATAGACGGAAATAAATAAAAAGATAGGCTGCGATGGCAGCTATAGTCCCTCCTACATTACTGCCCAACTGCGGCGCGCCCATCAAAAATACAGAGGACACAAAAAATAATAGGGTAAAGAGCTTTAATTCAGCCCCACTCCCCCGCCGTATTCCCCAAAGGGAGGAAACGCCAATAATTGACGAGCCCAGCAAAACCCCCATATATTCATTCCCAATACCATAATACCTGGCCCCAGCTATGGCATCATAGCCCAAGGTGGAGTATTTGATTAAATTGGACCCAGTAAGGACATCCAGCATCACCGCCGCCGCCGTACCGAGACCAAGGATCATAAAGAGGCCTCCGTGGATCCTTCTGAAAACCTTATAGGAAATAAAAACTACGATAGAAGCCAGCAGCACAGAAGTCAAAACATAGAGCGGTAGGCTTGAATATCCAAAAACAGGGATGATAAGCAGGCTGAGAGGTACGGCCATGAGCCATAAAAGCATGGGCCTCAAAATACGAAGAAAGCGAGGCCAGAGCAATATGGAAATAATAGTTAGAACCATAATGAACAGCTGTAAAAATACATAACCTTTTACCAATACCGGCCTGGCTCCGTAAATAAAGACTAAATCATCATTCAGCTTCAGCACATTGTCCATGGAATTATCGCTGGGAATTACCCCCATGACTCTTCCCGTCATCTCGGTAGGTATGGAAATACCAAAGTAATTTAGTATTGTAGGTGCTATATCCGTATTGGAGACAATCCCCTCCCTCCTGGTGGTACCAGAAGTAAGAAAACCTCCCTTTCCCTCCCCGGTACTATGGTAGACCACCAATGGGGACATCTGATTTCCTTCCGAAACAGCTGTATCAGAGGGGAGAGGCGATATAATCATAATGAGAGCCGAATCCTCCCCAATGAAATCCAGCAGTTTGCCAATAAATGCATCTGCCTTTTCCACGGCCGCCTTCCTCTCCAAAGCAATAATCTCAGGGAAAGCATTTTTCTCCAGGGCATTGGCCCTATATGTATCCCCCATATCCACAACTATGAGATCACTTTTGGTATATACCCTTTTCAGTTGGTCAAAAATTCCTGAGTAATCCGTTTGATATATGAGGGGGCTTTCTAAAACCCTATTTAAAAGTTCCCTGCTGACATTTCCGTGATCAATCCGGCCAAAGCTGTCCATGGCAAGGATGGCAGCATAACGATTGAACTCATCGGGGAGATCACTATTCCCAAGCACAGCGGTTTTCAGGCCAGAATCGTGAAGTGTATCCCCTAGAAGACCTGGACCAACATCAGTACCGGCCCTCCTGTTGATCTCCCTAATGCCGGGGATTTCCATGGAAACCACACCTCCAAGGGGAGCTGCTTTCCCCGTTCTAGCAAAATACTGCTCTTTTACAGGTATTTGCTCAATTACACTGCTGGAGTTAAAGGCTTCCCCGGCGGAGGCGGAGGTAATCATATGCTTTCCGGCACCAATACTGGCATAGGAATTTTGTGTGTTCTTGCTTCCGGCGGTGCGGGTATTCATTAAAGCCGCACCACCACCCTCCATCATAAAATCAATATTTGGAGTGTTTGCCTCCTTCAAATCCCGGAAGGCAATTTTGTCCATCACTATGAGAATAACCTTTTTACCACGGCCGTGAACCCCTATCTGTTCGGCATTAAGAAGGGTTGGAAAAGCCATATTAAAAACAAAGCCGACAAAAACGAAAATCAACAAAATCAATCTATGTATTTCATATGTTCTGTATTTTTTCATCATTACTCCCCCATCGGGAAATTAAGCCGTGAGAATTCCCTTTCGCAGTAAAGCAGGTTCCATCGATGTATCCCCATTATTTCCCTACAATCTCCTTAATAATCTTCACCCTTAAGGCTGTATTGACCTTTAAAATACCCTCAAGACGCCGTGAACATATCACCATTTATAGATGATATTATACCCGCAGTACAATCATAATCTTTCCTTATCTTACATATCACAGATATGCCCAACCCCAATTCATCATGCATGCAAACTGTTATTTCTTGCCAGAATATTTTATTCTATTCGGGGCACTTTAATTTTTGAAAGGAGGATTTTCCCATGGATACATTAGATCGAACCGCACTGGCCATAGTAATCATAGGTGCCTTCAACTGGCTTTTGGTAGGCATCGCCGGCTTTGACATTATCGCATCAATATTCGGCAGCAGCACCATGATGATCAGTAA
>JAAYRB010000005.1 GCA_012519005.1 Clostridia bacterium
AAGACCCATTGCAGCACAGAAAGGTTGAGCAATCTACTGGATCCCCTGCATACTCAAGATGCTGTTGTCAAAAAAATCGTCTAAATATCCTGCTGTCTGTTTTTTGAAGGTAGGACATTCCTATGTTCTACCTTTAGACATTTGTCATGATATTACCATCAATAAATTCATCCGTCAATAAGCTTTTTGTGTCATATGTATATAGTTTGGTAGAAATGGGGCTTGAATTCACTAAAATTATAAGCAAAGCAGAAATACAGGTCATCCCACAAAAGCCAAAAACGTGGGTTCCCCGCATAATTTGCTAGACACATCTCAACATAATTTACAGACGCTGTTTTTAAACCCCATGCCCATATCCTGAGGCTGTGGGTAGTACTAAATATCCACCCCTAAAAATGTCTTTACGGCTAAACCAATCAGGAAAGATATCAGTGCCACCCCAAGAGTGATGCCGGTCATCTCCCCAAAATGCCTTGCAAAGGGTAGGTCCTTGGCAACACTCACATAATAGTTGAAGAACAGGATGATTAAAATAACCAGCACCAACATTGTCCCCAGGGCGGCGGCATAAGAGGCTTCTGGATAAAGAAGATATGGCAGCACCATGAGAACAACAGTCACCAAATAAGCCGCCCCCGTGTAAATGCTGGATTTTAGAGCCTTGGGGTTACCATCTGCCCTTTCCGCCAAATAACTGGAAGAAGCCATGGACAGAGTTGCCGACACCCCGATAATTATAGCAGACAAGGCTACCAATCTGGTACTGTTTAAGGCAAAGGTAAGCCCGGCAATAGCCCCTGTCAATTCTATCAATGCATCGTTTAGACCCAATACGATGGCCCCAACATAATGCAGGCGTTCCTCGTCCAGCAGGGCTGCTAACTCTTTCTCATGACGCTGTTCGTCTTCGATAATCTTGGCAGCCTCGGGTATTTCCTCCAGAAGCTGTTCATATTTTTTGCCCGCGGCATACTCGTTATTTTCCAACAGCTTGATCACGAAGGTATAACCCATGAGCCAGCCGAGCAAACCGTACCAAAGAACAGCCCAACGCCGGGGTTTTACCTTCCTCCCCGTATATTTTCCCCAGGTGGCCGCATGTTCCACTTCATCACCAGCAATTTGTTCCAACACCGCCCTATTTTTTGGCTCCTTCTCCCGATCCGCAATTCTGCTGTAGATCACATGGTCTGTTATCTCGCTCCGCTGATAACTCAGAAGTAGCCGGCGGGTTTGTTCAGTTAACTGTGCTTTCATTTTAACCTCCTCACTTTTAATACTCCTCACCATTACTATGTAATGACATTACCCCATTGCAATCAAAAAACAAGGACAAGGGCCGTCGGCCTTACGCCCTAGGTTATAGTATTACAATGGGATACGAAAAGGAAAAAAGACAAAAAAAATGGATACCCCTAATACCTCAACGGCATGGGCATCCCCATCGTATAAACTGGTACGCCTGACAGGATTCGAACCTGTGGCCTACGGATTAGAAGTCCGTTGCTCTATCCAACTGAGCTACAGGCGCATATCTGTAGATGATAAATGGAGCGGGTGATGGGGATCGAACCCACGCAACTGGCTTGGAAGGCCAGGGCTCTACCACTGAGCTACACCCGCACATCGCCTGCTGACATCAATATATATGGAATCTAAGAACAGCCCTCTCTCAATCTCTCTCAATCAGCTTTTATATTCTAACATAAACCGATAAATTATACAACCACTAAATGAATTACTGATCAATAATTTTTTAGGATACTGATGGCTTTACCAAAGGCTTTTGCCCTATGACTGATACGGTTCTTAACTTCAGGGCCCAACTCTGCCATGGTAAGACCCTGGAAACCTTCAACAATGAAGATAGGATCATAACCAAAACCCATCTCCCCCCGGGGTTCAAAGGCTATCCTGCCCTCACATACTCCTTCCACCCCCTGTAACAAACCATCACCCCCCACCACAGCCACGGCACAGCGGAATCTAGCCTTTCTTTTCTCTACCGGTACTCCCTTCATTAGATTCAAAAGTTTTTTATTGTTGGCGGCATCATCTTTTTCAGGGCCGGCAAACCGCGAGGAATATATACCGGGGGCCCCATCCAAGGCATCCACCTGAAGTCCAGAGTCGTCGGCTAATGCCAAATGACCCGTGTATTGGGCTGCCGCCCGGGCCTTTATAAGGGCGTTTTCTTTGAATGTTGAACCTGTCTCTGATATTTCCGGGATTTCAGGATAATCCTGGAGGGAAGTGACTTCAAAAGGCAGTCCCCCCAAAAGCTTTTTTAGCTCCACTATTTTTCCCTTATTGTTAGTTGCCAGTACTAATTTTTTCAAAATATCACCAACCTATAAATTGATGATTTTCCCAAGGAGTTCCCTTTGTAGATATAGGAGCTCCCCAATCCCCTTGTCAGCGTATTCCAACATTCTGTCCAGCTCTATCCTTGTAAAAGGGTACCCTTCCGCCGTGCCCTGAATCTCTACAATCTTGCCCTTCCCTGTCATAACGACATTCATATCCACCTGGGCATTAAAATCTTCCTCATAGCAAAGGTCCAATAGAATCTCTTCACCGACCTTACCCACGCTTATGGCCGCCAGGAGGTCTATTATGG
>JAAYRB010000055.1 GCA_012519005.1 Clostridia bacterium
GGTCAAAGATTTATAACCTTGCTGGGGGATTACCTTGTAGTGGGGTTAATCATGATCTTTCCCTATTTATTTCTATATATTGCGGGGCGATAAAGATCACGGAAAAGCTGACAGTGGAATTGAAAATAACAGGGCTGACCCATGATGCTAGAGGGGTGGGAAGGCATCAAGGCCTGGCCGTTTTTGTTGATGGTGCCCTACCCGGTGAACTGGTTAAAATACGTATAAAGGGCATAAGGAAAAACCACGCGGAAGGGGTTTTGGAAAGAGTCCTGGAAGCATCCCCCCACCGTATCATCTCAGCCTGTTCAGGACATGGCCGTTGCGGCGGCTGTCAGTTATTACACCTGGGCTACGATAGGCAGCTGGTGGAGAAGAAAGAGATGGTGGAAAATGCCCTGGGGAGGATAGGGGGATTCCAGGATATAGTGATAAACGACACCTTAGGGATGGATAACCCCATGGCATACCGGAATAAAATCTTATTCCAAGTGGGAGCCATCCCAGGGCGGGGGGATGGGCGGCAGTTGGCCCTGGGTTTTTTTGAAAAAGGGAGCAATAGGCTCGTGCCCGGGATTGATTGTCTCCTCATATCTCCCAGTCTCAGGAAGCTGGCCTCGGAATTGGAGGATCTGATCAACAAATATGGATGTATAGACCTAAAGAGGGTGCTCATAAGACAATCTCATTTCAACAAGGAAATATTGGTGGGTCTCATATATAAGGAATCCTGCCATCATAAGGGTAAACTGTCTTCCTTGGTGGAGGGTCTGAGGGCATTTTCAGATAAAATAGTATCCATCATGGAACTCGTCATCCCTAATCCCAGGATTCCATGGAAAGGCGAAAGCAGGATTTTATATGGCAGAGATCATATAATCGAGGAAGTCAACGGAAGAAAATTTTTAATATCCGCCCATTCATTTTTCCAGGTAAATACATTGCAGGCAAATGTATTGTATAAAAAAGTAATGGACTATTGCGGCTTGGACGGAAGCGGCACAGTTTTTGACCTATATTGCGGGACAGGCACAATAGGTATCCTATTGGCGAAAAAAGCAAAAATGGTTTACGGTATTGAGAGTCTAAAGGGAGCCGTGGTAGATGCACGGGAAAATGCCAAACTGAATGAAGTCAGAAATATAGAGTTTATTAGGGGCAAATCCGAGGCGGAAGTGCCAAAATTATTGGAAAGGGGGATCAGGCCCAATGTAATAGTAGTGGACCCGCCTAGAAAGGGCTGTAATCCGGAACTTTTGGATGCTATTTTGAAGGTTAGGCCCGGTAGGGTTGTCTGTGTATCATGCAACCCCTCCACCCTAGCCCGGGATTTGAAATTATTGGCAAATAAGTATAAGATCAAAGAAGCCCAGCCAGTGGACCTCTTTCCTTGGACACACCATGTTGAAGTAATTGTGAAGTTGGAAGAACTATAGAACATAGCAATATCAATTTAAAAACAAAAGAGATATTTTAAATAAAATTATTGATGAAACTCTTAAAAGGTACCATGATAAATTAAATAAATCGAATGTACCAGAATCTGAAGAGAAAAATGTTTCAGAGCTTTATGACAAGCTTACTGACCAAGTGTTTTTAGATATATGCACTGTTATTTTTTTATTTTATTTAAAGGATGATTATATA
>JAAYRB010000056.1 GCA_012519005.1 Clostridia bacterium
AAAATTAACCTGCTGGGAATTGCTTGGGAAGAAAGACACCCAGGTATACCGGATGTTCCCACTTTGAAGGAGCAGGGCATCGACGTTGTTTGTGGTACCAATAGAGGTATTGTAGTGCCCAAGGGTACCGATGAAGGGATAATTCAAATACTAAGAGATGCACTGAAAAGGGTTGCAGAGAACCCTGATTTCATCGCAGATATGGATCAGCAGGGCGTACTGGTAAACTACAAAGGCGACGATTATGTACAATATCTAAAGGACAGCGAAAATGATCTAAGAGAAGTAGCAGAAAAAGCTAACATGATGGAAGAATAAATATTTGCAATGGTTGGGATGTAGGGGCGGTTGGTCCTTTCCGATCGCCCCTATATAGTTTTAGTGAAAGGGGTAATCCAGATGCTTCTCAGAGGGAATAAAGTTGTACCCACTCTGTTCATTGCCTTTCTGGGATTGATGTACTACAGCACATACAGCATTAAAAGTCACAGCTTTGGGCTTCTAGGACCTACCTTTTATCCCCGTCTTTTGATAGGTGTCCTGCTGTTGTTGATGGTTGGCATTATTGCCGAGGACAGCATCAAGGAAAGAAAAATGAAGGAGCGGGGGGAAGAGGTCTACAAAGGAGTGACCCTATCCCAGGGAATAGAAAAATATCTCATAGTGATCTTGATTTTTATATTTTCCGCCGCGTACATCCTATTGATGGATAAGCTGGGATATATCATCAGTACAGTGCTGTTTCTGGTGGGGATGTCACTGCTGTTAAAACCAAATTGGAAAGAAAAACTTCCCCTCACAGTAGGGTTGATGGTGGTCTTTACATTGGTTTTATACTATATCTTTAATAATTTGCTTTATATTATTTTGCCGACCAGTATCTTTTTTTAAATTGTGAGGTGATCTTGCTATGGAAGGAGCTTTAGCTGCATTTGCTGCAGTACTACAATTTGATGTCCTGCTGCTGATAGCCGCAGGGGTAACCTTTGGAATCATATCCGGCTTGATCCCCGGTTTTACCATTACCATGGGTGTTGCACTCACTCTTCCCTTTACATTCGGGATGGAGCCCATAAAGGGTGTTGCCACCATGATGGCTGTGGCGGTGGGCGGATCCTCCGGTGGTTTGATATCCGCTTGCTTGCTGGGTATTCCCGGTACGCCCTCCAGTATTGCTACCACCTTTGATGGATATCCCATGGCCAGAAAGGAGCCAGGCAAAGCATTAGCCGCCGGGCTTTGGGCATCATTTTTTGGGACTATAATTTCGGGTATTATGCTTATTACGCTGGCACCGGTGCTTTCTGAGTGGGCATTGAGATTTGGCCCCTGGGAGTATTTCTCCCTGATGCTCTTTGGTGTCACGGCCATTGCCAGCCTTGCGGGGGATTCTTTGTTCAAGGGTCTTTTTGCTGGGGTGTTGGGTTTGTTTCTCGCCACAGTGGGTATGGACCCCGTGCTGGGGACATACCGCTTTACCTTTAATATTGTCAATCTCTATGGGGGATTCAGCTTCCTGCCGGTATTGATCGGTATCTTTGCCTTTTCCCAGCTCTTGGAGGAACTGCTTAAATCCCAGGATGAGCAGGTGGTATTTGACCCCAATTTAAATCTAAGCTTTCCCATAATTGGTATACTCAAAGAGTTTACCAAACAGAAATTTAACCTCATTAGATCTTCTCTAATCGGTACCTTTGTGGGAGCCTTACCAGCTGCCGGGGGCAGTATCGCCAACATCATGTCCTATGACCAGGCAAAAAAGGGTTCCAAGCACCCGGAGAAGTTTGGCACCGGGATAATTGACGGCGTTATTGCTTCGGAAGCTGCCAACAACTCCTGTGTAGGTGGTTCTCTGATCCCTATGTTGGCCTTTGGAATACCCGGGGATGCTGTTACAGCCATGATCCTTGGCGCCCTCTTGATTCACGGTATTACGCCGGGGCCCATGCTCATGGTGAATCAGCCGGTTTTGGCTAATTCCGTATTTGTTTCCTTCTTTATTGCGGGGTTTTTCATGCTTCTGATCCAGAACTACGGTATCCGCCTTTTCCTGAAGATAAACGAAATACCCCAGTATTATTTGATACCATTAATTCTTGGACTCTGTGCTCTGGGAAGCTATGCTATCAATAACCGTATTTTTGACGTCTGGGTACTGCTGGGATTTGGGCTCTTGGGTTTCATCTTAAAGATGAATAAATATCCTCTGGCTCCTGCTATTCTGGGCATTATTTTGGGGCCCTTGATGGAAGCAAACCTTAGGCGGGCTATTATGACGGATCCAAATACAGCATTGTTCTTCACAAGGCCTATTTCCTTGGCTCTTCTGCTTTTGTCTGCTTTCTCAATATTCTGGGCCCTATACAGCAGTAGGAAACTAAAGGCTCGTGAAGCTGCAGGAAATGCCGCGAAACCAGGTGCCTAAGGCTGATAATTAAATAAAGAGGTGATATATCAATGGGTTCTAATAGATATTTGTTGACTGAGATGAGCTGGCCGGAAGTAGAGGAAGCTCTAAAAACTGTGGAAGTGGGGATTATTCCCGTAGGTGCCCATGAGCAGCATGGGCCAAACTTAGCGGAGAGCTGTGACGCCGTCAGAGCGACAGAATTTTGCAAACTTTTGGCGGAAAGATTGTATCCCAGGATACTAGTTACACCCACCGTGAATATCGGGGTTTCCTATCACCATATGCCCTTCCCCGGGACCATTACCCTGCGTCCCGAGACGTTGGTGGCTGTGGTGAGAGATATAGCTTGTTCTCTACGGGAGCATGGGATTAAGAAAATGCTGATTATCAATGCCCATGGGGGCAATCAGCAGGCTCTTGGTGTTGCGGTGACCAATATCAGCCAGGAGATGAAGGATGTCGAAATTGCCTGGACACAGTACACAAACTTCTCCACGGAATCCATCGCGAAGCATGTGAAATCGGAGATGTTCGGTCACTCCTGTGAAAGGGAAGTTTCTGAGGCCATGTACCTAGCCCCTCATATTATTAAAAAGGATAAGATTGAAAAGGGTAAAATAATCGGAATGCCCTATATCTATTCTGCCGCCAACGGAAGGCCCTTAGGAGTATCCTATACCTTCGATCAGGTGACGGAGAATGGCGCCCTTGGGGATGCCACCAAGGCCAGTTATGAAGCAGGTAAGGATATCTGTGAAGAGGCCCTAGAAAAGATAGGTGCATTTCTGGAGGATTTCATGTCCAAGTAAATGATGTGGTTCCATAGAGGGGTATATGAACATAGATTATTGAAAAGTCCAACTCAAGCCCGAAAGGGCTTTTTTTTTATAATCAGTCAATGCCGCTGACTTCGTCGCCATCCATTACCTTAGGTGTTTCATCACATATTTTTTTGGTTTCTAAGGCTTCTATAAATTTATCCACTAAGGCGGGGTCAAATTCTTTGCCCTTGCCATCCTTGATCAGTTCCACTGCCTCTTCATGACTCAAGCCCAGGCCGCCGCATCCAGGGCTGCAGGTTATATTCTCATAGGTATTGACAATGGACAGCACACGGCATTCCAATGGAATTTTATCCCCCTTGAGCCCTAGGGGGTAGCCCTGGCCATCCCAGCGTTCATGATGCCTCAAAACATGGCCCGCTATGTGGGCCAAATTCGGCGCAGATTGAAGAATGTTATAGCCGTTTTTGCAGTGGTCTTGATAGATTTTCCTGTCTCTATCATCCAATTCTTTTTTTTCAAGGAGTTTGTCTGGGACACCGATGATACCAATATCCTGATAATTTGCCAGCAAGTATAGGTTTCTCTTGGAGTCCTGGGGTAGATTCATATAACCTGCCGCCGCGGAGATGAGATTATGGAGACGCTGTATACGATCCTGCCTGTAGACATCCTTTCTCTCTAGACTCCTGATTATCTTTTGAAGCAGGATATTATGTGCATGGGGGCTTTGGAATACTTTCTGCCTGTACATATTTTTATCTGCTTCTCTAAAGAGCATGGCCATGGTCTTTAAGTTATCCCTTTTAACGGCATAGCCCAAGGATATGCTCAAGGGGAGGCCGGGATTTTGGGAGTTGTATTCCTTGATTTTACTTCTCACCCTACGATAGGCATTGCTAACTGATTTTTCCGGGGTATGGGGCAGAATGATGCCGAACTCATCCCCACCGATTCTGGCAACGATATCACTCTCACGGAAATTTTCTTTTAATATTTCACCGGCAAGCCTCAAATGGGCATCCCCTGCCTCATGCCCGAAGGTGTCGTTGATAACTTTCAATCCATCCACATCGGCTACAATCAGTCCCACAGGAAAATGCCTCATGCTGTCCACTCTTTCCAGTTCTTGCTCGAAATAGGCCCTATTGTAGAGGCCGGTAAGACTGTCATGAAAGCTTAGGAAGCGTATTCGTTCCTCCGTCAGCTTTCTTTCAGTTATATCCCTGGCTATAGCCATGGCTACTTCTTTACCGGACAGCATGAAAAGTATGGTATTCAGCTCCACGGGGATTTTTTTGCCACCCTTTGTTTGTAGGCTTCCCTCGGTGAGCATCTGTTTCCTGGATCTCAGTTCTCTGTGGCTGGCTTGGAATCCCCCGGCACCTCCAATGTCACAGAATATCTCTGAAGGAGACATTCTTGAAAATTCCTCCTGGGTATATCCCAGGTTTATCTGGGCTATATCATTGACTTCTATGAATCTTCCGCTGTAAGGATCTTTCCCAATTTCCGACAGGAAGAACATATCATTGGCATTGTGAAATAATTTTCTAAATTTTTCCTCGCTCTTCAACAGCTCTTCTTCGGCCCTTCTGCGGTTCTCTTGTTTTTTGAAAACCTTTAAACTATAGGATAGGTTATTGGCCAATTCCATCAACAGCTCACTCTCGTCATGGTCAAAGGCATTCTTAGTGGGGGAATATATGGTCAAAGCCCCATAAACGTCGCCATTGATAGTGATGGGGATACTGATGATGGAAACATAGCCTCTCTGTACAGCATGGGGCCTCCACGGCGAAAAGCCCACATCAATACTGACATCCTTAATAGCACAGGGTTCACCAGTTCTGATGGCCTTGCCCGTAGGCCCGTATCCCTTATCCGTATCCGACCACACAACATCGATTTTATCCACATATCCCTTGTCTTCCCCAGATTTTGCCATGGGGGTAACAGTCTTTCTTTTGTCATCCTCCGCCCTACCTATCCAGGCTAAGGTGTATTCGCCGGTTTCAACAATCAAATCACATATTTCACGGAACAGCTCTTCCTTACTCTGTGCTTTGATGATGGCACGGTTGCATTTCCTCAGGACATTCAGAGCCCGGGTGCTTTTCTTGAGATTTTTTTCAGTACGCACCATTCTATCAATCTCCTTTGCCAATTTACGATTGAGCTCTTGGCTTCTCTCTTTTTCCCGACCCAGTTCAAAGAACAACATCTTTTGTGGGTCCCTGACATTTAATGCAATGAGTGCTGTGTAAATCAAGTAAAAGGATGCCAGTTTAAATATATGTCCCAGCATGTTGAAGAATCCATAGACATCCACATAGAGGGTGAAGGACATCTCCGCCCCGGCGGTAAATAACAAGGAGCCCACCAGCAGGGGAAATACTTTCGGGTGAAATTTATCCTTGTTTTTAAAATACAGGGTCATAGTCCCAATGACGATAGTGATGATAATGTATTCGCTAATTATTTTAAAGGGGGTGAGTCCAACGCCCTCAATATAACATGCGGGGAAAACGCCCCGGAATGCTGATGCCAAAAACGCCGTTGTAAGTAAGGCGTAGGCTCCAAAGGCGATCCTGGGCCGCAGCCCCCGGCGTAAAAATATAAGGGCAGTGGGAAGTGAAAGACTCTCCATATATCTGGCAATGATCCAGAGCTGCGTGGGTAAATTGCTGTCCCTACCGGGGAAGACTCCCATCCCTTTAAAAGCTAATGTATGGAATAAATCCACACCCCCCACAAAGAGGTAGGCTATCCCAAGGAACAGGAAATAATCATTTTTGTATATATCCTGGGTGCTGATTGCGATTTGAAACATACTGAAGGCCACAATGATTGCCAGCAGCTCCACCAGGGTATGAAATAGAAGATAATTATGTAAACTCAAAAATATTGAAATCAGAACAAGACCCAATAAGATAATGATTCTTGGTCTTGTCTTTATGTCCTCACCGATTTTTTTGCCCCTCCTCCCACTACTATGCTATAATTTTACAATATTAGCATCTTTACTTCAAAGGAAAAAGCGGATTTAGCAAGGGATATTTCTTTTTTTAGCAGAAGTAGTTATCATTCTAACAAAAAGTTTGCTATAATAATAGCATAGTTATCATTTAGAAGGGGGTAAATTTTTGTTATGAAGGATTTGAAGGGTACCAAAACTGAGAAGAATTTGATGGAATCATTTTCGGGGGAATCCCAGGCCAGGAATAAATATGATTACTTTGCCAGCGTGGCCCGAAAGGAAGGGTACCAGCAGATCGCGGGAATTTTCGAAGAAACAGCCTTACATGAGAAAGAGCATGCCAAAAGGGCATTTAAATACCTAGAAGGAATTGGGACCACGGAGGAGAACCTCAAAGCCGCAGCAGAAGGTGAAAACTATGAATGGACCACCATGTACAAGGAGTTTGCAGAGACTGCGGATGAGGAAGGGTTTAGCGAGATTGCCGCTTTCTTTAGAAGGGTTGCGGAAGCTGAGCAGGGTCATGAGAAGAGATTTTTAGCCCTTCTGGACAATCTAAAAAAAGACAAGGTGTTTAAGAAAGAGGAAGCAGTACGCTGGAGATGCCGCAACTGCGGTTACCTTCATGATGGGGAGGAAGCGCCGGAGATATGTCCCGCCTGTGTCCACCCCAAATCTTTCTTTGAAATTTATCCAGAAAACTACTAAGACCACTAAGGGTTATAAAAAGGCTTCGCCTGGGAACAGGCGGAGCCTTTTATATTTTCATACATATGGGCTTGTATCTACAGACATGCCTGAAGCCATGCGGCCCCTTGCCGCAGCTGCCATGGGCTAAGGCGTGTAAGTACCAAGATTGTTAGTGTCAAGATAATGGTCTTCCGCCCCCGGGCCTGTAGGCCGAGAGCCTAACAAGCCTACACTGGCCTTATAGATGACCATAAACATAATGCTGTACTATTAGGCTGGTGACGGCCACTGCTATCCAGATGAGAAGCCCAAGGCCTATGGGTCTTATCCCAGTTCGGAGCATCTTCTTGATATCAGCCTGCAGGCCCACAGCCACCAGGGCCATGACGATCATAAATTTACCCAGCCAATTGGCAGCCGCCACCGCTGCAGTATTTAAAATACCCAGGGTATTGAGAAGGGATGCTCCCAAAAAGCCCAGGATGAACCAGGGTATTATGGAAACAATGGATACCTCCCCGCCGCCGGATCTCCCTGCTTCAATTTTTTTCCTGCGTGCTGCGGCCGCAGCATATATGAGGGCTATGGGGATGATCATGGTGGTGCGGGTGAGCTTCACTATGGTCGCATAGGCCCCGGCGGCATCACTGAAGATATAGCCGGCGGCCACCACCGATGAGGTATCATTGATGGCGGTCCCCGCCCAGATGCCGAAGCCCTCGCTGTTAAAGCCCAGGAGATGCCCAAGATAGGGAAAAATCAAAACAGCCATGATATTAAATAAAAATACCGTGGATATGGAATAGGCTATTTCAGAATCCTCCGCGTCCAGGACCGGTGCAATTGCAGCAATGGCCGATGCCCCGCAGATGGCCGTCCCGGTGCCGATGAGATGTTTGAGATTCCCCTTGACCCCCATCATGGGGCCCACAATCAATGTAACGGCATAGGCCGCCGCCAAGGTGGTGATGATCACTAGAAAGGATTGTGTCCCTGTTTTCCAGACCTGGGAAAGGCTCAATCCCGCACCCAGCACGATGATGGCGGCCTTGAGTATTTTTTTGGCTGTAAAGTTGATCCCGGATTCCATATGGGTGGGCAGGGATATGGTGTTGTGGATAATTATCCCGAATACAATCCCGAACACCGCGCCCCCCACCAAGGGGTAGAGGGTACCCAAAAAATGGGCGGCGAGGCCCACAGCTAAACACAGGGACACCCCGGGGATTAGCGCCGCATATTTACTTTTTAAAGATCCAACTGCTTTTAAATTTGAAAATGTTCTGGGCATACTGCAACCTCCGAAATCTGTATATTTGGCGTAAGGATATGTTTTCTGTATCCATGATTAACCTGACCATGGCTCCATGTAAGGGTCTTTTCCCACTAATTTTAAATTTTAGCACAGGACGGCTGTAATTTCCATGATTCCATCCGTTCCGGTGGGGTTTTACTTTTTAAAATAGGCTATAGGGCATCGAAAAGAGGGAATACTAGGATTGAATCCAGAAGGGAGGTAATTATATGGACAAGGATCCAGGAAAAGTGAAGGCCGAGGAGGAACTGGATGATCTAAAGCATCAGGTGGCTAAGGAATTGGATATGAATGATGATATCCAGGAGAAGGGCTGGGAAAATATGACCACCGGACAGGTGGGAAAGATCGGCGGGGAGATGGTGAGGGAAATGATCAAGGAGGGAAAAAAAGGCCTGGCAGAAGATGGGGATGAGGGCCCTTAGGGGCCAATATCTCTACAATATTAAGAGTTGAAAACTGATGCATTGGAGAAAAATATTTTGGTTTCTAGCCCCTAGGCAGGAGTTTACAATGCCGGGGGCTAACATATAATAGTCCAATAATATGTTAATTTGGGGAGAAGTCGGATGGTTAAACCGGAGCATTTCACTGACTGTGCTAAGCAGTTTCTAGGGAAATATGCCAGCAAGGTCAAGGAAAAAACTTTAAAAAGATATGAGAGGGATTTAACCCTTTTTTATTTATACTTGGAGAGCTACGGCAATGAGGACGCCAGGGATCTGTCCTGGTACCATATAGAGGAATTCTTCAGCTGGTGGTATTTGAGGCGTTACACTGGCTGTTCCCTCAGCGGTGCCAGGGGGATTTTTGCTACCCTCAGGAAATTTTGTTCATGGTTGGATGAGCAGGGGATAGCAGGTCTGAACCAAACTTGGAATCAGAAGGAATGCAGAATTCTCAAAGGCAATGTGGAGCGTATTCTCACATGGGAAAAGGAAGTGGCGGTGCGCCGGTCCAGTGATTCCGAGTATTGGTTGGAGCAGGAAATGGAGGAGGCGGAGGTGGCCGAGGGCTGCTTCAGGGTAATCAACACTTTCCAGGACAAGGGTGCCCTCAGAGATTTAGGCGATGATTCCGCCTATATCGTGCGGTTCATGGGCTTGATTTCTGACTATATTAAGCCCGGGGATATTATATCCGCCGCTCTGTGTAGGGATGACCGGGGCTTGTATGTCAATGACAATATTGTATGGTTTTTCTACCCTCCCACCGCCTCCAGCTATATTCGGTGATGGAAACTGGTTTTTTATAAGTTTGCATGAATTTTTGAGTTCCTCCACTGCCCTGTTACAGGGCTTTTATTTTTCTATAGTTGAATAATTATTAAAAGATTACGATAATTTGCCAAAATTAGAAGGATTTTATGGAAAATGTCGAATTATATCACAAGCATAAGGGATGGGGGTAATTTTTATGGGATACAATTTTGGAGAGTACTAGTTAGATGCGTAAGTTAACCATTGATTTTTTGAAGCCCGGTATGAAGGTTGCCCGCCCAATATTCAACAGTGATGGGTGTGTGCTGATCAATTCCGGTGTGCGCCTCAATTC
>JAAYRB010000057.1 GCA_012519005.1 Clostridia bacterium
AGCAACAGGATTTTTGGTATGGTGGCTTTTCCATGGCGCAAAGATGATGGTTATGATCGCCCTATTCTGTGTGATGAAAAAATATTTCAATTTGGTGATGCCATCGCTATAGTTTGCGCTGATACAAAGGAAAACGCCAGGGCTGCAGCGGAAGAAGTAGTGGTTAAAATAGAAGAGCTTCCTGCTTACATGAATGCCTTGGAAGCTATTGCAGAAGATGCCATTCAAATCCATCCGGGGGTGCCTAATGTATATAGTGAACTCAAACTGATCAAAGGTGAAGAGGTAGGGCCAATTTTGGAAAAGGCTCCTTATGTTGTTGAAGATGAATTCTATGTTCAACGTCAACCTCACCTAGCTCTTGAGCCTGATGCGGGTTTTTCCTATATGGATGAAAATGGGGTTGTGACAATCCAGTCAAAAAGCATAACCCTGTATAACCATAGAAAAATGATAGCCGGTGGGCTTGGTTTGGAGCTAGATAAACTACGAATCATTCAGAACCCAATGGGTGGAGATTTTGGCTATAAAATAAGCCCAACATTAGAGGCGCTTTGTGCAGTGGCCACTATAGCTACCGGGAGACCAGCTTATCTTGAATATGATTACTATCAATTACTTACCTATACCGGGAAACGATCCCCCGTTAGCTCAAAGGTCAAAATGGCCTCTGATGAAAATGGCAAGCTGATTGCTTTTGAAAGTGACTTTGTGGTAGACAGGGGTGCGTATTCAGAATATTCTGATGCCTTACTTATTAAGGTAATACGTAATATGGGAGCAAACTATAACATCCCAAATATCCGAACTAGTGGCAGGTGCACATTTACAAATCATGTATTTGGATCAGCCTTCCGGGCTTTTGGTTCACCACAGGCTCACTTTCCAACCGAGGTTCTAATAGATAGCCTTGCGGAGAAAATAGGTATGGATCCCTGGGAAATCCGTTATAGGAATGTACATCGCCCCGGATCAACAATGCCTACTGGTAATGAGATGGATGTTCACCCTTTGCCTGTTTTACTGGAAATGATGAAAAGTAAATATGATGATGCGAGAAGGAGATCAAAGGAAGAGTCCACATCATATAAAAAACGTGGTGTTGGAATTTCAATTGGTTTATATAGTGTTGCACTTGATACCGTTGATACATCCAGTTCTGACATCGAACTAAACCCGGATGGAACAGTTACTATATACAATACCTGGGAAGATCATGGACAGGGAGGGGATATGGGGGTTCTGGCTACAGCACACGAGGCATTAAGGCCCCTGGGCTTGAAACCAGATCAGATAAAATATTATCTAAACGACACTGCACTGTGCCCAAACAGTGGCCCTGCATCGGGGAGTAGAAGCCAGTATATGGTTGGGAACGCCATTATTGATTCCTGTAATAAACTTATCAATGCCATGGAAAAAGCGGATGGAACTTATAGAACCTATGATGAAATGGTCGAGGAGAAAATACCGGTTAGATATCGCGGAGTTTTCACGACAGAAGGCTGTACAGATCTTGATAGAGACACCTGCCAGTACACACCCTGCCCAACATATATGTATGGGGTATTTCTTTCTGAGGTAGAGGTTGATATAAACACTGGGAAGGTTAGGGTGCTTAGAATGATATTGAATGCTGACATAGGGGTTATAGCCAACAGGTTAGTTGTGGAAGGACAGATGCTTGGTGGTCTTGCCCAGGGTATTGGGCTAGCTTTGAGTGAAGACTTTGATGATTTGAAAAAGCATAAAAGTATGAAGGCTTGTGGAATCCCTTACCCCAAGGATGTGCCCGATGCACTGGAGGTAAATTTTCTTGAAACACCGAGGAAAACCGGACCCTTCGGGGCAGCCGGTTGTGGCGAGTTGCCACTTACAGCCCCCCATGCCGCTATTATTAACGCCATTTATAACGCTTGTGGTGTGAAAATTACCAAACTACCTGCTCTCCCAGAAAAGGTTCTAGCAGGATTAAGGGAGCAGGAGCATAATGACTGCTAATTGAGCTATACTGGTTCCCGCTACGTTTCTAGGCGGCAGTCAATAAACCAGAATTTTAGTACTATTGTTCAACTGTGGGTTTTTGGAAAGGATAAGGGGGGTGGTAAGCCTCACCCCCCTTATTCGTATAGCACGTAAGATAGGCTATATAAGGAATGAACTTTCGCAATGTATTAATTAATTACTTAGTATCTTACCAAGTGTATTCCTGCTTATACCTAATTCTCTTGCTAGTCTGGTTTGATTAAAACCTGTCTTTTGTTCAAGTTTAGTAACCAACTCTCTTTTCATTTCTTCCAGGGTACCATGTTGGACAGAAATGAAGTCACCATTACTAGAACTAATGACCTTATCATTTATTTTTATAAGTTTTCTAACAATGCTTTTATCTATCGATTTGCCGTTAGACAATATGGCCATTCTTTCAGTAAAATTTGAAAGTTCACGTACATTCCCAGGCCAATGATATGATTTAATCCATAATTGCAGTTTGCTAGGAATTTCCGACAATTGCTTTCCGTATATTTCATTAAAGTAGGTTACAAAATAATTGAACAGAAGATCAAGATCCCCATTCCTTTCCCGTAGTGGGGGCAGGTTAACCCTTAATACATTAATGCGATAATATAGATCATCCCTGAACTCACCTTTTTGAACCTTTTCATGTAGATCAACATTTGTTGCAGCTATTACCCTGATGTTTATTGGAATAACCTTATCACCTCCGAGGTGCATAACCTCTTTTTCCTGCAGTACACGTAAGAGCCTGCCTTGTAGGGAAAGAGGTATTTTCCCTATCTCATCAAGAAAAATGGTTCCCCCGTGGGCCAGTTCAAATAAACCGGCTTTACCCCCCTTTTTTGCTCCTGTGAAGGCCCCTTCTTCATAGCCAAAGAGTTCACTTTCCAATAAATTTTCAGGTAGTGCTGCGCAATTGACGGCCACAAAAGGGCCTTTCCTTCTTGGGCTAACCTGGTGAATGCTTTGCGCAAACATTTCCTTTCCAGTGCCACTTTCCCCGTATAAAACAATAGTAGAGTTAGTTTCACCGAATTTTTTCGCCATTTCTATAGCATCTAAAAGGGCATCGCTTTTCCCAATTATGTCCCCAAAAGAAAACCTGGCTATTAAACCTTTTTGGTATAATTTCTTGCGGGTTTTTTGTTCAAGGTGCTGCAATCTTTGTAGTTCTTGGAGGGTTATGACACAACCAAAATATTCTTTCCCCGTTTTTACATGAACACGGTTAATAATAACCTGTGTATGATCCAGTTCTTTTAGAATATCGAAGCATGGACTGCCATCCTCATAGACCTTATCAAACCAAACATTGTCAGTGTCTCTAATCGCCCTATTTATAATGCTTACGTCTTTCTTAATCTTTAAAATGTTTCTGGCTTCATCATTAATAAACATAATGTGTTCTTTTTCATCCAATATTAGGATTGCTTCTTTAACATTACTCATTAGTGTGTGCAACCGTTGGGTATACTTACGGTCAATTTTTCGAATCCTGATTACTTCATTGGCCCGTTCTATGGCCTGTACTATTGCGCGGTGGCTGGACTTTATGATTACCCCTTTTATTCCCATTTCTTCTGCCAATTCGATGGCAAGCTCACTACCGGTTACCAGAACCTTTACACCGTCCTTACATGCATCTCCTATTCGGGTTTTGAGCTCCGAAAAATCCTTAAAGGTATACTGTCTAATGGATGTCCCCAGAATCTCCTCAAAGTCCTCAAAGTTGTGACCACTGTGTAGGTAAAATGATCCCAAGAAGGCGATATTTTCTTTGCATATTTTTTTAGCCTCCAGCAGGGCCTTTAACACATCAAATTCGTCTGCTTCAGCTGTGATAACAGGGATATTAGTAAAGTTCATAAGGGCAGTGGCTGTCGCACCCCGGCTAACCACCACTTCGACATCTTCAGTTTTTATAACGCCCAAAACCGCTTTAACAGCATCTTCAAGAACAGCCTCTATAATAGTAGGTTTAACAGATAGTTGATGACAAATAACCATGGTTTTTTTTGCAAACTCAGGGTAGGGAGAGGTAATAATTATCTTTGGTAACATATAGTCCACCTCCTTGGTGGGATGTTTGGAATTATTTACACATTTTGGCCGACACCCATTTTGGATGTTCATATTTGATCTGGTGTTGCTAAAAATTTTAACAATGTGTTACCAGGGGTTATTGATTTAGGGCCTTTTTATACTGGCATGGTTATTGCTTAATTATATTATAAAATAACCGAATAGTGCAAACAGACAGATAATTTTTATAATTCAATGGGAGTATGGGCATGAAAATTTATATTTTGGACAATGGGGTAATAGAAATTGACTCCAACCGTATGGTAGCCATGAATACCTGCGCCACAGCGAAGGATAAATCGCCAGTGCATAACTGGATTCAAATTCCTGTTTATGCAGTACTAATTGTCCACCCACAGGCCAGGATTCTTTATGATACGGGTTGTCATCCTGAAGCCATGAAAGGGAGATGGCCGGCCAATCTAACCATGATATCCCCATATTATTATCATGAAAACCAGCGGATAGAAAACCAATTGAAAATAGCAGGCTATAAGCCCAGGGATATAGACATCGTGGTGTTATCGCATATGCAC
The DNA here is from genome assembly GCA_012519005.1 of Clostridia bacterium. Lineage (GTDB taxonomy): Bacteria > Bacillota > DTU086 > DTU086 > DTU086 > JAAYRB01. The sequence goes on from JAAYRB010000057.1 coordinate 4,638, forward strand.
CTGGATCACGCTGGTAATCTCGGGCTATTCACTCATGCAGATGTTTATGTACAAGGGGATGATTTTTCCCACGGCCTAATTTCTGTTCACCAAAATCCGGATACCGCAACACATGGTCTTTATGTAAAGGCCGATTTGGAAGTTCCTTGTAGGTTTATAGTTGTCGAAAATGATTTTGAGCTTGTGCCTGGGGTAGAAATACTAAACCTACCAGGACATACTCCAGGTTTGCTAGGACTAATGGCCCATCTTAAATACTCAGGAAGCATGATATTTCCAATGGATGCTCTTTACCAAGAGGCAAATTATGGGCCCCCAGCCCGCTCAGCGGGAACACTATACGATAGTCTGAGTTTCTTTAAGTCTATCGAAAAAATAAGGAAACTGGCAAAGAAGCATAACGCAAAGGTAATGTATTCCCATGATATGGAGTTTTATAAAACCTTAAAATTGGCACCAGCTTATTATGACTAAACGAAACGAGAGATACCAGATTTAACTGGGTTATGTTGGGTAAATAATTGATCTGTTAGGAGTGTTTAACTTGTTAGTTGAAGAGAAGGAAATGCGGGTGTTGTCCCCTACGGCAATTCTAGGTTATGGTTTTCCCCTCGATTCCTTCAGAAGAGGGATTGCAAAAGGGCCACATGTCATTGCTGTTGATGCAGGTTCAATCGATCCAGGCCCATATTATTTGGGTTCAGGTAACTCGTTTACTGATTATAAGGCAGTAAAAAGGGATCTAGAGGTTATCCTAACCTCTTGCTATGACCTGGGGATTCCCCTTGTTATTGGCACCGCCGGCGGATCTGGAGCAAATATGCACCTTAATTGGTGCCTGGAGATTATTAGAGAGGTGGTCAGGGAAAACAAACTGAGTTTTAAGGCAGCAATAGTAGAAGCTGAAATTCCAAGGAATAGGTTACTAAAAAAACTAGAATTGGGTAAAATCAAAAAATTGTTTCCACATGAAGAAATAACGTTGGGCGATCTTGAACAAAGCACTGCTATTGTAGGCCAAATGGGGATCGAACCTTTCATCAAGGCTTTTGAATTCGGGGCGGACATAATTATTGCAGGGCGTGCCTATGATCCCGCTGTTTTTGCCTGTTACCCAATTTTTAAAGGCTATGATAAGGCACTATCACTACATATGGGAAAAATTTTGGAATGTGCATGTATTGCTGCGACACCTGGAAGCGGCAGTGATTGCATGATGGGTTATATAAGGAAAGATCATTTTTGTTTGGAACCTTTAAATGAAACAAGAAGGTGTACTACTACCTCGGTAGCGGCTCACACAATGTATGAGAAATCAAATCCATATTTATTACCTGGGCCGGGCGGCGCCTTGGATTTGCGTTTTACATCTTTTGAACAGGTGAATGAAGGAGTTGTCAAGGTTAAGGGAAGTAAATATATTACTTCCAATCAATACACAGTGAAAATTGAAGGTGCGGGACTTATTGGATATAGAGCATTGTCTATAGCAGGGGCCAGGGATCCTATATTTATAGGAAATGTCCAAGAAATTATTTTGGAAGTAAAAAAAAGGGTGGAAGATAACTTCCAGGATCTCATAGACCCATATTTTTTAACATTTCGCCTATATGGCCGGGATGGTGTAATGGGTGCTATGGAGCCCCTCAAGAATTATGCTTGTCATGAATTGGGAATAGTCATTGAAGCAGTATCGAAAAGTCAGGAAATTGCAAATACAATATGTAGTTTTGCACGGTCCACGATGATGCATTATGGCTACCCAAAAAGAATTGCTACTGCCGGCAACCTGGCGTTTCCTTTTTCCCCTTCAGATCTAGAGGCAGGCAAGGTATACAAATTTCTAATACATCATCTAGTTGAGGTGGATGATCCAATGGAATTGTTTAAAATTCGCATAGCACAAATTTAATTGGCGAAAACATTGCAAATTTAAAAAGAGGTGATCAGGGTTGCGGCTATTGGAATTGGCGGAGGTCATTCGTAGTAAAAATGCTAGTCCGTTTGAATTAACAATGGATATCATTTTTAAAAGTGAAAGGATCTTCAAACAGATAGTTGGCCAAAGGGTAATAACAACCAGTACCATAGCAAAATTATATCAAATACCAGAGGATAAGGTTGTTTCTATAATTGAGTTTGCCCATGCCAGGGCAATCAAAATTACTATAATTAGACCCGTATCCTCAGGAGATCTCGGAGATACAGACATATATGGAGCACAACAGCATGCGCCTCTAATGAACTGGGAGATTGAATATCAGGGGGTAAATTCAGGAAATGGGGGTGGAACAGGCTAATTACATCAGATGTTACAGGTAGGAAAAATCCATGACGATGGGAGGTATTATTTTGGACAGCTCGATATGGAAGAAGCTAGTTGGTGAATTTGTTGGCTGTTGGTTACTAGGATTTCTAGGATTAATGTGTGTGGCTGTGGCAATTGTGGTTGGTGGATTTGATTTACTAGGAGTTGGTTTCGCTTTTGCATTTGCGATAACATTTTCGGTGTATCTATCCGGAGCAGTAAGTGGAGCTCATCTTAATCCTGCAGTAACACTTGGGCTAGCCCTTTTCGGGGGGTTTCCCAAAAAAGATGTAATACCCTACTGGATAGCCCAGATCCTTGGTTGGTGTGTTGGTGCTTTATTCCTTTATATGATTGTGGGTGGTATGATTACTGCTTATGAAGCTACCAACAATATTGTACGGGGCTCAATGGAATCACAAATTACGGCAATGATTTTTAACTGCTATGCACCTCATCCTGCTTTTGCTGCCCTGAACAACTGGGATGCAAGTGTAATGCCTACCTGGAAAGCGATCATAAGTGAAATGTTCGGTACAATGATGCTGGTTACATTGGTTTTTGCTTTCATTGACGAAAATAACCCTTTCCGACCCAGTGCAGGTTTATTTGCTGTAGTTGTTGGTTTGGCGGTTGGTTATATTATTCTGGTTACATCGCCACAAACCATGGCAGCCATCAACCCCGCCCGTGACCTGGGGCCAAGGATTGCTACCTGGTTACTTGGTTGGGGAAAAGCAGCTTTCCCTGGTCCACCCAGTGGTTTAGGCGGGCCATGGTATATTTTCACAGTTGGTCCTCTTCTTGGCGGTATTATTGGTGGAGGTCTTTGGAAGCTTGTTTTGTTGCCGTTAATCCCGAAAAAAAGTGCAGAAGAATCCTAGGAGTATAGGTTCTTTCTATAGATATTCAATCTGCCCAGATTTACATCCATTACTAGCCTAATTCCGTCAAATGTATTGATGAAAAAGGGGTTTAGGCAAAATAGACCAGGTTAGGAGTTGGTATTCATCGTTGTTGTGAAGTTGTTTAACAAAATAAATGAACGAAAGCGAGGTAAAATTAATGGAGGTTGCTACCTATTCTCAAACTAACCCTACCATTTTTGGAACCGGTGCAGTAAACTTGATTGGGGAAAAGGCAAAAGAGTTTGGTATTGAAAAGGCAATGATTGTCACCGATGTTGGCCTGGTCAAGGTCGGTGTGGTAGCAAGGGTTCAGGGGTTACTCAAAGATGCCGGTATTGAAGTGATTGTATTTGACAAGGTCAATCCGGATCCGCTTGATACCATGATTAATGAAGGTGGCGAAATCGCCAGGAATGAAAAAGTTAACGGTGTTATCGGGCTTGGCGGAGGTAGTGTTATGGATGCCTCGAAGGGGATTAACCTGTTAACTACCAATGCCCCGCCGATCTCTAACTACTACGGAAGCTGGGAATATGACAGGGGGTTGCCTCTCATCCTAGTTCCCACTACTGCGGGTACAGGCAGCGAAAATACTATATATGGTGTTATTACTGATTCGACCACCAACGCAAAGAAGGTGATTCTAACAACAGGTGATTTGGCGATTGTTGACCCAGAATTGACCTATGAATTACCTGCCCACTTGACTGCATCTACAGGCATGGATGTTTTTGCCCATGCTGCGGAGTCTATGACCGTCAACATGACCAACCCCATGACCAAGCTACTGGCATTTGATGCTATTCGCAAGGTTATTAAATATCTACCTATTGCAGTGGCGGATCCCACCAATGTTGAGGCAAGGGAGAATATGATGATTGCAAGTAACTTTGCCGGTATTGCCTTCAGTAATACCTGTTGCCACTTGGGACATGCCATTTCTCAGTGCATGGGTGCAAAATTCCATGTCCCACATGGTATTTCCTGCGCCTGGGCACTTCCCGAAACAATGGCCTACGCAGCAATAGGAAAGTTTGATGAGGTTAAGGGGGTTGCAGATGCGCTAGGTGTTGAATATGGCGATAATGAATCACCCGAGGAATTAGGCAAAAAGGTTGCCGATAACATGCGTGCATTTATGAAAAAGATGAACATCAAGTCCATTGCTGACTATGGTATCAAAAGGGAAGATATGCTCGGAGATCTGGTTGACATGGTCATGGAAGATAACTGCTTCCCATTTATACCTAGCCCCCTTAATAGGGATCAGGTAAGGGAGATCATCGCTAAGGTATATGACACTTATAAATAATTAATATCTTTAGGCCGGGGATTGGTAGGACTGTATAATCCTTTAATGAACAATTTTACATGCAGATAATATGTTGATGACGCCCAAGCTTATACAGAACAAAACAGGAAATACAAAAGGTTTCGCACAGGGATTTACATGTTTTGGTTGGCAGATAAAGGTTTCCTATGGTTTCCCCTCTAAATTTTCTGCCAACCTGCCTTTCCCTATTTCAGGAAGGGGATGCAAATTAATTTAGGAGATAATTTTTAGGCTAGTTGAAATAATGAAGGTATATTCTGGGTATAGGAGTGAAGAAAATGAGGCTAAAAGACAAGGTTGCAGTTATTACCGGTGGTGCCTCTGGTATCGGAAAGGCTGCATGCCTGCTATTTGCTGAAGAAGGGGCAAAGGTTGTTGTTTCTGATCTAAATAGGGAAGGAGCTGAGAATACAACCAGGCTTATTACTGATAAAGGTGGTAACGCTATCTCTGTTCAGGTGGATGTGTCCCAGCGCGATCAAGTAAAAAGGATGGTGGAAACAGCGACTGCTGAGTTTGGGCATATTGATGTACTGTATCACAATGCGGGATATCCATGTACAGAACGTTTTGAGGATATTACGGAGGAAAAATGGAACAGGACCTTTGATGTTAACGTAAAAGCCTTGTTTTATGCCGCTCAATTTGTTATCCCGCTTATGAAAAAACAAGGTGGGGGGGTTATCCTAGTTACCTCTTCAATCGCTGGGATTCGTCCGCGGCCCCAGTATTGTGCTTATTCAGCTTCTAAAGCAGCGGTTACAACACTGGTCAAAGGGATTGCTGTTGAATGTGGTAGCTATAATATTCGTGCCAATTCATTGAATCCTGTAATGACTGAAACCCCCATGTTGCCATCATTTATTTTTAAAGGTGTTGGGCTAGAGGAAGGCAGGAAGACATTCACTAGTGGTATTCCCTTAGGCAGGCTTGCGCAACCAGAAGATGTGGCAAGGGCCGCAGCTTGGCTTGCCTCAGATGAAGCATCATTTGTCACAGGTATTTCCCTTCCGGTTGATGGCGGCAGATCTATATGATGGAGACATGCTAGTGGTGTAGGTTTTTGAATTGCAATTGCTTTAAAAATTTTCTATTGTAATAAAGGGTTATAGAAAGCTAGTGTTAGGATATGGGTATTTAGACAAAACTGTCTCACTCTCCTCCCTTTAATAAACCACCCGGTTGGTATTACCTGGCAGAAGGATACCGATTGGGTGGTTTTACCTTAATAGGGATATTGGTGTTAAATAATAAATATCTATGTTTGGGTTGGTCTATGCATAAAAAGATCACAGATTAACCATACTAGTGTAAATAAAACCTAAATATACCATCATTTTAAGGAGGCAAACTGGATGGCTAATCCAACCAGATTCGGCGAGGGAGAGGCAAAACTGCGTGCCATGCATCGGGCTAACTATCCAGGCGGGGTTGTGGTTGATCCAACACCGATAACCGCCAGTGAGGATGTCACTGTTTTTTATAATGGGGTGCTGGCCCAGGATGGTGATCAGATCTATCTCCATTACGGATACGGGCCCCATAATAGATGGCGAACCATTCGCAGTAGCCCCATGGAAAAAACAGGCTGGGGCTGGGTCAGCGAGTTGAAAATGCCTGATATAGAAAGTCGGTTCAATTTTTGTTTTAAGAATGGCGGCGAGCAATGGGACAATAATCATGGTGTCAACTGGAGTTTTGAAATTCACAACG
>JAAYRB010000058.1 GCA_012519005.1 Clostridia bacterium
CAACAGCACCCTGTAACCCCATAAATCGTAATCCTCTTCAGAAACAGCCACTTCTCCATCACGGGGCACTTCCAGGGCGGCATCGCCTTCCAATATGAACAGATTAACTAAGCAGTCATAAATCAATGATTGTGTGATGGGTTTCACCAGCACATCTGCAGCATCACCCTTGGGGGTGTCTACATAATTTCCCTCCTCACTGGGTGCACTGAGCAATACCAGCATGGGGGGATTTTCAAGCCCCATACCCTTACCCATATAGATGAGATCCTCAGAACAGCCCTTATCCGGGCTCGTCTGCCAATCAAGGAAAATCACATCAAAGGGATCCCTGTGATCTTCCCCCCTTATCAATACAGCTGCCTCTTTCTCGTTGGAAACAGCCTCCCCCCTCAGGCCCATAGCTGAAATATATTCGAGAAATGTATTCCTGGCCGCCTGATTATCATCCACAACTAAAACCCTTTTTCCCCTTAGAATGGGGGGAATTGATCCAAAATGTTTTTTTCTGCTCTCTGAAATGTCAAACCATGCAGTGAATACAAAGCTGCTGCCTTTTCCCTTTTCGCTGTGAACCCTGAGAGCCCCACCCATTAGGCCGGCTAGATTCTTTGTTATTACAAGCCCTAGGCCTGTTCCCCCATACTTTCTGGTAGTGGAGCTGTCTGCCTGTATGAAGGGCTCAAATAGTTGCTTCTGTTCCTCCGGTGTCATGCCGATCCCCGTATCTGTAACGGACAACTGCAGTTTGATACGGTCCTTAATTTCCCCCACCGGCTTTACTTCGATGACTACCTGTCCTTCATCCGTAAATTTTACCGCATTGCTGGCAAGATTGGATACAATCTCTGATAGGCGTAGGGGATCACCCTTTATATATTTCGGTATCTTCGGCGATATTCTACATACAAATTCAAGCCCTTTTCCATGGGCTTGTCTGCCGATGAATTCCACACTATTACTCAAAACTTCCTCCAGGGAAAACTCAATATTTTCGATGGCAATTTCCCCGGATTCCACTTTGGATAAATCTAAAATATCATTGATAATCCCCAGCAAGGAATCAGAGGACTGGTGTATTTTGGTTATATAGTCCCTCTGTTTTGGGGTTAAATCAGTCTTCAATGCCAGGTGAGCCATTCCCATGATTGCATTCATGGGTGTGCGAATCTCATGGCTCATATTGGCCAGAAATTGGGATTTGGCCCTCTCCGCTTTTTCCGCCTTGTGAAATGCCGCAGTAATACTTTCTTTTCCTTGATGTAAGTCAACTATATAACCCTTCAATTTGCCCACCATTGCCTGCAGGGCACCCGCCAGGACACCCAACTCATTATTTGATTGATGCATTATTTCAACATCCAAATCCCCTTCCGCTATCTGAACTGCGGCCTCGGCCATATCTACCAGGGGCTTAGTAATGGAATTGCGAACATAGATTAGAAATACAAAAATAACGGCAGCTATCAGAATCAGCTCGACCCCCACCGCCCTCACAATGGCCTTTTGCCTCAAGGCATTGATCTCTTCCGTGGATACACCGGTGGCAAATGCCCCAATGATCCTGCCTTGAGCATCAAAAATTGGTTTATGAGCCACCATGTAGGAGGATCCGAGAACAAGAGATTTCCCCATGTAGATATCTCCTTCCTCCAGCACTACCTGGGAAATATGGGGCTCCATTTTTGTGCCCACCGCCGCCTTTACGCCTTCCCGAACGGTGGTATTGGCACGCTCATCACCAACAAATACACTCACCTCATTCCCTGTCATGGCCTTCATTCTCTCTACAAAAGCCGGGTTCAAAAGGGAATACCCCGCCGATGCCACACCAATAATTTGCCCACTGGCATTCCTTATGGGTGCCCCGGCGCGGACACATAGACCAATCTTGTTACAAAACTCCACCTGGGTGCTGACCTTCCCATCCAGTGCAAGGATTACGCTGTCCTGGCAGTGGAGGGAATCGCCGGCTCGATCAGTATTTGTCCCAGCCATCACCCGGCCTTCCTCATCTGTAAAAGTTATAAAATCCACACCTAATCCGATATCACGTATCATCCTGTTGGCCACACCCAACAAAGTTACGAGATTGCCCTTATCAAATGCCTGAATGATGTCCTTATTCTCGGATAGATTTACCGCCGCTATCTTAGATTCCATGCGATAATGGTTGAGAATAGTATCCATTGCTGTAAGGGCGTCCTTACTCTGTGCCTCCGCCACCTCGTCCAATACATTCTTGCTGCTGCTGGACATATAGATGATGGAGACTGTGCCAATGAGCAATATTCCGCATACGCATACTAAGGCCAAGACGAAACCAATCCTTTTATAAAATGGCATCCCAGCCATATGGCACCTCCAACATCCATGCTTTTCCCCCGCTGATCAGGTAGAACACCCGTCATCCGCCTATTTATACTGCTGTACGGCGGTCATTCTTATCTAAAAGGTCACATTTGGAAATATCATACTACTAATTTAACAGATATTTCGAGCAATTTCTACAAAGTATGCTAATTCTCATGGAAGGATCTGGAGATATGCTGGTATTGTCACCATGGATCTGGCTGTTTTTGCCAGGGTAGAAAACATTTATACATAAAAAAATCCATCCTTTTCAAGATGGAATCATGACGGAATCATGAGGTACTGTGTATTTGGGTTTATTCGGTTATAAAATGTGAAAAACTTACCACACCTTTCAAATTCTGCACGGATCAAGCAGCAGCATTAATTAACCCGGCCTATCAATCATTTCTTAGCCCGCCAATATAAGGCCCATCATTTTTTCTCAGGGAATAGCCAAGAATTAACAATATGAAGCCCGCTCCTAAGAAGCAAATCTTGGATACCTCACCCACTTTAGGTATCAGCCCCGGGCCCTTGGGGATCTCATCATCCTCCACAGTAATGATTATTTCACCATCGTCTCCATCATCGGGAAATGGGATTTCTGGTTCTCCAGGCCCAGTGGGTATGGGATCTTCCTCAATTTCTATTTCATGTTCCGGTACATCCTCGGGCTTCTTCCCTTCATCATGGGGGTCTTTGCCCCCAGGATCTCTACCGCCGGGATCCTTATCTTTGTCTCCGGGGTCGCCGCCTGGATCATGATCCCCCCCGGTGGCAGAGCATTGGGTAGTCAGTGTCCAGTTTATCTTTAGATAAGCACCCTGGTATTGATTATCAGTTTCAGCTCCGGGCAGATTAACATAGAATTCCAATATCTTAGTTGAGCCCGGCGCCATTTTGCCTATGGAAGTATTGCCCTGTTTTGCAACCTTTCTTACCAAATCATCGTTGATGGTATTGTCTTTGGTTTCATCCAAAATTCTCAGGTTCATTATATCTGCCAGTTGACCGCCTCGGGGGCTTCTTTCTTTGAGGATATTTGTCCTAATTGATAGAGTTAATGGGTTTGACCCTTCGTTTGTAAGTTTAAGTCTGGTGTACAGTTTATCCCCGGGGTTTAGATTATCCGTATTTACTTTTTTTGATATGGCTTCCACCTTGAGACCGCATTTATTACCTTCTATGATAACCCCCGGCTCCTTCTCCCCATAGGACAAACCGGGCATCAGCATTATACACAGGAGGGCAAAAGCCAAGATCAAAACCACATTCCTCTTTTTCATATCCCCTGCCCCTTTCCTTCTTTCCCTAAATTAGATTATATAAGCGTAGTACATATTGGTTTAGCCATTGCTGCTCAACCATTATCATACTTTTAAATTATCCTATTGTAAATTGGGCCTGATTTTAGCAAAAATAGCTTATAGGGTTACATCGTGATCCGGCATCGCATAGGGTGCGCCGGGACCAATATTAAGCCAATATTGATATATTACGTGGGTCATCGGGAATCTGGCTGTATATACCCACTTTTTCATATCCCGCTGCTGGGTGATA
>JAAYRB010000059.1 GCA_012519005.1 Clostridia bacterium
AGATACAAAACTAAATTCAAAAAGGCAAGACATCAGGCTGTGTCTTGCCAAAAGACAACCTCAGCAGCCTGGCAGTCATAGAAATAAAACCCTTAGACCCATAGCTTTGCGGCCCCATTTTTCAATGGGTGTGCCTTTATTAAAGGTAGTAAATCATTAATGCTATATGGCCCTTAATTCCCATACGGCATAGGACCTTATGCTTATACAGTACCATATTCCAGATTTTTCTTCAATATTGTTCTTACATTTTTTCGATTTTAGATTAGGCGCAGCCTGTGGGGGTAACCAAAAAACTTAATGTATTGAATAAACACTTACAAAGGGCAGTTTTTTATTGTGTTAGGGGTTTTGATATTGACTGTATATGGGGGTTTTATCCGGGGTTTTATGTCAATCAATTATAGTTCCGTAATACCATTTGTTCTGGGGAAAATATTGTGTTACCAGAAGATATGGTAGTATAATTGGATGCATAAACTTTTTTTGCTTTTTTTGGGCTTTCTGTTTTCAAAGGAGGTTGTATCAACAATATCATGAAGGAAAATGAATCTATCAAAAAATATGCCCTGATTTGTGCTACTACGGCCGCGTTCCTAACACCTTTTATGGGCAGTTCCATCAATCTAGCCATACCTTCCATCGGGGATGATTTTCATGCCAGTGCATATCTTTTAAGCTGGGTGGTGACCAGTTACCTTCTTGCCTCGGCGGTCTTCTTGGTTCCCGCCGGCCGTTTGGCTGATCTTATCGGTAGAAAGAAAATATTTGTAACAGGTATTGCTGTTTTTTCTGTTTTTTCTTTATTCTGTGGTCTTGCCGGTACTATTGAGATTTTCATCTTCTATCGTATATTACAGGGTATAGGCAGCTCCATGATCTTTGGGACAAGTATGGCCATTTTAACCTCTGTATTTTCCCCCCAAGAGAGGGGTCGTGTTTTGGGGATCAATGTTGCTGCTGTTTATACCGGTTTGTCCGTTGGCCCTGTTTTGGGAGGGTTCCTGAATCACAGGCTTGGCTGGCAATCTATATTTTACCTCAACTTTGCCCTTGGGGTTTTTGTTTTCTTCCTGATTCTATTTCGTCTAAAAGGTGAATGGATGGGTGCTGAAGGTGAGAGCTTTGATGTTCTGGGCTCTTTTTTATACACCCTGGGCTTGCTGGGCTTTATGTATGGCCTTTCCTCTATTACCAGCACTGATTCGGGGAAATTCCTGCTGTTAGCAGGTATTATAATTCTTACGATTTTTGTGTTCTATGAGATCAGAATTGAGTACCCCTTAGTTAATTTCAATCTATTTTTTAGAAATATAACTTTCACGTTTTCCAACATAGCGGCTTTAATAAATTACAGTGCCTCTTTTGCAATGACATTTCTGCTCTCTCTTTATCTGCAGTTGGTAAAAGGCCTTGATTCCCAAACAGCAGGTTTGATCCTATTGGCGCAGCCCCTTGTAATGGCCCTGTTATCCCCTTTTGCCGGTACCCTTTCCGACCGGGTGGAGCCTCGCAAGGTTGCTTCCCTGGGTATGGGTATCACAGCCCTTGCCCTTTTTGTCTTTTATTTTATTAGGGTAAATACCCCCCTTTTGTTGATAGTGGGGAATTTGGCGCTAATGGGTGGTGGACTTGCCCTTTTTTCATCCCCTAATACCAATGCGGTGATGGGATCCGTGGAAAAAAGGGTCTATGGGGTGGCCTCATCCATATTAGGGACTATGAGATTGGTGGGCAATACCATCAGTATGGCCGTGGTGACATTGATGATTTCTATATATGTTGGGGACATGGAAATACAAATGGCATCCTCTAGCTCCATAGTTGAAATGATTTCCATTTCCTTTGCGGTTTTTACAGTGGTCTGCATTACCGGGGTTTTTGCTTCTATGGCCAGGGGAAGCCTTCACACCGTCAAAGAAAAAAGATAGGAAAAGGGATACAGTTGAGTTTAGTTGGGAAGTAAAAGATAGTTAAACTGCAATACAGATTTGCTGATTTTGGCGGTCATACAAAAGATGGAAAAAAGGGACTAATGCTGGTAATATTTGTGTATATTGGTGGGGCATTTTAGGGTGGAATCAAGGGTTTAACAAGATATACACGAAAAAGGCCAATAATCATAGGGAGAGAATGCCCATATTGCCCAATGAAATACCAAAATTAGCGATTTTAGACATTCTACCTTTGCTGTAGGCAGGAAAACCTCCTTAAATGTTGAATGTGGTAACATATGGTTGAAATAGGCTGATCATTAATGGGGGGGGTTGATCTAGTGTTCCTGCGTGATTCAATTAAGTATAGGATTATTTGGCCTGTTATGTTGATGGTTACTTTATTGATTCTGGGAATGGCCTTTTTTATTTATAATCAATCAGCCGAAAGCCTGCATACCCAGGGATTGGCTATGACGGAAGCTGTAAGACAAAGTATGGAGAATGCCCTAATAGCCCGTGAAACTGCCGAGGAAGTAATGGAAAGGGAAATGTTTGGCCAAGCGGTGATGATGTCATTGTTAATGGAAAAGGGTATCAACTACTCAGAGTTGGCGGAACTCAGTAAACGTTCAGGTATAGATGAGTTTTGGATTACGGATGAGGAAGGAAAAACCCTCCTAACAAATTTGGACCCCGATGTTGAATTCGATTTCGGTGCGGATCCAGGAGGGCAAGCCTACGAATTCATGACTCTAATCACCGGGGAGGAAGCTGTGGTCACTCAGCCGGCACAGGAACGGACCCTAGATGGCAAGATGTATAAGTTTATCGGGGTGGGAGGGTGGGCAGGCCCTAGGATTATTCAAGTGGCCCGTGAGGGACAAATGCTCACCGAACTGGATGAGCAGGTGGGTGCTAAACCCCTTATTGGTCGGCTCAGGGAAGAATTGGGTCAGCAGGTATTGTTTTCCGCTGTTATAAGCCCTGAAGGGGAAATACTTGTTGCCAGTGATGATACTTTTCAGGAATTACCCTCTGATTTAATAGGGTGTTTCGAGGATTCCATGGACAAGAAGGGTACAGCGCATCTTGCCGGTTCGTTTGGAGGGAAAAAAGCAACATATTATACCACTTTTTTGACCAATGGTCAGGGATTGATGTTGGCATTGTCCAATGAAATTCTGGAGAATATCAGGAATTTTATTTTGGCAGCGGCAATATGTGCCCTTGTAGTTATAGCATTTGTATTGGTTTTCGTAGTGGACAGACAGATGAAACGTTTAGATCAATTGAAATCTGCCCTTCAGGAAATCGGCCAGGGGGAAGGAGATTTGACTAGGAGAATTCAAGTGTCAGCCCAGGATGAGATTGGGACCTTGGCTGTCCATGCCAACGGCATGCTGGAAGTACTTCAAAGTACAATCAGGGGAATCAGTTCGGCAGTTGATCAGTTTTACAGTGCATCTCAAGAGTTGAGCAGTACCGCCGATGAGGTACACCGATCCAACCATGAGGTCTCCCGGGAGATACAAAAGGTATCCCAGGAGGTGCAGGACTCGGACCAGCAATTGGCGCTGGTAACCAGCGGTGTAGAAGAAATGGCAGAAGATGTTGACAGGATCGTGTCAAACGCCAATGAAACAGTGGAATCCACCAGCAAAACCCAGGATTTGGTGAACGAGGGAAGGGAAACTTTGGGCGTGCTGACTCAAAACTTACAGGTAATAAGGGAAAGTACCCAAGCTAACAATTTGGTAATAGAGCATCTTGCCGCGAACTCTGAGCAAATTGAGCATATCATAGGAATGATCAGCCAAATTGCCGATCAGACGAATCTTTTGGCATTAAATGCGGCCATTGAGGCTGCTAGGGCAGGGGATGCCGGTCGTGGTTTCGCAGTGGTGGCCGAGGAAGTGCGAGAATTAGCGGAAGATTCCATGGAATCGGCTAAGGAAGTTTCAGATATTACCAACAGCATTAAAGAAGGCATCCAGGACATTGTACAGACAAGTGACAAATATAACCATGATTTAGAGGTTGGCTTGCAGGCGTTCGAAAAAGTTGATCAGGTCTTCAGGGATGTAAGTAAGGCGGGAGAGGAAATGCTTCTGAGCATAGAAGAGATCTCCAGCAGCAATCAACATTTTGCTGACCAATGGCAGGATCTGCTTCCCCAGGTGCATGAGGTTCAAAGGGCATCCCGCAGTGCCGTGGAAAGTACGGAGAATATTGTACACGGTGCAAAAATCCAGACAGAAACGATGGATGAAATTGCTGCATCCACCTCTGTTTTGGCCAAGGCAGTGGAGGAGTTAAAGCAAACCCTTGCCGGATATAGGGTTTAGTGAATACAAAATATTATGGGCCGTTGGAAATGAAATCGGAAGGACATTTTAGGGGTGCCTTTTTGCAGTAATTTATCTAAAATCGTAGAGTCTCCTAGTGTAACATTTCCAACTATCGGATGGCTTGGGTGGGGTCCTTGGGGTCCCCTCCCCATAACTTTTAATTTTCTTTTTGGTGGGAATGAAGGGGCCTTACCCCAATGTAATGCTATTCAAAATGATTTTGACGGTCAAGTATTTCCTTTATTTTACGTTCTATTTGATTTAGATCCAGGGAGGCCTCCTTTCTGATGCTGGTTCTAAGCATCGGGCCAATTTGACTAATATCATCATATAGATCCTGAAGGAGTTCTATGGCTGCGGTGGCTTCTAATACCTCTTTTGGGGTTTGTACCATGCTTTCAACAATGGTGTGTTCGGTCCGTGAGGCTATGATGGGGTTGGGTATCTGTTCAATATAAACCATTGTTCGTCTGCCTGGACCCCTATTGTCCTCTATGGGTTCAAGG
>JAAYRB010000060.1 GCA_012519005.1 Clostridia bacterium
ACAAAATAGGGATAGATGTGGAAGCGGATCTAGAAATTAAGGAAGAAGATGCGGTAGAGGAAGAAGAACAACTATCTGAGGAAATTGAAGAGGAAGAAGAAAAGCTCATGGAAGCAGATGAGCTGGATCAGCTGGGAGAAGAAATGGACTTGCCCAGAAATGAGGGCGAAAGTGACGAGGAATATCGGGGTCGTATGGCTCTCCATGAAATAGAAGGGGATCTGGAAAAATGTTTGGTGGCCGCACTGGCAAAACCCAGAAAAGAATGGGATGTGCATGAAGTACGCCTATGTAGGGTTTTTGAAGAAAAAAATGTGGATGACAGGAAGAAATTTATCAAGGACTACCTGAAAAGGGAAAGAGTTTCCAAGGAAAATATAAAGATCGCCAAAACCTTTGGGGTGGTATTCCCCAAGCCCTGCGTTCTCAATAATGAGATGAGGGAAATCATGGTTTGGTTCCTGGGATCCGTCGCCCCCTGGGAAAGGGACCCCTGCCTGGGATGCTCCCATTGTCCCTTGGGTAAAAATCCAGAAGAATTTGTAGAAGGCGACCAAAGATAAAAAAGGGAAGCGGAAATAAGACACCGCCTGCTGGATAAATATAAATATTGACCTGCCCACATGTCAAGGGTAAAAAATTATGCCACGGCTCTTTCCCCGTGGCATTTTCCTATTCCTTGCCCGATGCTTTTATTCTGGCTATGGCCCGCTGAAGAGAGGCCTGGGCCCGGGCTTCATCAACTTTCTCCCCCATCTGCCTCAGCCTGTCTTCCGCCCTCCTTTTGGAATCCATGGCCCTGGCCACATCAATTTCCTCGGCCAGCTCCGCTGTATCAGCAAGGATAATAATTTTATTTTCATCCACTTCCATAAATCCCCCGCAGACGGCCATCCTCTCCACCTTTCCGTCCAATGAATATCTCAATATCCCCGTATCAAGAATTGTTACCAGGGGGGCATGATTATATAAAACGCCCAAATACCCCTCATGGGCGGGAACAACGATGCCATTGGTGTCGGTGGTCAGGACATGGCGTTCGGGGGTCACAACCTCCATGGTCAACACCTTTTCAGCCATTTTATCAGCGCCCTTCTACTCTTCTTGTTCTTTCATGATCTTCTTGCCCTGCTCAACGGCCTCATCGATGCCTCCCACCATGAAAAACGCATCCTCAGGTAGATCATCATGCTTACCATCAAGAATTTCCTTGAAACCCTGGATAGTGTCCTTTGTGGTTACATATTTCCCGGGAGTCCCTGTAAAAGATTCTGCCACAAAGAAAGGCTGAGATAGGAACCGCTGCATCTTCCTTGCTCTGGACACGGTGAGCTTGTCATCCTCCGATAGTTCATCCATACCCAGAATGGCGATGATATCCTGGAGTTCCTTGTATCTCTGCAGCACCTGCTGTACTCCCCGGGCCACATTGTAGTGTTCCTGTCCCAGAACATTGGGGTCCAGGACCCTAGAGGTGGAATCCAAGGGGTCCACAGCGGGGTAAATACCCAGCTCCACAATATGCCTTGACAGCACAGTGGTAGCATCCAGGTGAGCAAAAGTGGTGGCCGGTGCCGGGTCGGTCAAGTCATCGGCGGGCACGTAAATGGCCTGCACCGAGGTGATGGAACCCTTCTTTGTTGAGGTAATCCTCTCCTGGAGATCCCCCATCTCAGTGGCCAAAGTAGGCTGATACCCCACCGCGGAAGGCATACGGCCCAGCAGCGCGGAAACCTCTGAACCGGCTTGGGTAAAGCGGAATATATTATCGATAAAGAGCAAAACGTCCTGACCGGCTTCATCACGGAAGTACTCCGCCAAAGTAAGCCCTGAAAGCCCCACCCGCATCCTGGCCCCGGGGGGCTCATTCATCTGACCAAAGACCAGCGCCGTCTTGTCAATAACACCAGACTCGTTCATTTCCATCCAGAGGTCGTTCCCCTCACGGGTCCTTTCCCCAACCCCCGCAAACACAGAATATCCACCATGCTCATGGGCGATATTTCTGATCAGTTCCATAATCAATACTGTCTTGCCCACGCCAGCGCCGCCGAAAAGCCCGATCTTCCCACCCTTAGAATAGGGTGCCAGAAGGTCAATGACCTTGATCCCTGTTTCAAGGATTTCTGTGGATGGATCCTGATCCTCAAACGACGGGGGATCCCTATGGATGGGATATCTTTTATCCGTTTTTAGATCACCCATTCCGTCGATAGGTTCACCGATAACATTAAACATCCGACCAAGGGTTTCTTCCCCCACCGGGACAGATATGGAATCCCCAGTATCAAAGGCCACCATACCCCTCTGCAGCCCATCGGTGGAATCCATGGCCACACAGCGTACCCGGCCGTCCCCTAAATGCTGTAGGGTCTCCAGGGTCAAATTGACATCCAGCTTTTTATATTCTTCCGGCTGGTCCTCCGTACGGATCAACACGGCATTGTATATCTGGGGCAGGCTTTCCGACGGAAAATCAACGTCTACAACAGGGCCAATAACCTGTATAATTTTGCCGAAGCTCATACGATCTCCCTCCCAATCCATTAAAATCAGCTGCCTTGAAGTGCTTCCGCACCACCGACAATCTCTGAGATTTCCGTTGTGATAGCAGTCTGGCGGGCACGGTTATATGATAAGTTCAATTTGTCGATTATTTCTTCGGCATTGTCAGTGGCACTACCCATGGCCGTCATCCTGGCGCCATGTTCGCTGGCCTTTGCTTCCAACAACGCCTGGTATATTTCAATGTTTACATATTTGGGCAGCAGCTCATCCAAAACTCCTGCCGGGGAAGGCTCGAAAATATATTCCACTTCCTCCTCTTCACCCTCCCGCCGATCCACAGAAGCTGCAATGGGCAGAAGCTGAATCTTCACGGGATCCTGGCGAAGGGGGGTAATGAATTTGTTATAAACCAGATTTACTTCCCTCAAGGTTCCTTCATGATATAGTTTCGTCAGTTCCTCGGCCAAAGCCACGGCCTGGATATATGTGGGCAGATCACCGATGTTGATATATTCCTGAAGCAGCGGGTAGCCGCGGTAACGGAAATAATCCCGGCCCTTCCTGCCCAGGGCTATGATGGCAGCATTTTCATCATGGGAATCCACATGCCTCTGGGCAAAACGGAGGATATTGACATTATAGCCCCCGGCTAGCCCGCTGTCCCCGGAAATAACCACATAGCCTACCTTGCCTTCCTCTGAAACCTCGATAAATGGATGTTCAAAATCGGTGTCACTTCTAAAAAGCCTCTCCAATACTTCATGGAGTTTGGCCGTGTAGGGCCTTGCGGTGACAACCCTTTCCTGTGCCCTTCTAAGCTTTGCTGCGGCAACCATTTCCATGGCAGATGTAATTTTCTGTGTGCTTTGCACACTGCGAATCCGCCTTCTGATCTCTCGGGTGTTTTGAGCCACTAAAATTCACCACCTTCATAAAGGCCGATGACCATTAAGTCCGTTATAATCATCAATGCTAATCTTCAACCTTAAATTGGTCCTTCTTGAATCCCTCAATGATCTTTCTCAGCTCAGCGTCTGTATCATCTGTTATCTCACCCTGCTCCTTAATATCCGACAGGATCTCCGGATGCTCGGAAAGCAGATGAGCTAAAAATTCTTCCTCAAATCGCAGGACTTCTTCCACGGGCAGGTCGTCAAGATAACCATTGGCACCCACAAAGATGGATACCACCTGATGGGAAACATCCATGGGCTTATATTGATCCTGCTTCAACAGCTCCACCATTCTCTCACCCCTGGAA
>JAAYRB010000061.1 GCA_012519005.1 Clostridia bacterium
GCGGGATAAGGAACTTGGGATTATTACCTTTGGGGCGGCGTATCAATATGTTCGGGAAACCTTCCCAAAGGCTTCGATCCTCAAACTTGGTTTCAGTTATCCTATAGCCTCCCGTCTTATCCGGGATTTTGCAAATAAGGTGGAGGAATTATTGGTTGTTGAGGAATTGGAACCCCTAGTGGAGAATCATATCAGGGCCATGGGGATTGATGTGAAGGGGAAGGAGTACTTTTCACGCTTTGGGGAGCTGAGCACGGAAACCCTTCGCGCTGGGCGAGCATCTGGTGATGTCAAGGCTCCAGAACAGGAGAAGGGTATCCCCGGGCGACCCCCGGTTCTTTGTCCCGGATGTCCCCATAGGGGTGTGTTTTTTACTTTAAGGAAGCTGAGGGCTGTGGTTACCGGGGATATAGGCTGTTATACCCTAGGTGCCCTGCCACCTCTATCCAGTATGGATACCTGCCATTGTATGGGGGCCAGTATAGGCACCGCCCTGGGATTGGAAAAGGCACAGGGGAAGGAATTTGCCGGGAAAACCGTGGCAGTCATTGGGGATTCCACTTTCCTTCATTCCGGGATAACCGGTCTCATGGATGTTGTTTACAATCAGGGCAGAATTACCACGTTGATTCTGGATAACAGGATAACCGCCATGACCGGTCATCAGCATCACCCCGGGACAGGCTATACGGCCAAAGGCACACCAACTTCCAGTGTAGATCTGGAGCAAATTGTCCGTGCCGTGGGCGTTAAAAGAGTCCGGCTGGTTGATCCCTATGATCTGGCAGCAGTTGAGAACACCTTGCGCGAAGAAATGGCGGCGGAAGAACCCTCGGTGGTTATAGCCAGGAGGGCCTGTGCCCTTCTAAATAGGGTCAAAGGTGATACCTTTGAGGTTCTAGATGATTGTATCGGCTGCGGTGTCTGTACCAGGCTTGGCTGCCCTGCCCTGTCAATGCGGGACGGAAAAGCAGAAATTGACCAGGAGATGTGTGATGGCTGTGGTATCTGTGCCCAGGTCTGTGTAAATAAAGTCATAGTGAGAAAAGGTGGGGATGATTCCCATGAATAAAATTACAAATATTTTACTAGTGGGCGTGGGGGGGCAGGGTACCATATTGGCCAGTAGGGTTATTGGTAATGCTGCCATAAAATCCGGGATGGACGTAAAAATATCTGAGATTCATGGTATGGCCCAGAGGGGGGGCAGCGTGGTGACTCATGTGCGCTTCGGAGAAAAGGTCCATGCCCCCACTATAGAGCCGGGTACTGCAGATATACTTCTGGCCTTTGAGAAACTGGAGGCCCTTCGTTGGATACATTATCTTCGTCCCGGTGGGAATGTAATTGTGAATACCAGGGAAATTTATCCTCTGCCGGTCCTTGCCGGGGGAGAGGAGTATCCCGGCGGCATAATTGAAAGTATATCCGGAAAAGCAGAAGATGTAACCACCGTGGATGCATTTTCTCTTGCAGTGAAAAGCGGCAGCGAGAAAACTCTAAATACTGTTCTTTTAGGGATATTAGCTGCAAAATCCGGTTTAGATGAAAGGATTTGGAAGGAAGCAGTTTCTGAAACTGTTCCAAAGAAAACCATTGCCATAAACCTTACTGCCTTTGAAACCGGCTTCAATCTGGTTACCAATCCCTAGGCTTACAAAGGATCTCCCTTACCTTGGTATCAAAAAAATAATTGGAGTGGGCGGGTCTTAGTACCACGGCACTGTCCGCTCCCACATGACTTCCACCGACAGATATTACATCTTCCCCATAGGGTATCAAGCCGGCATCCAGGGCCATTCCTGCAATTTCAATACAGACCTTGATCCCCTGGCTGAAGATTCTTAGGGTGTCAGCAGCTATCTCAGCTGGGTAAACTCCCTGATGTTTGAAACGCAAACTTCTATCCAATCCTGCCATGAGATGGGTTGTGGTGAGCACCTCGATCCCATTGTCTTTCAGCTTTTTTCTCATTTCCTTGGGCATCTCATCTTCACCGGGGCTTTTGAAACCCACATGATGAGTAACACAGACTATTTGAAGGCCAGATCCAATAAATTTTTCTGCCGTTTTGCCTGTATTTGAGGCCACCACAATATGCTGTAGATTAAGATCACGGGCCTTTTCAACAACCAGATCCACAGTGGCCTGGGTATTTTCGGGGCCTTCCTTCTTCCAATATCTCATCACTTTTCCTCCCTATAATCTTTTAACCTATGTTATCCAATAAGACAAGATTTTTCAATTGTTAGTTATATAATTGCCGGGAACATCCCTTTTATTATCGGATGTATTTTATTATCTTTAAAAGGAAATTAGTTACGTAATATAGAAGTACTAATCCTAATAGAGTGATACATATGATCTAAATATAGCTGCTTCAATGACGAACGGTGTGAAGGGATTCCCACCGTAATTTTACCGTTGAGATGCAATCCAACACAGTTAACAGTTCATAAGGAGGGCTCAAAATTGGGCGAGAAACTGACATTAAGTGTGATTAAGGCAGACGTGGGGGGATATGTTGGTCATTCCAGCGTTCATCCTAAGCTGTTAGAAAAGGCGGGGGAATGCCTTGGGGAAAGCAAATTCCTGGTAGATTATCATGTTACCCATGTGGGGGACGATATCAACCTCATCATGACCCACCGCAAGGGCGTTGATAATGCGGAAGTTCATCAATTGGCATGGGATACCTTTTTAGCCTGCACTGAAGCTGCCAAGGAATTAAAACTTTACGGTGCAGGGCAGGATCTGTTATCCGATGCATTTTCCGGCAATATCAAGGGTATGGGGCCCGGGGTGGCGGAAATGGAGTTTGAAGAGCGGGGCAGCGAGCCGGTTATTGTGTTTATGGCAGACAAAACCGAGCCCGGGGCATGGAATTACCCCTTATATAAGATGTTCGCTGATCCGTTTAATACCATCGGCCTGGTCATTGATCCGAATATGCACGAAGGCTTTATCTTTGAGGTTCATGACCTCATAGAAAACAAAAAGGTTAAATTCTCTTTACCAGAGGAATTATATGATCTGCTGGTGTTCATTGGGGCGCCGGGAAGATTTTGCATCAAATCCGTGTATAAAAGGGATGGCACCATTGCGGCCACTTCCAGCACGGAAAAACTTAATTTCCTTGCGGGCCAGTACGTTGGCAAGGATGACCCCGTTTGTATTGTACGCTGCCAAAGCGGCCTACCAGCGGTGGGTGAGGTTCTTGAACCCTTCGCCAATCCCCATCTGGTATCCGGGTGGATGCGGGGTTCTCACAGCGGTCCATTGATGCCTGTTTCCTTTGAAAATTCAAATCCCACGAGATTTGATGGGCCTCCCAGGGTTATAGCTGCGGGCTTTCAAATTGCCAACGGCAAGCTCATAGGCCCCCAGGATTTTTTTGCTGATGTGGCATATGATGGGGCAAGACAAAAGGCCAACAAAATTGCCAATTATATGAGGAGTCTTGGACCATTTGAGCCCCACAGATTATCCCTTGATGAAATGGAATACACAACCCTGCCCATCGTATTGAAAAGATTGCAGGATCGTTTCGTCCCTATTGAGGAAGATGAGGCGGCAGCCGCCAAGGACGAGGAGTAGTATAAAAGGCTAAAATAAAAAAATATGTGTACAACAATGAAAGAAACCATCGCCGGTATTGGTGGTGGTTTTTTTTTTGAACATACGGAGATTAAATGTATTTAAAAACAAATTTTTTTACTCCTAGATTTTATGGTATCAGGTTTCCCGTTGTGCTATAATGATAGCAACCACTTACATACATTAGGAGGATTGTTTTTTAGGAGGGGATATGTAATGTCCAGGGACACTAGGGCCGAGATCATTGCAGCGGCAAAAGCCTTATTTTTAGAAAAAGGATATAGGGGGGGTACAACCAGGGAGATTGCGGAAAAGGCCGGCATTGCCGAGGTCACACTTTTTCGGCATTTTGGAAGCAAGAAGGATTTATTTCTAAGCGTTGTCAAGCCAATTTTCACGGATAGTCTTAGGAATTTCATAAGGACCGAGGAGGTACATGATGTAGGGGCTTTACTTAGAAAATTGGCAGCAGATCGTATAGGAGTCACAGGAGAAAATAGTGATCTGTTCCGTCTGTTGTTTTATGAGATGCAATTCCATGAGGATATAAAATCTGAATTCAGCGAAATTGTCATGGAAATCTTGGATGCTTTGGGGTCCGCGGTGGCGGCTGGGCAGAGCAGAGGGGAATTCAAGAAAATTGACCCAAAAGAAGCAGGTTTTATTTTTTTTAGCTCTATCGTGGGGGCGGTCATCCTTCGCCAGATTCATGGTTTGGGTGGCGAAGATATTGACAATGACATGGCTGTGGAAGTTTTCTTGGATGGGATCAGAAAAAGGAAATAACTTCTTAATTATGGGGGTTTTTAGAATGAGAAACAAAATAAATTTACGCAGGGGGATACAGCTGGGTTTTTTGGGTTTTTTAATTCTACAGGTAATCCTTTGGTATGGCTTTGATATCCAGATCCTGGGCAAACTGTCCCCCCTGGAATTCCTTGCCACACCGGTAAAGGGCGTTATCGGTGCCGCTGCAATTTTTTGGGCTCTGGTTTTTATCTCCACACTTATATTTGGCCCCTTGTTTTGCGGTTGGCTCTGTGTGGTGGGAACATATTCCGATCTATTGGATGAATATATATTTGGAAAATTTAAATCTCGAAAAAGAATTAAAATAGGTGCCTGGGCGGGGTATATAAAATACCTTTTATTGGCCCTCATTGTTTTTAGAACATTAGTACCCTTGAAAGCGGGTTTGCCAAAGGGTTTTGTCTTTGATCTAAATACACCGGCACCCCTATACCAACTGCCGGTACCAAAGATTTTATTATTTCTTATAATCACAGCTGTTCTCATATATTTTCTTGGGAGCAGAGCCTGGTGTAGATATATTTGTCCCACCGGTGCGGCATTGAAGATAATGGGGAGGCTGGCCCCTTTTAAAATCCGCTTGGTGGGGGATTGCACGGATTGTGCATTGTGTAACAGGGTATGCCCGGCAAATATTGCAGTGGCAGATGAAGTGAACAATGCCGGCGGCGTAAATGATGAGAACTGTGTCGTTTGTCTTGAATGTATAGAAAAATGCCGCAGGAATGTCTTGAAATATGGAATGGAATCGGAGGGGCACACCATCGGTTCGACGGATGGCCCGTAGGATAATAAAAACCTATTTGAAGCATCATTTCAAATGTATTACCATATACTTATCTGGTAAAAAGGTAAGGGGTGGTAATGTTGTCTAGATTAAAGGTAGGAGTGCTGTTCGGGGGTTGTTCCGGTGAGCATGAGGTTTCCATCATGTCCGCAGCTTCTGTATATAAAAATCTTGATCCGCAGAGATATGATCCCATGGCCATTGGTATTTCCAAAAAGGGCCATTGGTTTTTAATTAAGGATCCACGAAGGGTATTTGATGGCGGCGCCATTGATGCCGATGAAAATATTCCTGTTACTTTGTTGGGGCAGCCGGTGGAAAAACCCTTTGTGAGTTTAGAGGGAATACCGCAGGATCAGCCGGATGTTATATTCCCTGTGCTTCACGGCCCCTATGGGGAGGATGGCACCATCCAAGGCTTATTGGATTTGGCGGGCATCCCCTATGTGGGTGCCGGGGTCTTGGCCTCATCGGTGGGCATGGACAAAGAGATGATGAAAAAAGTTTTTCGTCAGGCGGGTTTGCCCGTGGTCAACGATGTCACAGTGATGAGGTATTCTGTCGAAAATGACATTGGGGCTGTTATTGACAATATAGTAAATGGGATAGGGTATCCATGTTTCGTCAAGCCGGCTAACCTAGGTTCAAGCGTAGGGATATCAAAAGCTGAAAATTCTAAAGAATTAAAAAAGGCCCTTCTTGAGGCCTCTATGTTTGACAGCAAGTTGGTTGTTGAGGAGGGGGTAGATGCTAGGGAAATAGAATGCAGCGTCCTAGGAAACAATTTCCCCAAGGCATCTCTACCGGGGGAAATTATTCCTTCCGCGGATTTTTATGATTATAATGCCAAGTATATAAGCGGGGATTCCCGGCTAATAATTCCCGCATCCTTGACAGAGGGTCAGCGTAAGGAAATTCAGGATTTAGCCATCAAAGTATTTAAGGCAATTGATTGTTCTGGCTTGGGTAGGGTTGACTTTTTTATATTGAAAGATAGTGGGGAAATTTACGTCAATGAGATAAACACCATGCCCGGCTTCACCAAGATCAGCATGTATCCTAAATTGTGGGAAGAGACGGGCTTGCCCTATGGGGAGCTGTTGACTAAATTGGTAGAACTGGCTTTTGAGAGGAATGCCGATAGAAAGAGAAATAGGATCTCCCACCAGTAGGCGGCTTTCATGAAAGACAGCAAGCCCAGTAATATTTAGGCCAGATCTACTTTCCTGTCCCTGCTGTAGGGCTGGAAAAATTCCTCTAAGGCGGCACAGTTTTCATCAAAGGCAATGGTTCCCGTATGCATGAATCTATTTTTAATGCAATATCGCAAATCTATAAAGCGAACCACATGCCTTTGCTGAAATTCCTGATGGAAGATATGAAAATGGGGGGTGAACTCAAGAAAGAGTTTGCCCAATTTACTTTTTAAGGCCGCCCTTATAAAGGAGTTATCCTTGGCTTTTTTTAGTTTGTGCCGAACATCAGCTGCAAGGGTAAAAATCCCTATCTCACCAACAAGGAAGAATTTGTCCGTCTCTACAAGGAATTCCCACTTAAAAACTCTAAATGCTGAAGGCAGGGTGACTATTTGCCTTAATGGGTTCTTAAAAGAAAATTGTTTTCCCAGGTGACGGCGTATACTTCCGGCCATCCACGATCTGCACACAATGTAGATTGCCACCATTGTTAGACTCAGCGGATAGGAAATGGGGTTGTGAGCCCAGTTTATCATTGGTGCGATAAGGATTATGATCAGGATCCAATCTGTGAGTCCCAGCAGGCTGTATCTAAGTTTTCTACCTGTGATGGGCCAGAGGATTTTTACTCCATAGGAGTTAAATAAGTCAAATAATGAATGGGAAAGCCCACCAAGGGCCGTCCAGAAAAATAATGTTAAAAAGGGGATGGTTCCAGCCCATAAATACAGCGCCGCGCTTATGATGCTGCTGAGCAATAATATTCCTGGGATGGAATGGGAAAACCCCCGGTGGTTTCGAAGGTAGGATAAATCCCCCTTGAGCTGAAGGATAATATCCAAATCCGGAGCAAGGGATGCAATGACAGGCCCAAGAAATAGAGGATCCAATAGGGAGGGCGAGGAACCGGCAAGACCGGCAATATTCACACCGATAAGGGCGTGAGTTACAGGATCCATGGCATCATTCCTCCCTTAGCAAATATGTTAACATTATACCATGGGATTTAAAGAGCAAACAAAGGCAAGTCCTAGAAAACACAGATATAATTGGCAGAAAGAAAGTCTTTGAAAGGTCAGGAGGTTAAAGTTGTGGAGTTGAAAAAGTTTTCCAAGCTCCTATTTGATTTAAACATTCTATGTGTTTACAGGGGGGTGTTGAATGACAATTTGATGCGGGGTTACCTAGATCTTATCAGGGGCCTTGCGGAGGAAGAGAGCATAGAGAAGATATTTACGAAGTATGGGATATTTATGAATGGGTTGTTGGCAAAGGCTGAACTTTCCAAGTATCCTGTGGTGGGGGATGCATGGCAGAATCATGTTTTGGATCTTATATTATGGGATGAAAATACATTTAGCCGGAAAGCGGAATATCTACCCCCATCAAAAATGGGCGCCACCCTTATCAAGATGGTCGAGGAGGATCTGAGAACACTCCAGGATGTCTGCTCCATTACCTTGGACAGGCTCCATATGTACTTCAAGAAGAATTTCAGCTGGTTAAATAAAGCCGTTTTTCATGATCCCGTGGAATTTAAACCGATGCTTGATGTTGGAAAAACGGGTTTCCCCGGGGAAAAGCCTGGGGAAATAAAGGAAGGGTTGTTGGCCTCCCGGGATTGGGGGCAAAATATCCCCCAGCTATCCTCTTATTACCATGATATGGGCTGTGGGATTTTCGGTAGGTACTTAGCCTTCCGATGGTCTGTGGGGGAAGGATTCCTGCCTGTGGAGAACCCGGATCCAATCACTTTGGACAATCTTGTGGGGTATGGGGACCAAAAAAAAGCAGTATTGAACAACACCGAGCAATTTGTAAAGGGGTTTCCAGCAAACAATGTACTCCTCTATGGAGATAGGGGGACGGGGAAATCTTCAACCGTAAAGGCATTGATTCATCATTTTGGTCGTGGGGGTCGTCTTCGCCTAATAGAGGTTTCACAGGATGGCTTGATTGATTTGCCAAGGGTTATGGCAGCATTAAGTGGACATGCTCAAAGATTCATTGTTTTCATTGATGATCTTTCCTTTGAGGAATATGAGACCCAATACAAGCATCTAAAGGCATTGCTGGAGGGTGGGGTGGAGACCCGGCCGGATAATGTGGTGGTCTATGCCACTTCCAATCGACGACATTTAGTAAAGGAAACATTCCAGGACCGCGCGGTGGGTGGCCCCGTATCAGGAGAAGATATCCATCCCCAGGATTCCCTAGAGGAAAAAATATCCCTGGCGGATCGCTTCGGTGTGGTGGTTACATATACCACCCCCGATCAGGAAACCTATCTATCCATAGTTGAGGAACTTGCCCGAGAGGAGGGCATCAAGATGGATCCCCAAGAATTACGAAGTAGGGCGCTTCGGTGGGAAATGTGGCATAACGGCCGCTCAGGTCGAACTGCCAGCCAATTTATTCAGGATCTTAGAGGCAGGATGAATCTTGGGGAAAATGTGGATGGATGGGGTGGGGGGACTTGACAAAATTAACTGCAGATACTGCTTCGGAAAGGTCTGGGACCAACCCATACCTTGTTTTGATTCTTGCAATCCTGGGTATATCCTTTGGATCGCTTTTCGCAAAGCTATCCGATGCTCCTTCTTTGATCATTGCTGTATACAGGAATTTATTTGCTGCTGTACTCCTGGCCCCTTTTGCTCTGACCTCTGCCAGGGAGGAGCTGATTTCAATTTCTAAAAGGGATATCCTGCTCACTCTGGCCGGCGGAATTTTCCTGGCCCTACATTTTGCCACCTGGCTCACTTCCTTAAAATACACATCCGTTGCAAGTTCCACTGTGTTGGTAACAATGCAGCCAATTTTCGTAGTTATAGGTTCATATTTGTTTTTAAAGGAAGGAATTTCCTTGAGGTCGGCGGCTTCAGGTCTTCTAGCTCTTGCCGGAAGTATATTGATCGGCCTCAGTGATTTTACCATTGGGGGGCAGGCCCTTTGGGGTGATTTTCTTGCATTATCAGGTGCAATTTTTATTGCGGTATATGTTTTAATCGGAAGGAGCCTGCGGCAGAGATTTTCCTTAATCGCTTACACTTTTATTGTCTACGGAACCTGCAGCATCGTGTTAGTAATTATGGCGGCGGCCTTAAAAATACCCATGTTA
>JAAYRB010000062.1 GCA_012519005.1 Clostridia bacterium
CCTATAAATAGGGTGATATTAACTGCGATATATGATATGTTTTTCTATGGACAGTCATGGGCGGGCCAACCAGGGGGACGGACTCTTTGGTTGGTCCACGGCCGGGAATAAGCAGATGCTTGACAGACAGTTATTTCTTTTGGTGATTATTGCATAGTGGAAAGGTGTAGGGGCTGTTGATGAAATTAAGGACAGTTGTATCAACTGTTCGAGCGAAGCGAGTTTTGATACAACCCTTAATGAGATTACAGCCCCTAGCCTTGGAACTTCAGCAGTTGAGCCAAAGGAAATGGCTGACCATCAGACCAACCAAAGAGTCCGTCCCCCTGGTTGGCGTCTATTATAATCTAAGGGGGTAACGGAAAGTATGGGTAAGGTTAAAATTAAGGTGGTTTCCACTGATTACTGTTATAGAATTGATGCCATTGGAGAGCATGGACTTACAGTTATTGTTGAAAATGATCACGGGAAAGTTCTGTTTGATACGGGGCAGGGTCTAGCCCTAAAGCACAATCTTGATGTTCTGGGTTGGAATTTAGAGAATCTTGATGCCATAGCCATCAGTCACGGCCATAATGACCATACGGGTGGACTGCTGCAGGCGCTGGAACTTTCCGGTGCTGATGAGATACCAGTTTATGGTCATGAGGATATTCTCTTAGAGAGGATAAAGGTATATCCTTGGGGGGAGGGCCCCACAGGGACTCCACTACCCAGAAAAGATTATGAAAAAGCGGGGGCAAAATTCATATTCAATGAAGAACCTGTAGAACTCATCAAAGGAGTCAGGCTGACAGGCCCCATTGAGAGAGGTTTTGTGGAGACTAACACCACGGCACACTTCCAAATCATAGACGGGCAAAAGGTTCAGGATCCATTCCATGACGATCAAGCCTTGATCGTTGAAACGGACAAAGGGCTGATAATTGTATTTGGCTGTGCCCACGCCGGAGTGATCAACACCATGAATCATGTGGAAAAGGTCACCGGAGAGAAGAAATTCTATGGGTTACTTGGCGGCACCCATCTGCTGGAAGCTGACGATACAGTGCTGGAAAAAACATTGAAAGAAATTGAAAACCGCGAAGTTCAAATATTGGGCTTTACTCACTGTACCGGCTTAGATCAGATAGCATATTTCAACAGACATTTCAAAGGAAAATGTTGCGATGCCAGTACTGGTTTTTTATTGGAGGTATGATTTCCAAGGGGTATCTGGGGGTCATTTTTCCTTAAATGAGGCAGCAAACGGCATACCGTTGGTTAGCCAGGAACAGATCTATGGATTATACTCATGGGGGGCATTGGTGTCTCGACTCCTGCACTGGGGGGCGGCGAGGTTTTTCAACAGATCAGCATCAGCCAAATTGGGCATCACCAATATAACCCCATGTTTTTAACATTTGATCAGTGTGGGGGCAGAGGAAATGGTTGCTATTGAAATACTAAAGGCCGTGTTTTTAGGGATCGTGGAAGGTGTCACTGAATGGCTTCCCATCAGCAGCACGGGGCATATGATTTTGGTGGAGGAATTTATACAGCTGGATGTATCTGCAATGTTCAAGGAAATGTTCTTTGTGGTGATTCAATTGGGGGCCATCATGGCCGTGGTGCTCCTTTTTTTTAATAAGCTAAATCCTTTCTCCAGGAGAAAGGGAATTATAGAAAAAAGGGAAACCATGGGCATCTGGTACAAGGTTGTTGTTGGGGTTCTTCCTGCAGCGGTATTCGGGCTGCTGTTTGATGACTGGCTCAATGAGCATTTTTATAATTATCAAACTGTTGCTGCCGCTCTGATAATTTACGGAGTGCTGTTCATCATCGTAGAAAATTATAATAAGGGCCGGTTGAGTAATGTGAATTCCTTCAAAGAACTCAGCTTCACCACGGCTTTTTTGATAGGAATGTTTCAAGTTCTTTCCCTGATTCCCGGGACATCCCGTTCAGGTGCCACAATTTTGGGAGCTATTATCCTGGGCACGTCCCGCAGTATTGCCGCTGAGTTTTCCTTTTTTTTGTCGATTCCTGTGATGTTTGGTGCCAGCGCATTGAAACTGACCAAGTTTGGCTTTAGTTTTACGGGAATGGAATTGGCCATTTTACTAACGGGTATGGTGGTTGCCTTTTTGGTCTCCATTGCGGCCATTAAGTTTTTACTGGGGTACATAAAAAATAATGATTTTAAAATATTTGGTTGGTATCGCATAGTTTTGGGCCTGATAGTCGTGGGGTATTTTATATTTTTCTAACATTAGAAGCCGGGCATTTTCCCTTTCTACTCTATACACAGGAGAATATAAAAAAGCCCGTTGGAAGAATGGGCAAAATCCATTTTTCCAACGGACCCCACTTCCCTGTTCGCTCAGGGGCAACCTTCGAAGGAGTTCTCAAGTTGGAGCAGGGAAGTTTTTTCGGGTGACAACTATTATATAATCATTTGGATATCATTTATAAAAAAATCGGTAGAGGGAGGAAAATAGGTGGTCAATGGTCGAGACTATAGGTAGGTGGTAAAACAACTGATGTTTTGGAGAGGATTTAATTGAAAAAATTTCTATCTGTGGCTAGGCAGGTGAGCCATGAGATTTTGATTCGGAGATCCCGATTCATAGCCCATGTAATCCCCGCTGCCGACGAACAGGAGGCGGAAAACCATTTTAACAGACTTCAGGAAAAATACAGCGATGCCACTCACAATGTTTTTGCTTGGCAGGTGGGTCTTGATAAAACCATGCAAAGATGCAGCGATGATGGGGAGCCCAGCGGCACCGCGGGGAGACCGGTGCTGGAGGTAATCAAGCAGAACGATCTTGTAAATGTGCTCATTGTTGTTACCCGGTATTTTGGGGGAGTCAAGCTGGGCGCGGCGGGCTTGGTCAGGGCCTACAGTCAATCCGCCCGAGAGGGGATTGAAAAGGCGGGAATTGTGTGCAAGGCACTTCATATGGAATATGCAATCACTGTTGATTACCCCCTTTGGGGCCAAATCCAAAGGGAAGTAGAAAGCTGGGGGAAGATAACAGAAACAGATTATCAGGACAAGGTGACATTTAATATTTTGATTGCGGAAGACAAGAAGGTTGACTTTAAAAATATGATGAGAAATTTGACCAGCGATAAGATGGAAATTCAAGAATTAGGTTTGACTTTCTCACAAATTTAAAAACCACCCTTAAGATAAAAGGGTGGTTTATTTGAAAGAGCCCGCAGTGATCTATGCTTCAGCTATCACGTATCCTTGCGCAGCCCATTGTAATGCTTCCACTACAATGAACCGTTACGGAACCCGTGATAACCTAGGCTCCACCGGTTTGAATACCTTTGAAGCCAATAACAGTCTTTCGACCGTTATTAACTCCTGGCGTCATTCCGAAGAATGAAGCCTTCGGCATCCAAACCGATCTTAGCTCGACCACAATCCATCTCTTGGAACCCAACAACAATCCTTAAGACTGTTGTCAAGCCTTTCGAGATGAATGGCGGTCTTCCCGCCGGCCAATATCGAGCCTATTTAAGACCCGATACAGACCTTGGGCCGACTACTATCAAGCCCGACAGGACCTGATAGTAATCTTGGCTCGACCACTGCGAACCCTGTCACTTATATAATGTCCCGCATTGAAAAAAATATTAGTATAATTTAGATACATCTTTTGCCAGCATCCCCTGTTTATGGGGAACGAATAAAAGGCATCATTAAAAGAATAAACCCCTCTCGATTCAATGAGAGGGGTAAAGGGACCACCGATTTTAGTGTATGGTTTCTATATCTTGGCTATTTCCAAATCCTTCTCTCTGGCCGTCCCTGTACTTATATTATCTATAGATTTGTCAAAATTATTTATAGAAAACGCTTAAATTGCTTGGTTCTTTTTGGCGGAAAATAATATCTCTTTTTATGATTTGAATATAAAATCCTGTGGTATAATCTAGATCAAGGCTTAAATGAAGGGGGGCTTGTTATGAGAGCATTACTTGCCTTCTTCGCTGCTCTACATGTGGGGGACAGCAAATTATTTTTGCTTATCAATAGAAGGTTTCGCTGTGATCTGCTGGATACAATGATGTCCAGACTCACCCATCTTGGGGGTGCCTTCTTTTCAATTTTTATTTGCTTAACCTTAATATTTTTAAATTTTAGGACATCTCGCCAGCCGGCCATAGAGGCCCTAGCCGCTTTGACACTGAGTCAGATATTGGTCCAATTTTTAAAGAGAAAAATAGGCCGCCTACGGCCCTATCTGGCTATGGAGGATATTGTTGTCCAGAAACCTCTGTTTGACAACTCCTTTCCATCCGGCCATACAACGGCGGGGTACGCCTTGGCATCTATTTTTTCGTTAAACTATCCGTTTTTAACATTCCCTCTCCTGGGTATGGCTACTATTATAGGGTTTTCACGTACCTACCTTGGTTTTCATTACCCGCTGGATGTGGCAGTGGGTGCAGTGTTGGGGGGAGGGACAGCCTTTACCGTCCATCACTTTGTATTCATTTAGATAGGGAATCTAAGGAAGTAGGGTACCAATGAAAGTTTTCATGGGTACCCTTTTTTGTGCTTTATCCCTCCTGAAGGAGTTGGGGTGGGAGCATCTTTTCCGTCCTGATGAAAAAGAAGGCAAAGATTGCTATGGCGATTCCTAGGGCCGCGGCGGACATGAACAGAGGCATTTTCCCCACACTGGTGATCATCCCAAAGGCCGGCGGCCCAATGGCCACTCCAAAAAAACGCACTGATCCATAGAGACAGGTGACCAGACCCCTCTCCTCTGAAGCAGCGGCACTGGTTGTGAGGGTATTTACCGCCGGCAGCACCACCCCGGTGCCAAATCCCAATAGGATAAGGCTAAACAACAAGATGTAGAGATTGTTTACAAAAGAGATGATTATTGTGGACAAGATCACAGCCACCAAGCCCACAATAACACCCCATTTAAGGAAATCGGCCTTTTGCTTTTGAAAGTAACTCCCCGAAAGGTATGAGGTTATCGCCATGGTTCCCACGGGAATGGCGATGAGCAATCCTACGGAAAATCCCTTGATGCCGTATTGGGTTTCCAGAAAATCGGAAAACCAGCTCAATATGCCAAAAAGCATAAAGAGGACTATCATCCCTGCCAGGAAAGAGGCCGCCAGGGGCAGACCCTTTTCTTTAAAAATGTTTTTTAGCTGTTTCCAATATTGGGTGTTGGATTTACTCCCTTCCTGTTCCGGCTCCTTCACCATGAACCATACAGCAAAGGCAATGGGAATCGCCAGCAGGCCGTACGCGAAAAATGGTGCAAACCAGATGATGAGTCCCAGGGCAGATCCCGCAATGGGGCTCACCACCTTGCCCAATCCATTGGAGGCTTCCAGTATCCCCAGGGCATTCGTTCGCTCCTTGCTTTGAAAAATATCACCGGTTAATGCCATGGCCAGCTGATAAGTACCCCCGGCACCTACCCCTTGCACCACTCTGCCCAGCAGTAAAAAATTATAGGGGCTTGATAAAAGCAACGCCGATGCACCTGAGATGAGGCCCCCAAGCCCATAGATGATCAATGCCGGAGCCATGATTGCCTTCCTTCCCAGGTGATCCGAAGCATATCCCGCCAGGGGAATGACTACTCCGGCAGGTATGGAAAAGGCGGTGATGATTAGGCCTACCTGCATCAATGTGAGATTCATTGCTGCTTTCATGGTAGGCAGCAGTGGAATGAGCATGGAATTTCCCAGAACCATAATGAAAGGCACTAAATTTAATACCACAAACCACCATTTGATGCCAGATTTTTCTTTTTTCATCTGTTTGACCCCACTTCCTTTTATATAAAAATATTATCCCCCGGCACAAAGACAGTTATGAATCTACTTCTAAATTAACCCGCTGCAAAGTACATTGTTACATATAAGGGATTCCGGGAGGAAGAGATGTTTTTACTTAAGGACAAATACGTTTTCGGTATGGCGCTTATTCGCTGCATTTCCGGACTGACAGAGTTCTCCGCCGCCCTTCTCATGCTAAAACTTGACCGGGTGGAGCATGCCATGAAAATAAATGCTCTCTTGGCCCTTGTTGGGCCTGTGGTCCTTATAAGCACCACCACAATTGGTTTGGCCGGGCTTGCCGGCAAGGTTTCACCTGTGAAGATGGCCATCATAGGTGCGGGGGTGACTCTGATTTTTATAGGAGTAAATAAGTAGGTTGTCCAGTTCCCCGGCTTCCTTAATAAATATTTTATATCTGAGGGGTCCGTGTCGAAAAAATTTTTTAATCGAGGGGGAGGATTTATTGATATCGAGCAGGAATGATGAATATCCGCAAGGTTGGGGTTTTTTGCAATTCCCATTGGAGGGCCGTTTAGGCAAGCCCCG
This sequence comes from Clostridia bacterium, assembly GCA_012519005.1. Taxonomy (GTDB): domain Bacteria; phylum Bacillota; class DTU086; order DTU086; family DTU086; genus JAAYRB01. Next base: position 6,358 of record JAAYRB010000062.1, read on the forward strand.
GGCCGGGGGACTCACTATGGTGATGGATAAGGGTTTGGGCCTTTCTGAGATCAATGATTTGTTGGATTTGGCATCGGATTATGTGGATTTTATCAAACTTGGTTTTGGAACCTCCGCATTATATCCCCTACCCCTCTTGGAGAAAAAGATTGATATCGCCGCTTCCCATGGTGTGGGCATTTATCCCGGGGGCACCTTTTTAGAGGTGGCAATTTTACAGGGAAGGCTGAACAAATACCTAAGGACCTGTAGGGGGCTGGGTTTCACTGCTGTAGAAGTTTCCGACGGTACCATGGATCTAAGTGCCGGGGATAGAGCCGATGCCATCAAGAAGGGAGTGGATATGGGATTTACCGTTTTCTCCGAGGTGGGGAAAAAAGACCCTCGGGATATTAAGGAAGCGGAGTCCTACTATGAGCAGATACATGAGGATTTAGTCAATGGTGCCTTTAAAGTGATAATAGAAGGAAGAGAATCTGGCAAGGATGTGGCTATATATGACAGCAGGGGGGAGATAGAAGAGAACTATTTTTCAGCTCTAAAATCCTCTATTGAGGATCTAGACTCGGTGTTGTGGGAGGCCCCTTTGAAAAAGCAGCAGCAGGAATTGATCATCAGATTTGGACCCAATGTGAATCTAGGTAATATACATCCCGGTGACATGCTTTCCCTGGAAGCATTGAGGGTTGGCTTCAGAGGGGATACCCTACGTACCTGTCTATAGAAGGTAATCTGCTAAAAGGTGAAGTGGGCGGGTCGGGGTTTTGTACCTGCGGGGAGGAATCTATGTTGAAATTAGATATCTGTCTCACGGTGGAGGAGATGAATAAAAAAGATGTTGAGGGCAAGGCCGTGGTGGTTATAGATGTTTTCAGGGCCAGCTCCACAATAATAACTGCAGTTGAGCAAGGATGTCGGTCCGTTATACCCGTTCTATCCGAGGCTGAAGCATGGGCGCGGATGGGGGAACTAAAAAACCTGGGCATGGATGTATTGATCGCCGGTGAAAGAAAGGGCATCAAAATACCCGGTTTTCACCTGGGAAATTCCCCCACGGAATTCAAAGAGAGAAATCTGACCAACAAGACAATCCTGCTCACCACCAGCAATGGCACCCGGGGCATTCATGGTGCCCGGGGAGCGGGGGAGATTCTGATTGGGGCTCTCATGAACGCCGGGGCGGTGGCAAAGGATTTATCCGATCTCGGGCTTGATATCCTTTATGTATGCTGTGGGAGGTTGGGGGAATTCTCCCTAGAGGATTTTCTGGCCGCCGGGGCCATCACCTATTATTTAGGGGAGAGAGAAAGCCTAAGACTTTCAGATGTATTATTGGCCTCCGCGGGTCTCTTTGAGAGCAAAAAAGAGGACATTATAGGCTTCTTGGAGAAGGGGGAACATAGCAGTTACCTTCAGAAAATTGACTATGGTGAAGATATTGGGATATGCAGCAGTTTAAATTCCAGCTCTTGGGTACCAAGATACCAGGCAGGGGTAATTAAGCCTTAGGGGACTTGGATATGGGGTTGGTTTTATTTGCTAAACTGCTGCCGCATTGACATGATGTATATTTGCTGAATACGGCACCCCCTGGTTATTATTTAATAAATTGCCTCAATTTAGGTAAAAATATCATTCAGAATAAAATGTAAATACCGGGGGGAAATGTCTGTGAGTTTGGTGATTGATGAAAAAACCTTGGATATCCCTACCCATGAAGCCATGGATGGTATAAAAAAACACTGGGGGATGGACTCAGTATATGGGCTTCTATCCCAGGAACTATCAAGCAGCTGCCCGCTGCCCCAGGGTGTACGGGAGCATGTGCTGCTGACCCAGGGCAAGGGAATCAGGCCCATGCTGGTTTTAATATCCGCGGGTTTTGGTAGGGACCGTAAGGAAAAAGCAGGACCCATGGCAGCCGCTTTGGAGATGCTGCACATGGCAACCTTGGCCCACGATGATGTTATCGATGGGTCTTCCCTAAGAAGGAGCAGGACAAGCATCAATGCCAAATGGGGCGATGGCACTGCTGTTTTATTGGGGGATTTTTTTTACGGGAAGAGTTTGAAGCTGGTGAGTCCATATGGTGTGCCGGTGACAGACAGATTCGCTGATATTATCCTTGATATGGTCACGGGGGAATTCCAGGAGGCGGAGTCCTTATTTGATCCCCAAGGAAAAATATCCGATTACCTTAAAAGAACAGGCAAAAAAACGGCCTCCTTTTTTTCACACTGCTGCGGCATAGGTGCCATGATCTCCGGTATCAGTGCGGAACAGGTAAAACACTTGGAGCAATTTGGCTATTACTTGGGGGTGGCCTTTCAGATTAAGGATGACATTCTTGATTGGTGCTCCAGTGAGGAGGATAGGGGAAAACCGGTGTGTCATGATCTTAAGCAGGGTGTCCTCACCTTACCAATTCTCTTTGCACTGAGGCTCAGTAAAAAAAGAGGGAAGTTGGGAAAAATCATAAAAAACAGAAATATAACCCTGGATAATTTGGAATTTATTAAGCAGGAACTGATCAAAACAGGGGCAATTGAATATTCCTATGGAATGGCCTCTTTATATGGGGACTGCGCGAGAATCAATCTCAACAGACTCCCCGGTGGGATGGCTAAGGACCATCTAGAAACTGTCTTAGAATATATTCTTGATCCTTCCGGGGTAACAACAGCCGATAATTCTCTCAAGGTGCAGGATTTACCATTGTAAAGGACAGGTTTATTGGGATACCATTGTATTACAGTGCACATATGTTAACATATGGTGTACACATGTGCTAAAATAGAGGGGAACTGTCACAAAGTATCCGATATTATTTTGTTATAATAGATATGGCATCAAAGGGGTTGCAGTTATTTTCAAAAGGGATCTAGGGGGTGGAAGCGAAGAGCCAGATCGTCTTTGAGTATGTTGGGTAGTCAGGATTACAGCAAAAATTTAATATGTGAAAAATCAGCTAAAAAAGGAGGGAGGTTTAGGCGTGAAAGCAGTTTTGCAGCCTGTTCAGGTGCGGGAATACAGCCCCATCAGAGAGGAAGTCTTTCTGATGCTTCGAGAGGCTATTCTAAACGGTAAGCTGCGTCCAGGGGATAGACTAGTGGAAAGAGAACTGGCTGAGCAGCTGGGTGTCAGTCGAACGCCGGTGAGGGAAGCATTGAGAAAGTTGGAGCTGGAAAATTTGGTGACACATATCCCTAGAAAAGGTGTTGTGGTTTCTGAAATTTCTCGCAGGGATATTATCGAAATTCTTGATATCCGCGCCTCTCTAGAAGGGTTGGCGGCCCGTATAGGGGCCACTAAGGTAAAGGATGCCGATATAGATGAGCTCAAGGGTTATCATGAAAAGATGGAAGAAGCGGTACGAAATCAGGATGGAGAAGAGCTGAACGAAAGCCATGATCAATTCAATAAAAAGATTCTTGAAATTGCAGCCAGTCCTAGATTGACACAGATGGTCAGCTCTTTATGGGATTATATCAGCAGGTTTACCAAGATGGGCTATGCTGTTCCCGGACGTACCAATATGGCCATGAAAGAACATGCCCTGCTCATCGATGCTTTAGCCGCAAGGGATGCGGAAGCGGCGGAGCGAATTGCGGAAGAGCATATTGTCAACTCCAAGAGTGTCACGTTGAAGCAGTATGAGGATGCTAGGGTAAAGGCCAAGGAAGCTTAATAATATTTCATTATCCCCTATGTATAAATAAATAATGTTTACTTTATCAATGGGGGCTATAAATTTTCATATTAAATTGGGACCTAATTTAGAGGGTCCATTTTTTTTGCGAATATGGGGGTGCGGGAATGATGATTGCGGGCTTATACACCGGGTACACAGGGTAAAGAGATTTCGCTTCGGCGGTAAAAAGTTGTAATTGAACATACATTTGTCAATTTGTGGTGCATATAGATAGGCTATGAGGGGATTAGCTTGAAAACCAGGAGAGGGTCGCATGACTTGGCCAATACTTTTGATGCTGCTCATCATGCTGCTGGGCATATTGGGTGGATCCCAGATTATCGCTGGTGCAGCGGGTATACTGCTGGTACTGCAAATTGTTAAGGTGGAAATATTTTTTTCGCTGCTGGAAAGAAAGGGTCTAGAAATAGGCCTGGTTTTTTTGATGCTCTCAGTCCTCATTCCTTTTGCCGTAGGCCGTATTTCATTTCATGAGATTATGCGAGCCTTTGTTTCCCTCCCTGGTGTGGTGGCCATTGTCAGCGGCACATTGGCCACACATTTGAATGGCAAGGGGTTGGAATTACTTCAGCTGGACCCCTCATTGATCATCGGGCTGGTGATAGGTTCAATAATCGGAGTGGTTTTTTTTGATGGCATACCCGTGGGGCCCTTGATGGCAGGGGGAATAGCAGCCCTTATTATGGGGATATTAAATATGAGATTCTAATGAGTGCAGGATAAGCTGATGATCTCACCAATAAAAACACGAAAAAACATCTATCAAGGAGGCTGCTGATTTAAGATGATAGCCCAAAAATTAGAAAACAGACTGGATCCCCCCATCATACCTGACCCCCCGCAACCAGGTGTTGTGCCGCATCCCGGGGAAACACCAGGGCAGCCCGGCGAGCCCAAGAGAAGGGTGGAGCCGGACAGAGAAGACCAGCATTGATAGTGAATCGGATTTTGGACCCGTGGTTTAAAACTTTACACCACGGGTCTTAATTTTTTTTATGAAATGGAATTTTGATGGTATAAGATTATGATACATTAGGTAAGGGATCACCGGAGAATTCAGCCCGGGGGGGATGAGTGTGAATATACCGATGTTGTTCCTGTTGGTTTTGGCCGCATCTATTCTTCAGGCTGGGACTGGTTTTGGTTTTTCCATAGCGGCAATGCCTTTTTTGCTTCTGCTGTTGGAGCCGCACACGGCGGTTCAGCTGAATATAATTCTATCTATTTTTATTTCCCTAGCCATGGTATATAAAATTCATACAAAGGTGAGAGGGAAGGTATTGACGAGGCTTATCGGGGGGAGCATATTGGGAGTATTTCCGGGGCTGTGGATATTTTTTCTATTCGACCTACGGTTCCTGAAGATTTTTGTCAGCATCTCCATTCTTATCTCCACGATTTTACTCATTACCAAAGTTAAAATAAGAAAATCCCGCTTCAGGGAAGTGGTGGTGGGGTTTCTCTCTGGTTTTTTTACCAGCAGTATGGGTATACCCGGACCCCCTCTGCTGGTCTACTTTTCTGGGACTAAGGCCGATAAATCCATGCTTCGCGGCACAGCCCTAGCCTATTTCGCTTTTATCTATCCCCTCAGCCTTCTGCTTCAATTTTTCACATACGGTATTTCCTTGGATACATTGAAATATTCTTTGTGGTCCCTGCCCTTTGCGGCGATGGGGATATCTGTGGGGCAATGGGTTTTTACTAAGCTGAATCAGGAAAACTTTGAGAAAATAATTCTTTTCTTGTTGTTTTTTACCGGGATTTATCTGCTGTATTCTGCCCTCTAAGGGCTGTCCTATTCCATCCAGGGCAATGGGGTTAATTATTCCGTGGTTTACACCATCGTAATATTTGACTGACGGAAATGCAAAGGGATATAATTATTGGACAAAGCGTATTATTTTGGGAGGTTGCTATGTCTAAAAAGCTAACAGTGCCAGATATTATAGAAATGAAAAAAGAGGGCAGGAAAATTTCCATGATGACTGCCTATGACTATCCAACGGGGATGTTTATTGAGAAAGCGGGGATAAATACCATCTTGGTGGGGGATTCCCTTGCCATGACAGTGCTGGGGTATGAGGGTACCATTCCGGTGACAGTGGATGAGATGATTCACCACACCAAGGCCGTGGCTCGGGGGGCCAAAAACACCTTCATTATCGCAGATATGCCCTTTGGTTCCTACAATACTACCGAGGAAAAGGCCATCGACAATGCCAGCCGATTCCTCAAGGAAGGCATGGCAGACGCCGTCAAGCTAGAGGGTGGTACGGAGATGGCCGGCATTACCAGGGCGGTGGTGGACGCCGGAATCCCAGTCCTGGGCCATATCGGGCTTACACCCCAGACGGTGGCCCAGTTGGGGGGCTACAAAGTTCAGGGTAGGGGTGAGGAAAGGGCTCAAAAGCTGATGGAAGATGCTAAGGCCTTGGAGGATGCTGGAGCCTTCGGAGTGGTGCTGGAATGTATACCCCTAGGGCTGGCCGGTGAAATCACCGAAGCCATCGGTATTCCAACCATTGGCATTGGCGCCGGTGTCCACTGCGACGGGCAGGTGCTGGTGTATAATGATGTCATGGGTCTTTTTGATAAGTTCACACCTAAATTTGTCAAGCCCTACGCCGATCTAGGGGATCAAATTTTGAAGGCTCTGGAACAGTTCAAAAAGGAAGTGGAGGAAGAGGTATTCCCCGGTGAGGAGTATTCTTTTAAATAGTCTTGCCGCCGGGTACATAGATAGATCCATTGGGCGGCTTTCTAAAGAATGATTCAGGGACTACACTATTTTTTACAGCAGGATTAGTCCTGCTTTTTTTGTTAGGATTAGGGTACAATAACAGGAAGGAATTGGGGAATTATAGGGATATTAAGATATAAGGCATACCGCATTGAAAGGAGCAAATTATGAATCAAGTTAAGGACCTGGAGGGGCTTGCGGATAGGCTTACCCTCAAAAAGAAAAGTATCTGGGAAAGTACAGACCAAGGTGAAAGAAAAAAGATATTTGATTTTGCGGAGGACTATAAGGAATTTCTTGATAAATCCAAAACCGAGCGGGAAACCGTAGATTACCTGGTGGAAAGTGCAAAAAAGAGCGGCTTTGTGAATCTGGATGAATTGTGGGATGATGGGGATCTCCCGCAAGGAGCAAAGTTTTACAAGAGTTACCACGGCAAGGCGGCGATCCTAGGGGTCATGGGAAAGGAAGATCTGAGCCGGGGCTTCAGGCTTGTGGGTTCTCATGTCGATGTCCCCAGGCTGGATCTAAAGCCCAGGCCCCTGTATGAGAAAAGCCATCTGGCCCTATTGAAAACCCATTACTACGGGGGTATAAAAAAATACCAATGGGCAGCAATCCCCCTTGCCCTCCACGGGGTTGTTTTTCTTAAGGATGGGGAGAGGGTGGAAATTATCATAGGGGAGCAGGACAGGGACCCGGTATTCACCGTCACTGACTTACTGCCCCACCTGGCAAAGGAGCAAAATGAGCGTAAATTACGGGAAGGAATCAAGGGCGAGGAATTGAACATTCTGGTAGGAAATACACCCATGGAAGGAGAGGGCTTTAAGGAAAAGATAAAGCTGTGGATTTTGAACCATCTAAATGAGGCCTATGGGATGATAGAGGAGGATTTTGTCAGTGCGGAGATAGAGATTGTCCCAGCCATCAAGGCCAGGGATGTAGGTTTTGACCGCAGTATGGTGGGTGGATACGGCCAGGATGATCGTATCTGTGTCTACGCTTCCTTAAAGGCAGTGGAGGGGCTGGAATTGCCGGAAAGGACCGCCATGGCCGCCTTTTTTGATAAAGAGGAGATAGGCAGCACTGGGAATACAGGTATGCAGTCCCGGCTGTTGGACGATGTGGTTTCCACTTTGAAGGATCTTTCCGGTATAGAAACACCCCAGAGCAGGATATATTCCAAATCTGAGGCCCTGTCTGCCGATGTTGCCGCTGGCATGGACCCCACCTGGGAGGATGTGATGGACCCACTCAATGCACCCCATCTGGGATTTGGTGTATGCCTGATCAAATACACCGGCGCCCGGGGTAAGGTAGAAACCAATGACGCCCATGCGGAGTTTATATCAAAGGTGCGGAGCTTATTAAATGAAAATAATATCATCTGGCAGTGGGGAGAACTGGGAAAGGTGGATGAAGGCGGAGGGGGGACCATAGCTCAATTCTTGGCGGGTTTGAATATCAATACTGTTGACTGTGGGATGCCTTTGCTGAGCATGCATTCCCCCTTTGAAATTTCCAGCAAAGGGGATTTATTCATGGGGTATAGAGCATATAGGGCCTTTCTACAGTAGAAACCTGAAGGAGGGTATCCACATGGAAATAATTGACACCCGGGGCGGCGGCCAGAATGCCCCCCTGGAGGAAATCATAAAGGAGAGGCTTGTGGAACAAAACCATCCTTATCTAATAGCAGTAGTGGATGATGAGGGGGAAAAGGATGAGGTGGTGTCCCTTGCTGACAAAATGCAGCTCAATGTAAGGGTGCATCAGGGGTTTTCCCAGCAGAGTCCCTCGGATTATTTCATACGCATTGAAAAAGAAGATGAAATGTCTGGTTACCACAGGGAATTGGATACGGAGTTTGAACAGGTTTTTTTGATCACTTCATCAAGCCTTGGCCGGGGCGAGGAACCCCTGGGGAGTATGTTGATGGAGGTTTTTTTCAAGGAGCTTTCCCAGGGAGATATTATACCCCAGTCCATTATCTTCATCAATTCCGGGGTGTATCTCGCCTGTGAGGGATCAAAGGTTTTGGAGAGCCTCATGAGTCTTGAGCGGAGGAAGGTGCTGTTCTTTGCCTGTAATACCTCCTTGGGCTACTATGGATTGAGGCATAAACTCTGTGTGGGCTCCGCCATAAGGGTCTACAATTTAACCAACTATCTGGCCAGCACCCATAAAGTTGTGACGCTGGGGTAGGGGCAGTGGGGTGGTCAGCATGCTGATTGTAATAGTTTTTCTTATCCTGATTATTTTTATATATCTTGCTCTTAGATATTTTAAGCGTCCTGAGGATCCCCGGGACACCCGGGAAAGGATGGCAAATTTGTTGAGGGCGGGGGATGCTCGGGGTGCCCTGACTAGGGAAATCCGAAAATCTGATACAGAGACAATCTGCTTGATTCTTGCCCAGGAGTCGCAATATATCCCCTTGGAACAGTGGAGGAAAATAAGGAAATATCTCATGGATGAAGGCAGAAATGGTGAATTCATAGATTTGCTGGGTCATGAGGATCCCGAACTAAGGGGCTGTGCGGCGGAAGCATTGGGGTATCTGAATTTCCCCGGTTCATCCCAGGCTTTATTAACAGCCCTAGGGGACAGAAGGGGGGAAGTGCAGTTGGCTGCCAGCCGCTCCTTAGCAAAAATAAAAGACCTCTCATTACTTGACCCCTTGGTGGATTTATTAGGAAAGGGGGGCAGCTGGCTCCCTGCCCGAGTGGCGGATGTTCTGGCTGCCATGGGTGGGGAGGCGGTCCCACCCTTGCTGGCAGCCCTTGGCGGCTTACAGGGTCCACCCTTGGTTCATGCGGTGGAGATTCTTGGGGAGTTGAGGGCCCCCGGGGCCGTGCCGGTTTTACAGGATATAGCTGTTGGATCCCCCCAGGTGGAGGCCAGAGCCGCTGCTGCCCAAGCCCTGGGGGTGATCGGCGATCCTGGGGCGGTATCCACCCTAATGAAAACCCTTGATGATGAGGCATGGGAGGTGCGGCTTCGGGGAGCAAAGGCACTGGGTAGAATAGGGGATGACCGATGCGAGGCAGTACTGCGGGGGGCATTGGAAGATGAAGAGTGGAATGTGAGGGTTACTGCGGAAGCGGCCCTAAAGGATATTGCCGCAGCGAAGGAATAATCTCCTTTTTTACTGCTGCTAAAATAAATACTCAAGGTGTAAAATGTAAGTTCTGGAGGAGGTGGGTGTTTGAAAGAGGTTCCGAAGTTTTATCTAGGGGATGTGGTTCAAACAAAAAAGAAACATCCCTGTGGTGGTGACCGTTGGGAAATTGTACGTCTTGGTGCGGATATAAGAATTAAATGTATGGAATGCGGCAGGCAGGTGCTTTTACCCAGGATAAAGTTTGAAAAAAGCATCAAAAAAATTTTGGAGCGGGGCGATTCCTAGGCCGCTCTAGTTTCTTGTACCTCAGTTTAACTTGTGCTATAATTACCCATGCGATTATCCCTGCCCCATCGTGGGGCCGATTAGTCCGGAGGGAGGTGAATTAAATGAGAGAATATGAAACCTTATTTATTATCAATCCTGATTTAGACGAAGAAGCAACCAAGGCCGTGATTGAAAAGTTTTCCGGCCTGCTGGAGAACGAAGGTGGCGAAGTGCTTAAAGTTGACGAATGGGGTAAGAAGAGGCTGGCCTATGAGGTCAATGAGATTTCGGAGGGCTATTATGTCCTCATGACTTTTAAAGCCCCGTCGGATGTTCCCCGGGAGCTTCAAAGGGTTTTTAAAATTGATGGAAATATCCTGAGGTATATTGTGGTCAACCTGGACGAAAAAGCTAGTTAGGGGTTGTTACCTAATGTTAAATCGTGTAATTTTGATCGGCAGATTGACCCATGATCCGGAGCTTCGCTATACTGGAAGCGGGGTAGCTGTTTCCAACTTTTCTCTAGCCGTGGACAGACCCTTTGTCAATCAACAGGGGGAGAGGGAGACGGATTTCATAAGGATTGTTACTTGGCGTAAACTGGCAGAGATATGTGCCAGCAACCTGGGTAAGGGCCGCTTAGTGGCTGTTGAAGGCCGTATCCAAGTGCGTTCCTATGAAAGCAAAGAAGGGGAAAGAAGACAGGCCACGGAGGTTGTTGCAGACAATGTTCGCTTCCTGGATTGGCCAAAGGATAAGCAAAGCAGCAAATCCCCCACAGAGGATTTCTCACTGGGTGGTGGAGATTTGGACTTGGGTGATGAGGATCTGCCCTTCTAAGATCATAGAATTATAAAAGGAGGCAGAGAATATTGCGCCAGGACCGTAGAAGACGCAGAAAGGTTTGCAGCTTTTGTGTTGAAAAGGCGACATCCATAGACTATAAAGATGTTGGTCGTCTTAAAAAATATGTTACGGAGCGCGGCAAGATTGTGCCCCGTAGAATTTCGGGCAATTGTGCAAGGCATCAAAGACAATTGACTACGGCGATCAAGCGGGCCAGATTGGTGGCTCTCATGCCGTTCACAGTAGATTAACTATCATTAGAGGGAGCCCTAACCTGCTCCCTCCATGTATAACCAGAAGTATTAGAGGAGTAAACTTCTATTGCCGGTATAAATTAAAAAATAATCTTCAGGACCGGGACGAAGGATAAGACGTTGATTTAGCGAATATCCTCATAGTGATTTTATGGGAGGCTCTACCCTATGCAATTCCCCCAGGGAGAAGGACAAATAGATGTAGTCAAAAAAATCCGTATGATTGAATGGTTAAAGGCAGAATTGGTGGGTTCCGTTGCCTCATTGTTGAAAAGTATGGTCAAAGGCGGCGAGGAAAGGATCTTGGACTATTTGGCCGCCATTCTAATAACCACCTACATATTAGGCAAGAGGGTGGGAATTACCTTTGCCCGTATAGATCAGCATCTCAAAGAAAAATTAGCCGCAGGTATCGATGAAGAGCATGAAATTGAAGAATGGTATGGAGACATGTCATCCTTGCTTCGGTACATGGAAGGCAAAAAGAGGTGACCATGGATGCCAGCTAGTCACGATTTCATGTTCCGTTTCAGGGAGGTTTCCTACTCCGTATTGGCAACCCTCTTTATCTGTGCTTTGGGAATTTTCATGCCTTTCATGGGCTCGTTTCTTTCCTTTATATGGGCGGTGCCCGTGGGAGTATTGACAGCCAAATCCGGTCTTCGGGCGGGATTATTAAGTGTGTTTATTACTACGGCAGGCCTGGTATTTTTGGTAAGCCCCCTATGGGGTGTGGGCACGGGCATCCAATTGGGCAGCCTGGGCTTGGTACTGGGATACATGCTTAAAAGGGGGAGCCCCTTGGGCCACACCTTGATAGCCGCCTTTGGCACTGCAATCCTGACAATGACCTTGATATTTTTTTTGCCTTTGTTGGCATCCGATGGCCAACAGGGCCTGAGGGAGGAACTTTCAACCACCATGGATGAGCTGCTGCTTCGATGGCAGCAGGCGGGCGTTTTCGAAAGAGAAGGGATCAATCGGCAAGCAGTGGAGGAATCCCTAAATAAATCCATGGATTGGTTTATGAAGATTTTGCCATCCATGACGGTGATCACCGCCATGATTTCCGCTTTCTTAAACTTCATAATTTCCAGAGGTTTTCTAAGGCGGCTTGGGGTTGATATTTCTGAATTACCGCCCTTTAGAAGCTGGCGGGTTCCCTGGTTTACCTCCTGGGGTATAGTTTTTGGGTTGGGTTTGGCACTTTTGGGTGATTATTTAGATATGGGGCGGCTTTTTTATGCGGGGCAAAATGTTGTTTTATCTCTAACCCCAATAATTTTGGTTATGGGTCTATCTGTGGCCGTCCATATGTATTCAAGATTGAAATCCCAATTCGTAAAATTAATATTGATTTTTGTTAGCTTTTTCTATCTACCCTTGACCATAGGTGTATTGGCCTTGGTGGGGGCATTTGATCCGTTGGTTGATTTTAGAAAGATCCTATCCAATAAGGAGTGAACACCATGAAAATAATTTTACAGACTGATGTGGACAAATTGGGCATGGAAGGAGATGTGCTGGAGGTGGCCGATGGCTACGCCAGAAACTACCTATTTCCTCGGCAGCTGGCCGTGCAGGCGACACCCTCCAACCTGAAGCAGCTGGAGAAAAAGATTACCCTCCGCGAGGAGCAGAAAAAACAGGAAATCGAAATTGCCAATGACCTTGCCGCGAAGATCCAGGATGTTACTGTGGTGCTGAGGGTCAAGGCGGGGGAAAAGGGAAAACTCTACGGATCCGTTACCAACAGTATTATTGCTGCCAAACTTGAAGAAGAAGAAGGTATCAGTATAGATAGACGGAAAATTGATCTGAGAGAGCCCATAAAAGAAGTGGGTTTTTATACTATCAATATCAGGCTTCACCAGGAAGTTATCGTGGAGCTGAATGTACAGGTGGAAGCTGAGGTTGATGAAAAAGAGGAAGAGAAAAAATCAGAGGGTGAAGGGGAGGCTGCCGAAGCATAGATAAGCCTTTTCAGGCAAGGAGGTTTTGAAATGACGGGACCTAGCGGCAATAAAGGCGGCGAGACATATGAAGTAAGCGCTTCAAATTCCGGTTCCGGTTCCCTTAAGGGGCGGGTGGCGGCGTTATATGATATGCTCTGTCAGATATTCGGGACAGATCAGATAGTACTGAAAGCTAAAAAACTAGAGGCTCTTGAATTATTCCGCTCCGATAAGCTTCCGGAGCGGATTCTAGGTTTACAGCGGGTTGTCTATGAAAACCCAACTTTGGAGGAAATACCAAAGGAAGGGGAGCTGTGGCAAATACTCATGGATATTGAGGGAGAAATAGCTGACATGGCCGCCCGCAGGTATGTTGAAAATGATCTAGAGAAGAAGATTATGGAAAAGATTGAAGAAAACCAGGAAGAATACCTGGAGGAAATAAAAGCAGGGATACTAAAAAAAGCATCGGGGCCGGAAAATGCTCAAACCTTAAAACGTCTAGCGATCCTAGAGAAAAAGGAACAGGAAAAGCTCACTAGGTCTATTTTAGAGGTGCTTCGTCCCCAGAGTTTGGACGAGGTTGTTGGGCAGGAAAGAGGCGTCAAGGCCTTGATATCCAAGATCGCTTCCCCCTTCCCCCAGCATATTTTGATCTATGGGCCGCCGGGGGTGGGGAAGACTACAGCCGCCCGATTGGCATTGGAGGAGGCCAAGAAATTTAAGCACACTCCCTTTGGAAAGGATGCACCCTTTGTGGAAACCAATGGGGCAACCCTTCGTTGGGATCCAAGGGAATCTACTAACCCCTTGCTGGGTTCTGTTCACGATCCCATTTACCAAGGGGCTCGTACGGAGCTGGCTGAATTTGGAATACCCGAACCTAAATTGGGTTTGGTCAGCGATGCCAACGGGGGAGTCCTTTTCATCGATGAGATCGGTGAGATGGATCCCCTATTGGTCAATAAATTGATCAAAGTCCTGGAGGATAAAAGGGTAAATTTCCAATCCTCCTATTATGATGCCCTAGATGACCGGGTCCCCCAATATATAAGGAAGCTCTTCAACGAAGGGGCTCCGGCGGATTTTATTCTCATTGGTGCCACCACCCGGGATGCCTCGACTTTGAACCCCGCCCTGAGATCCCGCTGTGCGGAAGTTCATTTTGAACCCCTAGCTCCAGACCAAATCAAAGATATTATTGACAATGCCGCATCAAAGCTTGGGGTTGTACTGGAAGAGGGGGCTAGGGATGTCATCAGTGAGTACACGATTGAAGGCCGCAAGGCCATCAGTATATTGGCGGATACCTACAGCCTGGCACTTTACAAAAATGCCGGGGGAACCGCTGGGGAAAAGATTCATGTGACCGCCGAGGATGTCTATGAGGTGGTGAGAAATTCCCGTATGGTGCCCTATGGTATTCACCGGGCGAAGGACAGCTATGAGGTGGGCAGAACCTTTGGCTTGGCGGTGTCCGGGTATTTGGGTACAGTTTTGGAAATTGAGGCTGTGGCCTTCCCCGCCGAGGAAAAGGGGAAGGGTAAATTATGCTTCAATGAAACCATGGGGTCCATGACCAAGGATTCTATTTTCAATGCAGCGGCGATAATCCGTATGGTCACGGGTAG
>JAAYRB010000006.1 GCA_012519005.1 Clostridia bacterium
ACGAAGCAAAAGATGGCTTTTCTATGTGTTGTAATTGATCTGTTCAACAATGAGCCTGTTGCTTGGAATGTTAGTGATACCCAGGACAAAAATCTAAGCCTTGAGACAATTAAAGCTTTATCCAAGAAGTATCCGCTAGAAGGCAGCATAATCCACAGTGACCGAGGAATTCATTTTACCAATAATGAATATGTCAATTTGCTAAAGGAGCTGAGGGTCAAGCAGAGTATGTCTCGAAAAGGAAACTGCTGGGATAATGCCAAGGCTGAAAGTTTCTTCAGTCATTATAAATGTGAGACTATTTATTTAATGAAAAAGAAGATAGAAAATGTATATGATGTAAAGCAGATTACTGATGAATACATGGATTATTATATCAACTATCGGCCTCAGAAGGGTCTTGAGGGGATGTCCCCAAGAACCTATAAGCAAATGAGACAGTGTGTGTGAAAAAATAGTAATATTAAACCGTACCCTTAGTGTCTACCTTTAGGGGGTCACCCCAGTCCGTCCCCGTGGTTGGCGGCAAACTAAAATCCATCACCAAAACAGGAAAGCCCACCCCCAAAGTCGAATTACAAATGCTAGACATATTTCGACCAATGGCATATATTATTGTAGATAACTTTGAAAGAAGGGGTAAAGGTGGACGACAAAGATTTTCAAACAACATTTTGGAAGGACACCCATCCCAAAACCACCAGAAGATACAGAAGAAAAAAGTCCCGCCCGGGGCTTCATATCTTCTTGCTCCTGGCGGCACTTTTCATATCCTTCGGCTTCCTGGGGTACCAACTGGCGGACAGCTGGCTCAGTGACGGCATGAGTATCGTGGAAGACGAGACACCCCCCGCAGTGGTGGAAAACGAATCAAAACAGCTCACCTTACTTCTTATGGGTGTAGACGATGGACAGGGAGGGCCGGCTCGAGCAGATACTATCATCCTTGCCTTCATAGATATGGGCACCCATGAAGTAAAGCTTCTCTCAATTCCCAGAGATACATATCTGGATGTGCCGGGCAATGGCACCACAAAGGTCAACCATGCCCACGCTTACGGCGGCCCGGATCTCATGACCAGGACGGTATCAAATTTCCTAGGTATCCCTGTGAGGAAATATCTGGAGGTGGATTTCGACGGCTTCAGAAACCTCGTGGACATCCTTGGCGGTGTCCAAATGGATGTGGAGAAAAATATGCGTTACCGGCCGGAGGGGATCAATCTCGCCGCCGGTGAACAATTGCTTGACGGTGACAAAGCATTACAGTACGTACGCTTCCGGGACGGGGAGGGGGATATCGGCCGCATAAATAGGCAGCAGAAATTCCTCAAGACCTTTGCTGAACAATCGGTTAGGCTGGGCACCGTGTTGAAGCTCCCCAATCTCATGAAGGAGATCCGGGACAGCACCATCACCAATCTCACCTTGAGGGAGATGCTGGGCCTGGCCAAGATCGCCAAGGATATCAAGACCTCGGAGATAGAAGCAGTGATGGTTCCCGGAGACCCAATAAAGATCAAAGGGATCAGCTACTGGCAGCCCGATAGGGAGCAGACCCACGCATTGGTGGACAAATTCCTAGCCAGGGACGATATAGATGATATATAGATAATATATAAATGATATATAAAGGAAGTAATACAATATGAAGTCAAATATTCTAGGCGTAAAGGTAGACGCAGTGAACATGGATGGGGCCCTCTCCAAGATAGAGCAGTACATCTTATCCGGCCGGCCCCACCATGTCATCACTTTAAACGCCGAGATCCTGTATACAGCACAGGATGATCCTGCACTTCTGGAGATCATCAATTCCGCTCACCTGATCACCCCCGATGGGGCCGGGATTGTCTGGGCGGCGAAGCATCTGGGACAGCCGGTGCCGGAAAGGGTCACCGGTATAGATCTGATGCTTCATTTAATGTACAGGGCGGAGGAGAGGGGCTGGAGGGTCTTTCTCTATGGTGCCGCCCCCGGTGTGGCCGAAGAAGCGGCGGCTAAGCTCATGGAAAAGCATCCTGAGCTAAAGATTGTGGGTATCTCCCATGGCTACTTAGATGATGAAGGTGAAGTAAAGCTTCGGCAGGAGGTAAGGGATGCAGAGCCCCATGTACTGCTCGCGGCCTTGGGTGCCCCCAAGCAGGAGTATTGGATCCAGGAGCATCTGGGTGCTCTTTCTGTGCCTGTGAATATGGGCGTAGGGGGCAGCTTTGATGTTATCGCTGGAAGGGTGAGGCGTGCCCCTTTATGGATGCAAAGGGCAAGGCTGGAATGGCTCTACCGCCTCATTCAAGAGCCAAAGCGTTATAAAAGGATGTTAAATCTCCCCAAGTTCATGCTGGCTGTATATAAGGAAGGCAAATCTTAACCAACCACAGGGACGGACTCTTTGGTTGGTGTTTGTGGGTCTGCCATTTCCTTTGTTTCAATTGTCAATCCCAAGGCGAAGCCGGGGAATCTGATTGACGTTTATAAATGCTCATGGTAGCATATAATTAATAGAAGGAGTTGCCGCTTTTGATGGGGCGGCTAGTCCTTAACGGTTCTAGACCGCCTGTAAAGGCGGTCAATTATTTTCTATGTGTTAAACATAGGGAAATAACTCCTAAGACTACAAGACAGAAACTAAGTAGTTCCAGCCAAGTAACCATAGGCATCACCCCCCTCTATGGAGAGTGACTAACCGCCAAAGCAGCAACTCAATGCCTATTCTAGCACATTTTACCTTCCTGATGTTTACTTTTTGGGGGGCAGACCAGACTCTTTGGTTGGTGTTTGTTTTCGGCGTTGTTCCGTTTGGCTCAATTGCAGGAGCTCAGGGCAAGGGTCAGTAAGGCTCGTTCCGGGCCGCATCAAAACTTGCTTCGCTTCGGACAGTTGATGCGGCTGATCCTCCACTTCGCCAACAGACCCTAGGCCCCTTCGCTATGCAATCTTCGCTCAAACTAAACAACTTGAACCGCAACCACAGGGACGGACTCTTTGGTTGGTGTTTGTGGGTCTTCTATTTCCTTTGTTTCAATTGCTAAAGCTTCAATGCAAGGGGCTGTAAGGCTTATCAAGGGTTGGATCAAAACTCGCTTCGCTTCAGACAGTTGATCCAACAATTCCTTGATTTTGCCTACAGCCCCTACGCATTTCCGCTATGCAATCATCATCAAAGGAAACAGCGGATTCCAGTATCGGCTGGTGGCTTCTGTTACCCCGCTTGCCTCAATTGCTGAACTCCAAGGCCAAGGGACTGTATGGCTCGTTTCGGGTTGGCTCAAAACTCGCTTCGCTCAAACAGTTGATCCAACTGATCCTTCACTTCGCCTACACTCCCTAAACCTTTTCGTAAAGCAATCTACGCCAAGCGGGGTAACCGGATACCCCCAATGTCTTGCTTGTCCCCACTACCCCCCATACATCCCAAAGGCTTTTCCTTTTGTCATTCCGAATGCGAAGCAGAGGAATCTATTCTTTTAATCTTTTAATCTCTTGATCTCCCGCACGGGCAATTCACGAATTGCCCCTTAATAGGTACCAGCCACCCACTTCCCCCAGTGTCTTCTATCACCCCACTTACCTACAGCAATTTATACCCAGGGGATTACTGACCATCTAGTCAACCAAAGAGTCCGTCCCCCTGGTTGCCCCTTGGTTGTTCTTATGTTTTCTATGCCCTCCCACCCACTCACCCAAAAACCTCACACCTCAACCCCTACCCGGCACAGCCCATCACACCCCAGCCCCCGACAAGAGCCCCGCCCCCCATCGCCCCCTCACCGGGGCGTTTTTTTATGTATTGCCCCCCCGCCGCTATAATGAGCTCAACATAAAGAAAAGGAGGTGACGACATGGCCGTTATAGCTACTCCCACCGGGAGCCGACTGAGCCTACTGCTAAAAGTAGGGGAAAAGGACAATGGACAGCCAATTCTTAAAACCCTATCCTTTTCCGGAGTAAAACCGGAATCCGACGACGAGGACGTACTAGATGTAGCACTGGGGATCGAAGAACTGCTTCAGCATCCCGTAGAGGGCATCAGCAGAGTCAACCAAGTGGATTTGGCCGAGGGTGACTAGATCACCCCAAAAGTATCTTCCATTATATACACCAACAAAATACACCAACAAACTACACTAACAAACTACACCAATCAACTACACCAACTTCACCAACTTCACCAACTTCACCAACTAAATCCACAAAATCCACTACCACCATCAGAAAGGGGGTGAAGATATGACCACAAGACTTCAATTGATATTCAGGACAGCCAATGACAGCCGCAAGACCATTTCCATGGATGCACCCAGAGCCGACCTTACGGATATGGATGTAGAAGATGCCATGAATACCATCATCAGCAAAAATATCTTTGACAGCACCGGCGGCGATCTGGTGGGGATTATCGAGGCCAGACTGGTTTCCACAGAAGTCCATCGCTTCAACATATCCTGACCAAATAAACTAACCAAATAAACTGACCAAATATCCTGACCAGCACCAAAATAACCGCTCACCACAGCG
>JAAYRB010000063.1 GCA_012519005.1 Clostridia bacterium
AAAACAGATCAGCCGCCGTACCCCATATGGATGAAGAAGATGAGGTACAAGAGGGTATGATACAGGCCCCTCCGGATCGCGGCGGAGTTGGTTCTATAAATTATCTGGCATGACATTTCCTGTCAAAGGAGGAGACAGAGCAATGGATATTCCAAATATGGGGGGAGCTGCCCCGGCGGCGGCGGGTGGATATGGAGATGTCTTTACCCCGGTGGGAAATAAGGATGATTTGGGCAGGGATGCTTTTTTGAAAATACTGCTGGCCCAGCTCCAAAATCAAAACCCCATGGAGCCCATGAAGGATACGGAATTCATAGCCCAACTGGCTCAGTTCAGCACCCTGGAGCAGATCACCGGGGTGAAGGAGGAGCTCATGGGATTGCGGCAGGATATGTGGGTGGCCCTGGAATATATTGGAGGCAATTTTTCCCATGGTAATGCCCAGAACGCCCAAACACTTAATCTAATGGATAAATGGATTAGGGCGGAAGTGGATGGTGAGGAAATATCCGGTATAGTCCATGCCATCAAGGGCTTCAATGGAACACCGGTTCTCATGGTGGAGGATTTTGAGGTGAAATTAGGGGATGTAATCGAGGTGCGGACACCTTGAATTTGGGGTGGTGTATAAATGAAGAGTTACGATCCAAGATTAACACCTTTAAATAATATTAGGCCGCGGGATCATGTTGTCAAGAAGAAAAAATCCGGTGCCGGTCATTCTCCCTTCGGGGAAGTGCTGCGGGATGAGCTGGAAGGGTTGAAATTTTCCCGGCATGCAGAAAACAGATTGAAAAGTATGGGGGTCTCCTTGGAACCAGGTAAAATGGCAGAGCTGGAGACGGCGGTGGCCAAGGCCAGGGGTAAGGAATCAAAGGATGCCCTGGTGCTCATGGGGGATATGGCTTTTGTGGTCAGTGTGAAAAACAATACGGTGGTCACTGTGGTCAATGAAGCCAGGATGAAAGAAAATGTTTTTACCAATATAGACAGTGCGGTGATTGTGTAAGGGGCCGGACTTCCTAAAAGAAGAGGCCCGTGCCGTGGAATGATGGAAGCGGCACATATGATTTGACTTATCAAGGGAGGTCGTTTGTTTATGATGCGTTCAATGTTTGCCGCCGTTAGTTCACTGCGGAATCACCAGACCCGCATGGATGTGGTGGCCAATAATATCGCCAATGTGAATACTGTGGCTTTTAAAAGCAGCAGGGCTACATTTCAGGATGTTTTTTATCAGACCCTCAGTGGGGGTAGTGCTCCGGATGATAACCGGGGGGGTATCAACCCTAGGCAGGTGGGAGTGGGGATGTCCCTAAACAGTATAGACACCATGTTTGTCCAGGGTAATGTGGAGCCCACGGATAATATTACGGATTTGATGATCCAGGGGGATGGGTTTTTTATATTGACAGATAGCTCAGGCGAAAATGAAGCGGACGGCAGCAAGTTTTACACACGGGCCGGTGTCTTTGGCTTTGATGCGGAAGGAAACCTCATCAATAAATCTGATGGAAAGTTTGTGATGGGTTATACAATAGGTGAAGATGAATATAATGACGACCTAGAGCCCCTGACATGGGATATTATGACTGGGGAGGGGGGCCTTTCCATATCTGATTTGAACACTTTAACTATCAACTCCAATGGTGAGATCATCGCCGACGGAGATCCCATAGCAGTTATTGCCCTTGCTAAATTCCCCAATAATGAGGGACTTGACAAAATGGGCGAGAATCAATTTACATGGGCTTCTGCTGCCGGTGGTGAGGATGAAAATGGTGGGGTAGATATAGGGAAATTCGGTACGGCAGGTGACGGGGACAAAGGCTTTGGTAACACAGTCATCGTCCCCGGTGCTATAGAAATGTCCAATGTGGAGCTGGCCAAGGAATTCACCGATATGATCATCACCCAGAGGG
>JAAYRB010000064.1 GCA_012519005.1 Clostridia bacterium
CGTGGAAACCCTAGGTACGGTCACTGTTATTTGCTCCGATAAGACTGGGACTTTGACGAAAAACGAGATGACTGTCACTCATATTTATACTGACGGCGAGATCTTTGATATTACGGGTATTGGCTACAGCCCAGAGGGGGTTTTCATGGATGACAGGGGGGAGGAAATATCTCCTTCTTCTATTGGGAATCTGATGCATATGCTTCGGGGCGGGCTGTTGAGCAGTGATGCAAGACTGGCGAAAACGGATAAAGGCTGGGAGGTAATCGGGGATCCCACGGAGGGCGCTTTGGTTGTTGCGGCGGCCAAGGCAGGATTGGAAAAAGCAGATCTTGAGGAGAAACATCCCCGGCTGGCGGAAATACCTTTTGATTCCCGCCGTAAAATGATGACCGCCTTCCATGAGATTGATGATTCCATCTACTCATTTACAAAGGGCGCACCGGATCGCTTGGTGGCCCAATGCACAAGAATTGTCAGATCATCCAAAGTGGAGGCCTTGACACCGGCGGCTAGAAAGGAATTGCTTAGAATCAACTCCGATCTTGCCTCCCGGGGGGAGCGGGTGCTGGCCCTTGCCATGAGGAAATGGCCTCGGATTCCAGATGATCCACACCCTGAAGAGGCGGAGAAGGAGCTGATCTTTGTGGGCTTTTTCTCCATGATCGATCCCGCCCGCCCCGAGGTGAAGGATGCGGTGAGGACAAGCCGTCGTGCAGGGATTCGTACAGTGATGATTACTGGGGATCACCCAGACACCGCAGTGGCCATTGCCGAGGAATTGGGGATTTGGCGGGAAGGCGAGCAGGTGCTCATCGGTGAAGAGCTTCGGAAGATGGATGAGCAGGAGCTGCGGCAGGCCGTGGGCAGTACCGTGGTTTACGCCAGGGTATCCCCTAAGGATAAGCTCCGTATTGTGGAGGCTCTTAAATCCCATAATCATATAGCTGCCATGACCGGGGACGGGGTCAATGACGCTCCCGCCCTAAAGCGTGCCGATGTGGGGGTTTCCATGGGTATCACCGGTACGGAGGTGGCAAAGGAGGCCTCAGACATGGTGCTGTTGGATGATGATTATGCCACCATTGTGGGTGCGGTCAGCGAGGGGCGTACCATATACAGCAATATCCGCAAAGTCGTCCATTATTTGCTCTCATGTAATGTGGGGGAAATCATCACTATTTTTACTGCGGTGCTGCTTGGGCTGGGAAGCCCCCTAACGGCCATCCAGATCCTATGGATGAATCTTGTCACTGACGGGCTTCCGGCCTTGGCCTTAGGTGTTGAACCCCGGGAAGAGGGAATAATGGAACAGCCCCCAAGAGAGACGGATGAAGGGGTGCTGGCGGGGGGAATGGGTGTGAGGATTCTATGGCAGGGTGCCTTGATTGGGCTCACCGCCTTCGCAGTTTATTACCTGGCCCTCCGATTAGGGCGAACCCCAGCACAGGCGCATACCATGACCTTTGCAACCATAGCTTTTCTTCAGTTGGTACACTCCTTTAATGTTCGAAGTACCGGCCTGTCTCTTTTCAAAATAGGTGTGACCTCCAACCGTAGTCTTGTGTATGCGGTTCTGGCTTCTGCTGTGCTCATGGTTGCGGTGCTCTTTGTGCCATTTTTTAGAGTTTTCTTTGACACCGTGCCCCTTCCATTGACGGACTGGCTTGTGGTTCTGACTTTTAGCCTGACGCCGCTGATTGCAGTGGAAATGGTAAAGTATTTGAAGCACAGACAGATACATCCCCGGGTGCCGGCAGCCAATAGGCACTAATGGAATTCATGGGAAACCACAAATTACTAGATTACTAAATTTTCACCCCGGGGTGTAGGGGGTAGAAGGATACATCGTACCAATGAACGGGTATGCAAAAAAATACCACTGCAAAATATATGATGTGGTCAGAAAAAGGAAATTGAATGATCACAGGGAATCACTGGTAGGTTATATGCTTTTCTCGGGTATGTGGGATTGATAGGATTCTCATTACTAGCAAATAATATTCTTGATAGTTAGACCACGGAGGCGGAAGGGTGATGAAAAGGATGATTACAGAATATGTTTATGATTTTTCCAAGAAAAACGAACCCGCGGCAAAGGTCAAGCCCGGTGAGGAGGTAAAATTCAAAACCTTAGATTGTTTCAGTGATCAGATTAAAAGAGAGGAACAGCTGGTGACTTCCCTTGATTTCGATAAAGTGAATCCTGCCACAGGGCCGGTATATATAGAGGGTGCGGAGCCCGGGGATACGATAGCTGTTGAAATCCTCAGCATTAAAATAGAGGACCAGGGGGTTGTTTCTACGCTCCCGGACACGGGCTCTTTAATTGCCAATGCCGAGACAAGAACCAAGATAGTTCCCATCAGGGAAGGAAAGGCGATTTTTAATGATCTTGAATTTCCCGTAAAACCCATGATCGGAGTTATCGGGGTGGCACCGAGGGAAGGCAGCATTGCCTGCGGTTATGTGGGTTTCCATGGCGGGAATATGGACAATAACCGAATCATGGAGGGAAGCAAGGTTTTCTTCCCAGTAAATGTACCGGGGGCTCTTCTCCAATTGGGGGATCTTCATGCCACCATGGGGGATGGGGAGATCTGTGGCACGGGGATTGAAATAGCCGGGGAAGTAACGGTGAGGTTCCATTTAATTCAAGATTTTCCCATAGAACGCCCCGTATTGGAAACCCATGACGATTGGTACACCATTGCCAGTGCCAGGGAGTATACAGAGGCCCTAAGGTTGGTTACAGAGGATATGCAAAACCTAATAGTGGATGCCTACGGCTGGGATGCCACCGATGCTTATTTATATATGTCGATTCAGGGCAATGTTGAGATCTGCCAAGGATGTAGACCCTCGTCCTGGGATATTATCCTAAGGTTTTCCGTGCCCAAAATTGAAGGGAAACCGCTTATTATATAAGGTTTACCAATACCATTATAATATTGACTAATATATTTAGGTCGGATTTTGAACCACGCATATGCGTGGTTTTTTTGTTTAAAAAAATATTCGAACAATGGCACAAGTTTATTTAAGGGGCATAAGCATATATGTATATCTGCCCCGGGTTTTGTTTATGGGGTTTTTATACTGCAAAAAGGTTTCAAATATATTAGGGGGGAACTACGGCGATGGTCAGTGGAAATATTCTTTACATAATTGGTTTTGCCTTTGTGGTGGTTTATTTGCTATTGGGTATAGATGATTTTATCTGGGATATATTCAATTTGTTTAACAGGCAAAAATTTAGGGGTAAATCCCTGGATATGTGTAAACTTGGTGACATACCGCCAAAATTGTTGGCCGTAGTGGTGGCGGCTTGGCATGAGGATGAGGGTTTGGAGGATGTCATAGATAATATCATTGCCTCGCCCTATATCCTAAATCCATGTATCATATTTTCCTTGGTGTCTACCCCAATGACGAAGCCACCAACACCGCCGCCCACATCTTGGCAGAAAAACATCCCAATGTGCATGTGGTTGTAAATTACAAGCCCGGCCCCACATGCAAAGCACAGAACATCAATCATGTGATCAGAGAAATCAAATTATTCGAAGGGGAAAGGAATTGGCGTTTCGCATCCCTGACGATTCATGATTCCGAGGATTTGGTGCATCCTTATGAGTTCAAGGTGACAAATTACCTCCTTGATTATCATGAGGCGCTGCA
>JAAYRB010000065.1 GCA_012519005.1 Clostridia bacterium
ATTGGAACAGCTCTTTGGTTTCCTCTTCCCCTTCACAATTTAGAAAAATAGATTGGCCATTTTTATCAATAGCAATAAAAGGAGGTTTGGATGTGTCCACAAATAACTTGACATTCCCAACGCCCTCCATCTTGAAATTTCCTTTTTTCACAGAACCAAGGGAAGACCCATTATTTTTGAAGGTGATTTTTGGTAGGCTTCCAAGAAGAGTCAGATCGCTTATGTCCTTAAAGGGGATCCTCTCCCCATATAAACCTTTTATTTCAAGATATTCATCAGTTACGATAAATTGGGATGGTTGGGCACCATAATACATAAACACCCCCGCTCCCACAAAAACCAAGATCAGGATGCCGCTGAGGACAAACACCATCCATTTAGACCTTGCTTTCATAGTTCCATCGGGGTTTTTCGTATTGCCATCATAACTTTGTGCCTTGATCACTGCATAAATAGATAGAGGTGCAGTTAAGAAAAGAGCCAAACCCCCAAGGACTTCCTTATTCAGCGTGAAAAATATAGTGGCGGCCAGGAAAATAAGGGCAATCAGAAAACAAAGATTACCGACAAATTTCGAAAGACCTACCACGTCCACATTCTTCTGCTTCCCCTTGGACATGGTATTATATCCCGAAATAAGCCAGTAGGCCCGCCGATATTTCACCATAAAACCCAGCAGCAAAATTATAAAAACACTAAATAACATCGTCCCATAAAATACAGCCAAACCTCTCACCTCCACAGCCCCAACCAGAGGGACGGACTCTTTGGTTGGAAAAAACATAAGATTCCTCGGCTGCGCCTCGGAATGACATTAAGGGCATTTCCACGGTGAAGATTGTCCCGTTTGAGCGAAAATTGCATAGCGGAGGGGCCTAGGGTCTGTTGGCGAAGTGAGGGTAAGCCGCAGCAGCTGTCCGAAGCGAAGCAAGTTTTGATGCGGCCCGAAACAAGCATTACAGACCCTTGCCCCGAAGCTCTTGCAATGGAGCCAAATGGGACAACGCCGATCACAAGCACCAACCAAAGAGTCTGGTTGGTGCCCCCCAATAGCTGCCAAATGACCGCCTAGTCAACCAAAGAGTCCGTCCCCGTGGTTGGGGTTAGAGCAGTTGGAGGTTGCCCCAGGCACCTAGGTGTTCACCGAGGATGATAACTATTCCCTCGAGGAGGCCGTCCGCCTCGGCCTTGGTCAGTACCCTTTCTATGTCGCCCTCGCTCTTCACAAGATTGCAGTAGGAAGTGGCACAGGCATCGGCCAGCGGCACATCCCTGGCCACAGCCACCACAGCATCGGCTTTGCCAAAACTCAGCGAATGACCCACCGTGGCACTGGAAGTACATACCCCCATAAACCCCTCAGGATTTAAGCATATCCCCACCTTTTCAGAAAGAGGGGATTCCCCGGCATAGATTGACACAGTAATAGGCCGGTGGGAATAGAGGTACAAATCCCCCCCATTCTCCACCAGCAGTTTTTCACACTTCGCAGCTTCCCGGACCTTCTCCCCCACCCGTTTGGCAAATAATCCAGCCACCGCCGCCATGGGGCCCACCCCGGCCTTATCCGCTGCATTAGCCATATCCCTCACTGAGTCCGGAGCATGGGGGGGCACATTATAAGGGGTAAGGGACCGGGCAAATCCCGGATCCCCCGCAACATAATCCTCCAACTCCCCACGGAGAAGCCGCAGCTCATCCAAAGCCATTTCCCTTAAATCCTTCCCTTTATATGCATCATAGGAATGAGCATCCATCCCGATCCACAGATCCGTCTCCCCGCATCTCACACCAAAGGATCGTAAATCCTCCCCGCCCATATATCTGCGGTAAAATCTGTCACGATTCATTTCATCCCCACTAGAAACTCACAGTTATCAAATTAAGTGGGCAGGCCTCCACACAGAGCTGACAAGCCACACATTTATCCGGCTCAAAAAGCAGCTGCCAGTCGGTCTGGGATAAAATCAATGCACCGGTGAAACAAACGGCGGTACATGCCCCACAGTGGATACATTTTTCTTTCTCCAAAACCACCTGGCGATCTATGGGCACCAACCGGATACCCTCTGACTCCAGGAATTTCCTGCCCCCCTCGAGGTTTTCCTCCAGGGCCTCAAATTCCACCAACAACTTGCCTTCCTTCCCAGCGGATATGGTGCCCCGCAGGATATTGATCTTTATATCATAATCCTTAACTAAGTGGTAGGTCAGAGGCTTGTCGGAACATTCCGGAGGGAATTCCAATATAAATCTAAGCTTTTTCATTCCTATCCCTCCTCAAGTTTTAAAGGATTGACAAATTTGTCCCCGGGCAATCTTTCAACCGGAGGATTCAGCGAAAAGCTGCCCTCCTGTATCCACTCCTTCAGCTCCTGGGCGATTTGCCTGGCCTTGTAGAAGCTGGAAAGAGGTGCCGTAGGTATACTGCGTCCATCCACAAAAATTTCCCCGGATTTCAGTTCCTCATAGTTCACTCTAGCCGCGATCGGCCTACTCCTCCTTTGCACCCCAAAATCCACCAGTGATGTATAGATATCCCGATCCCTCACGGAAGTATACTTTACCATCTCTTCATCTAATATAGGGATGGGAATCCCCACACCCAAAAATATTGTCGGCCCATAATTATGAAAGACAGCTGCCCTCAGATATTCCCCATTCATCTCCTTCAAGTCACCGATCAAGCTCAAGGTCCCAGCGGGGCCCATGGGAACACCATTCTCGCCCCTATCTGCGGAGCTGTTATGCTGGGTGCCGTACCAGGCCACATAGCCCCGAGTTCCCCCAATAAAAATCGGTGTACCTATCCCTATGGTCCTATATTCGGGATCATTTAGCAAGGGACTCAAAAGCCCGGAAGTGGAATAGGTGGCATTGCCAAACTTCGGAAGCAGGGAACCCATATATGTATGAAGGGTTTTCCCCGATGAATTGGTAGCCGCAGTATAATTCTGATAGACATTGCGGGGATTAAAAAGAATAGCCTCATTGATGGATTCTAGATCTATATATCCATCCACCCCCTTGTTGGGATAACAGTCAGTAGTCTTTCCGTAAGCCCGCAAATGAACTTTCTTGCCCCCCACCAAATCCTCGATCACATGGGCACCGCCGTACATGGCCCCATTCCTCTCGGATCCTTCAGTGGCTCCGAGATAGGCATCCACGGCGGCAATCCCCCCGTAGGCCGGAACATCATTGAGCCAAATCTTTGACATCTTAATCGGCGGGTCGCCATGACCAAAATTAAGGAATGCACCGCTGGAGCACATGGCACCTAAGGTGCCGGTGGTGACCACATCCACCCTCTTGGCCACTTCCTTGACACCCTGCTCTTCCACCATGGGGACTATTTCCTCAGCGGTGACCACCACGGCTTCCCCCTTGGCAATCCTGTGGTTTATTTCATCATAGGTCTTGCTTATACCCATTTTCCTCCCCCATTTCAAAAAAACTCTCTATAATAAATACCAAATCCCATTGCTCCCCATCTTAAAAGACACGCCTTGGGAAACAGGGTGAATCAAAGTGCCCGGCACCCAGTAGGCCTCCCTTTTATTGCTTCTGGGAGCCCTACCCAGCAAATCCCTGTGACCCTTGGCGGGCTCTTGGACACCATAGAGGGTGGCCACATCGCCCCCCACATATTCCAGATAAGTATGGGCCAATAAAGGGCTGGGCTCCCCATAGGTCATGACCACCTCCTGGGTTTCCCAGTTGGCCTCCACCCCGGGGATTCCAAAAACATTTTCTACCCCATGCCCTGGGCACAGCTCCAGCTCATGAAGGGCGATCTTTCCCAGGCCGTGGTGCATCTCCTCCCCCACTTCCATACTTCTCAAGCTGCGAAGCCAGGCCTCAAAGCCCTCCTCAACGGCATTTTGGGCGACAAAAATATAGCCCACCAGGTAATTTTGATCCCCAGTAATTTTATTCTCCGGGGTGATGAATTCAATCTCCCCCACATGGGCGGGCAGATCGTATTTCAGCCCCTCCCGGGTGGAAATATATTGGTTCTTGAAATCCAACACCGATATCCCATGGGGGCCGTAGGACAGACCTCCCCCCTCATCCAGGGAAGGAAATAAGGCTCCCTCACCATCCTTGGACACAAAAAAGGTGCTGAAAGAGAAACATTGATCCATTGCGGCCATGGACACCGGCCTGCCTTCTTTTTCTATGGCATGGGCCAGGGCCCCCATCATATTATTTGCAGGTATGTAGTGTCTGGTTCTTTCGGCGTCGCCGGAAACATTGTAGCCGATGAATATAGGCGATTCAATGGAAAAACTTACGAAATATCCACTCCAGTTCATATCGACACCCCCTTTCCCTTGTAAGCCACTATAAGCTGCTGGGGTTTAACCCAATTAAACCAAAAGCCCCTTCCGTAAATTGGAAGAGGCTTAAGCTCTACTGCCCTCCCTTATCTCTCAGAAGATCTCTGTCGGAATTGGCACCTTCTAGCCCCAATGGGGCCAGGGTTGCCGGGCTTCATAGGGCCAGTCCCTCCGCCGCTCTTGATAAGAGTACACTCTTATTCTTAAATTAGTACTAGTTTACAGACCCCCCGCAAAATAGTCAAGGGGAATTTGCCCCAAGCCCACAAATACAGCACATGGAACTGCGGCGGCTATCCCTTTTCCCCATCATACTCCCTATTTTTATTTGTGACATTGCTGGGCGGTGTCTTGAAAGGGTTGTCCTTGAGGATGGTCTCCTCTCCGGTCAGGATCCTTTCCTCCTCATCCTCCACCAGCTCACCTCTGGTCGTGAATGTCTGGATTTTGTCCTTTTCATTTTCCTTCATGGGCGGCACCTCCTTTCCTGAGTTTTTATCTGCACCCACCTGCACATGCTCCTGCTTATTCTTTGTAAAATCCCCATCCCTATTCCGGTATCCCGTGCCTGCAGAAAAGTCCCCATACCCGCCCTATGCCCACCGACTGCCAACCAAAATAAGACAAACCACCGTTAAAATATGGCACCGGCATTTCACTTCGGTTATAATTAAATGAAGATATTTCTAATTCACAACTAAGAATTGGGTAAAATAGTCTTATCCAATCTACATTTTGCGGAGGTGAAATCGTGAAAGAAGAAAAAATAGAACTAAAACGCACCCCCCTCTACGAAATCCACCATCAATATGGGGGAAGAGTCATTGATTTTGGCGGCTGGGCGCTGCCGGTTCAATATAAGGGAATCATCGATGAACATAGGGCCGTAAGGGAAAAGGCGGGTATCTTCGATGTGTCCCATATGGGGGAAATCCTGGTGGAAGGCGGACAGGCCCTGGATCTGCTCCAGGAGCTGGTGACCAATGATGTATCCAAGATGAAAATAAATCAGGTGCAGTACACCCCCATGTGCAATGACCGGGGGGGTATCATAGACGACTTTATAATCTACCGCCTAGGGGAAAGCAAATACCTGCTGGTGGTCAATGCCGCCAACACGGAAAAGGATTTAAATAGAGTCCTGGAAGTTGCCAAGGGATATCCTGAAGCCCGGGTGGAGGACATCACGGATCAAGTGGGCATCATAGCCATCCAAGGTCCCCTAGCCAAGGAAATCCTACAAAAAATCACCCCCCAGGATCTAGGTGACATAAAATATTTTTGGTGCGTACAGGATGTGGAAGCAGCAGGGGAGAATACCATGCTCATCTCCCGCACGGGATATACCGGTGAGGATGGTTTTGAAATCTACTGTCCCTCCCAATCAGCACCGGCCATCTGGGAGGCATTGATGAAGGAAGGCGAAGGCCTGGGGCTTGTTCCTGCCGGCCTGGGCTGCCGGGACACCCTGAGATTTGAAGTCTGCCTACCCCTCTACGGCAATGAGCTCACAGAGGACACAAACCCCCTGGAAGCCGGCCTTGGCCGCTTTGTCAAGCTGGATAAGCCCTCATTCCGCGGCAGGGAAGCCATCGCTGAGATGAAAGAGGAGGGCCCGGGGAGAGTGCTGGTGGGACTTGAAATGACCAGCCGAGGCATCGCCAGGACC
This sequence comes from Clostridia bacterium, assembly GCA_012519005.1. GTDB lineage: Bacteria > Bacillota > DTU086 > DTU086 > DTU086 > JAAYRB01. Next base: position 6,013 of record JAAYRB010000065.1, read on the forward strand.
AATTATCCCATCTTGGAGAATGGGCAGAAGGTAGGGGTAATCACCAGCGGATCCTTTGCCCCATCCCTAGACAAGAACCTGGCCCTGGGATATGTCCCAAAAGAACTTTCGGAAATTGGAACCGCACTCCAAGTGGATGCCCGGGGCAGGCTCATAGATGCCCGGATCGTACCCATTCCATTTTATAAAAAGGAGGAAAATTAAAATGATACCCAAGGATTTGAAATATACCGAAAGCCATGAGTGGATAATTGTTGAGGACGGTGTGGGAACCGTGGGGATCACCCACCACGCCCAGGATCAGCTAGGGGATATCGTGTTTGTGGATCTGCCGGAAATAGATGACAGCTTCGGTAAGGGGGATATCTTTGGCAGCGTTGAATCCGTAAAAAGTGTGTCAGACCTCTATATCCCAGCCAGCGGTAAGGTGCTGGAAATAAATGAGAGCCTATTGGACAGCCCGGAACTCCTGAACCAAGAACCCTACGAGGATGGTTGGATTGTCAAGATCCAGCTGGAGGATGTGGAGGAATTGGATGATCTGATGGATGCCGGGGAGTACGAGGATCAGCTGGACTGATCTGGGGCCGGCCTTGGGCTTTGATTCATCGGCCGGGCCGGGGCTTTATAGGCCCTATTTGATGGCCCTATTTTATGGTCCGGCGGGAGTCCAGTTGAAATTATATGGGGTCAAGGGCAGAGGCATTTTGCCGGCAATATTGCCGGTGCCAGCCGTATAA
>JAAYRB010000066.1 GCA_012519005.1 Clostridia bacterium
GTAATAAAAATTTATATGGTTGATGAGCTTACAAATGAAACAGACAGAAACCCTATTATACTGAGGTAAATAAAACAAATAAAAGGGAGTGGCACTACCCTCCTCCGCCGAACAATCTGTTCAAATATAGAAATCAATTATGGCATTAAAATCTGAATGGGACCAAACATTTATGGAATATAGCTCCGTTTTATCTAACTCCAAAATATGAAATGAGGTGATATATAGGACATTCTAGTGTTTTTTAATAAGGGTTATCTGTGTATGAGTGATAACAAAAAGGGGAAGGAGAAGGGGGGGATTAAACATGTTTGGGAAAACTAAGGGATTTTTAGCAATTCTACTTGCAGTATTATTTGCTGCGATGAGCACCGGAACCACGTGTTTTGCTGAGGAATCACAGTTCTCCAAGGCACAGAGATTTATTTCCGATATGGCTGAAACGGATTCAGAACAACCTGAAAGAACTATAATATCTGTACATACCGGTGACGATTATAGTGCAATTCTATACGATGATGGAACCGTTTCAACATTTGGGAGCAATGAATTTGGGCAACTGGGTTTAGGTCTTCCAATGAGTGCAAATACGAAGGTGAATGTACCTACTGATATTGGGAGCCTGACAGATGTAGAAACCCTGAATGTAGGCTCGTCCCATGTTTTTGCTATTGGCAAGGACGGCTCTGTTTGGGCCTGGGGCAGAGGTTACAGGGGAAAATTAGGCGACGAAACGGAGACTAATAGGAATACACCTAAACTTATACAGTTGGGCGACTTTAAAGTTATTTCAGCTGGATACTGTCATTCAGCAGTAGTTAAAAATGACGGTACTGTTTGGTGTTGGGGGAATAACAGATCCGGACAACTCGGGAATGGCAAAATTGGTAGTTTTTCGGCTCCGCCGGAATTTAAACCTGTTCAGGCACTTGATCTGACCAATGTAAAAGATGTTTTTGCAGGGCAAACATTTACGTTTGCTTTGGGAAATAGTGGTGAGCTATTTGGTTGGGGTCGGAACATAGGCGGAGAGCTGGGGCTTGAGGAACAAAAAAATATAGCAAATCCAACCAAGATTATCTCTGATGTAAAAAAAATTGCATCAAGTAGCAGCCACATAGCACATGCCTTTGCCTTCAAAAATGACGGCAGTATCTGGGTTTGGGGTAATAACCATGCTGGCCAATTCGGCGACGGTCAATCCGGCGATGAGATCATTACCCCTATTCAAATAGAGGAACTTGAAGGCATGGCAGAGATAACTCCCGGTCGTTATCATACTGTGGCCTTGAAGGAGGATGGCACCGTTTGGGCTTGGGGTAAAAATGATGTGGGCCAACTCGGGGATGGTACACTTGAAGATAGCACTGTTCCGGTTCAAGTTGTTGGACTTAGCGATATTGTTTCTATTTCTACAGGCCTTTATCATACAATTGCTTTAGCGGGGGACGGTACTGTCTGGTCTTGGGGCGACAACTCTTCAGGTCAACTTGGTGATGGAACAAATGAAAACAGAAATTCACCGGTAAGGATTATGGGGCCTTCCCTAGAGGTAGATAAAACAGATTTACAGGCTGAGGTGGATGGGGTATCTTATTTAGAAAGAGCAGACTATACAGAAGATAGTTGGGAAGCTCTTATTGAAGCCCTGGAGGATGCCCATGCAGTCTTGGGTGATGAAGAAGCAACCCAAGAAACAGTTGACAATGCGCTAGAGGCTCTGAAAGGGGCTATCAGGGGATTGGTGCACAGAGATACACCGACATCGAAATATGAATTAGAAGTTGAGGATAGCGATGACTACGAGAAGCAAGCAACAGAAGCTGGAATAATGCTCATGTTGAAGCAAAATGTGACGGGATTTAAACACTTTGGGGCCGTGGTAAGAGCCACAGATGAGAGACTCGGCCAATTAGAAGTGGTATTTACCCATCTGAGAAACTACATACAGCGTGGTCTGAATTCAATACAAGCCGATTATGATGCCGACATGATCAATGCAAAGGCAGGGTTTAATACTGAACCTGGTGACGTAATAAAAATTTACATGGTTGATGAGCTTACAAATGAAACAGACAGAAATCCTATTATACTTAAATAAATATGAAATGTCATATTATAAACATTAAATGAAGGATTTCAAATGGCCTAAAAATGAGATTCTTCCCCGATGTTCAGTTAGTAATTTTAACAAATCTGTCATGTTAACTTAGGTGGCAGTAATTACGAAAAATCCTATTTAAAACCTGAATGTCGGGTCAAAATGACAAAAAGCGGGAGGGGTGATTTTTCGCACAGTCTGATGAGATGGGGTGATATATAAATTATTTTAGCGTTTTTCCAAAAATGCTGTGCACACTTCATATACACAGTGGTAGAAAAAAAGAGAAGGGGGATCAATCATGTTTAGGGGAACAAAAAGATTTTTGATGGTTTTACTTGCAATGTTGCTCATTGTGATGAATATTGGCACTGCATGTTTTGCCGAAGGCTCACAATTTATTGCAATAGGAGTAACATCGGATGCGCCGGAAAAAATTATTAAAACAATATATGCCGGCGGTGATTATAGCGCAATTTTATATGATGACGGAACTGTTGCGACATTTGGTAACAATAGTAATGGGCAGTTGGGCCTTGGAACAGATGAAAATGTGAATGTACCTACCAACATTAAAGGCTTGACAGATGTAAAAACCCTAAGTGCAGGTGCAACTCGTGTGTTTGCTACCAGAAAGGATGGTTCTATCTGGGCCTGGGGCAAAAATTACAACGGCGAATTGAGGGATGGAACA
>JAAYRB010000067.1 GCA_012519005.1 Clostridia bacterium
GTGGTAACCAAGAAAAAGGCATAATAAAAAAGGGGTATTCCGTAGAAGTAGATAAACTAAGGGATGTTTTAAGAAATGGTAGACAATGGATATTAGATTTAGAAGAAAAGGAGAAAAACGCTACGGGAATAAAATCTCTAAAAATTAAGTATAACAAGGTGTTCGGGTATTTCATAGAGGTGACAAAGCCAAATCTTAAATTCGTCCCAAAAAGGTATATCAGAAAGCAAACTTTAGTTAATAGTGAAAGATATATTATTGATGAATTAAAGGAGTATGAGAATACTGTCCTTGGGGCCGAAGACAGGTTAAGAAAACTGGAAAAAAATATCCTTGAGCAAATAAAAAACTTTATCGAGAAATATATAAAAGATATACAAAAAACAGCCGCAGCCTTAGCGGAATTGGATACTCTTTATTCGCTGGGAGAAGCCGCTTCATTATATGATTACGTCAAACCAAGGATGGATGCATTTTCCAACAAGGTCAGAATTTTCAATGCTAGACACCCCGTTGTTGAAAGGGCGGTGGGGGAGGAGAATTTTGTAGCAAATGACTTAATACTGGATTCGGAGAGCAATATGATCATGATTCTCACAGGTCCAAATATGTCAGGAAAATCCACCTACTTACGGCAGGCGGCATTGATAACAATTATGGCACAGATGGGAAGCTTCGTCCCTGCGGATGAGGCTGAACTGCCCTTGGTTGATAGGGTGTTTACAAGAATAGGTGCGGTGGACGACATATCCTCAGGACACAGTACCTTCATGGTGGAGATGAGTGAGGTTGCAGATATCATTAATAATGCAACCCCTTCCAGTCTGATAGTTTTAGACGAGGTAGGCCGTGGGACCAGCACCTATGATGGATTGAGCTTAGCATGGGCAATCATTGAGTATCTCTCAACAAGTATTAAGGCAAAAACATTATTTGCAACCCATTATCATGAACTTACTACTCTGGAAAACAAGCTTCCCGGGGTAAAAAATTACAATGTAACAGTCCGGGAAATGGGCAGCAAAATTGTTTTCCTTCATAAGGTGGTTCAAGGGGGAACTGACAAAAGCTATGGGATTCAAGTTGCCAGGCTTGCTGGCTTACCTCCAGATATAATTAAAGGTGCTGAGAAGGTTCTAGAAAACCTTGAAAGCAAAAAAGGTGAAACACAGGAGAGCATCCCAAACCAGAATATCATGGCAAAAACCAACAACCCACTGCCATTAACAATCTATGATGTGATCAGTGAAATCAAAGAGATAAGAATAGATAGAATGACACCCTTGGAGGCCATAAATAGGCTTGACCAAATACAATCCAGGATCAGGGATGGTTTTCATGATTGGGGTGAACCTGTTGCACGAAATCAAAGTCCTAAAAACAGAAGTTGCAAATAAAATTGCTGCGGGTGAAATAATCTGTAACCCTGCTGCGGTGGTAAAGGAACTGGTGGAAAATTCTATTGATGCCGGAAGTACCCGTATTGGCGTGGAAATCGTTTCAGGCGGCAAGGAAATGATTAAAGTCTATGATAACGGGGTTGGCATAAAACCTGAGGACATGCCCCTGGCCCTCAAAAGACATGCAACCAGCAAGATCTACCGTATCGAAGATTTGGACTGTATTGGAACAATGGGTTTCCGTGGAGAAGCCCTGGCCAGTATCGCATCGGTAACAAAAATAAAACTAACAAGCAAAACGAAGGACAGCCCACTAGGTTGGAGGATTGCCCAGGAAGGCGGCAAGATACTTAATACCCCGACACCCGTGGGCTGTTCCGAAGGTACATCAGTGGAAGTCTTGGATTTATTTTATAATATCCCGGCAAGAAGAAAATATTTAAAAACGGATTCAAGGGAAGCCTACCATATAAATGAGGTAATGGTACGTCTGGGCTTAAGTCACCCAGCCATTTCATTTACCTTCAAAAATAACAACAGAATTATCTACCAAACATCTGGGAATGGTGATTTGAGGGACTGTATCATCAATTTCTACGGTATGGATGCTGCGGAAAACATGATACCCGTGGAAGGGCACAGTGAAGATTGGGTCATAAAAGGCATGATAACTAAACCCTTTTTCACTAGGAGTAACCGCAAATATCAACATTTCTATATCAATAAAAGATGGGTTGCCAATAGAAATTTAAGAAATACCCTTGATAGGGCATATTATACCCTAACACCCAGGGGTAGGTTTCCCATGGCTGTTCTTTTTTTAGATACCTGCACAGCCTCACTGGATGTAAATGTGGACCCAACAAAGAGCGTGGTGCGAATTGAAAATGAAAACAAACTCAAAAAATTGTTGTCAGACACTATAAAAAAATCCTTACCGCGCTCCACCCACCCCTCCTGGAGTGTGGAGCAAAAAACAGAAACACCGCGGCCATTACCGTCTATGAATTTTAAAAATGCATCCCAAAACCTAATGTATAGTGATAATACATCCAGCCATGGGGTAACTCAAGATACATTTTACCCCTTGGTAGAAATAAATAATCAACCTCTTGTCAAAGAGGCCGCGGCTGCCATCCTTGAAGAAAAAGTACCGCTTCTGGTAATGGGACAGCTGAATAGAAGTTATATTATTTGCCACGGCCAAAATAATCTGTACATCATAGACCAACATGCCGCACACGAAAGGGTACAATACGAAAAAATGTGTAAAAAGAAAAAAACATCAGGGAAACAAATTATATTACCTACGAAAATTGATCTCACCAGTTCCCAACACCTGCTGTTAAAGGATTCGAGGGATGTATTTGATAGTCTTGGCTTTAATATTGATTATTTTGGGGGCGGCTCTATTATCCTTCGAGAAATACCAGCCTTCTTCACAAACACTGATTTTAAGGGGGTTTTTCTGGATATTTTAGATGATTTAGTAGAAGACAATAAAGCAACGGAGGTAACAGAGGAGGAGGTTACTAAACAAATCGCGTGTAAAACCTCAATTAAAGCAGGCCAGTCAATGAATGAAAGCGAGATGAGCACCCTAGTGACGGACCTGCTAAACACACGCACCCCAATGACCTGCCCCCATGGACGTCCGACAACTATTGTAATCTCCAACCATCAATTGGAAAAAGAGTTTTTGAGAAAATGACCTGTACTGGGGGTGCAAAAGTAGGGTGATTCCTATAGGTGCCATTGTGGGCCCCACTGCAGTGGGAAAATCAAAATTAGGAGTGGAGGTAGCGGGACTGCTCAATGGAGAGATCGTATCCATCGATTCAATGCAAATCTATAAAGGAATGGATATAGGAACGGCTAAAATAAAAATGGAAGAATGCTATTCCAGTAAGGGAAAGTACATCCCCCACCACATGATAGATATAGTATCACCAGAGAAATTTTACAGTGTTGCGGACTTCAAGAAAGAGGCAGAGGAAGTAATAAAGGATATTAACATCAGAGGAAAATTACCGATTCTCATTGGTGGAACGGGCCTTTATTACAATGCAATAGTAAAGGGATATAATTTTCCCGTCCAATCTTTCGATAAAAATATCAGAGAACGGCTGAAAAGATACGCAAGTAAATACGGCAGTAAGCATTTATTTGAAAAACTCAAGAAGGCAGATCCCGAAGCAGCCAAGAAAATCCATCCAAATGATTTATAAAGGGTAATCAGGTCCCTGGAATACAATGAAATCACTGGCAGTAAAATATCAAGTATTAAGAACAAGCCAAACGACCGGTATAAATTAGCTTCTGTGGGATTATACATGAATAGGGAGATGCTCTACGATATTATCAACAACAGAGTAGATAGAATGTTTGATGAAGGATTTGTTTCGGAAGTTAAATCCTTAGTCAATAAAGGCTGTCCGTACACAGCAAATGCCATGGGTGGTTTGGGATATAAACAGGTAATAAAATACCTTAAAGGCGATTATACATTAGAGGATGCCATAAAGATTATGAAAAGAGAAACAAGAAGATATGCAAAACGCCAGCTTACTTGGTTTAGAAGAGATGACAACATCATGTGGTATGATCCCACATCGTATTCAGATATAATAAACGCTGCGGCGTCGGTGGCAGCATATATTAACCAAAGATTGCAAACTAATAATATTTAGTGTAACATAAAAGTATCTTCTCCCTATAAAGAGATAAAATATTGGAGGGACGATCAAATGCCAAAGGGCCAGATTAATTTGCAGGATAATTTTTTAAATCAGCTCAGAAAAGAGGGTCAGCCTGTAACGCTTTTCCTTATCAACGGCTTTCAGTTGAGAGGGACTATCAAAGGTTTTGATAATTTTACTGTGGTGGTTGAAGGGGAAGGTAAGCAGCAGATGGTATATAAACATGCAATTTCAACTATTGTTCCCGCGAAAGCTGTAAATTTAATGCCGGATGGGGTTGATACGGCGTTTGACAAAAACATCTAAACTCTCTGATACTATGGAGGGTTTAATTTTTCTTGTAATGATATTTTTTTATCCTTCGGTGTATCCTGAAGCAGAAAAAGTCTTTTCATAAGGGGTGCATGCCTTTGAAAATCAAATTTGGGTTTGGCTCCAACGCGAATCCAAAACAGGAATTAAAAGACATGATCCCTATAAAAAGAAAAAGCCGAATGGGAAAAATCAAAGCAGCTGCCGAATTACCTAAAAAGAACAAATCTTTTAACTTAGACTGCCTAAAAGAATTGAACAAACTGGTGGGCCTTGTAAATATAAAAAACATAATAGAAGAAGTCATGGCATATGCAAAAATACAACAGAAAAGGGAACAGGAAGGGCTTACATCTGAGTCTATGGTTTTACATATGATATTCAGGGGAAATCCCGGTACAGGTAAAACAACTGTTGCACGTCTGATGGGTAAAATCCTGAAGGAATTAGATATTCTAGATAGGGGTCACATAAATGAGGTGGAAAGAGCAGATTTAATCGGGGAATATGTTGGCCATACTGCCCAAAAAACAAGGGAGCAGATAAAAAAAAGTCTAGGTGGGGTACTGTTCATCGACGAGGCGTATTCACTTGCCAGGGGAGGATCAAAGGATTTCGGTAAGGAAGCCATAGATGTGCTGGTTAAAGCCATGGAGGACCATGGTAAAGATTTGGTACTTATTTTAGCAGGCTATAAAAAAGAGATGGAATTCTTCATAAATACAAACCCAGGTCTGAGGTCTAGATTTCCAATTCATTTGGATTTCCCCGACTACACGGAAGAGGAACTATATGAAATTGCAAATCTGATGGTTACGGAAAGACAGTACGAACTGACCATGGAGGCTAAAAATAAACTTAAGAGGGTCATTAAAAAAGCCGTTACAACTGGCCATAAATATGATGGTAATGCCAGGCTAATTAGAAATATCATAGAAAAAGCTATACGCGCTCAGGCACTTCGTCTAGTAAAGGAAAATAACTTTTCCCGCAATAAACTTATATTTCTGGAAGATCCAGATATAAATTATTTAAATATTGATGAAATTGAATCAAATGAAGATATACGGCTCTTGCAAAAGACAAGGCAGCTGGCAAACTAGGAGGTAATATTTGTTGAAAATGTTGAATGATTTAGTTGACAGCGTGGAAAAAAAAATCAGACCCCAAATAGAATCCATCCAAAAAACCAGCTATATAAACCATGAAAAAGTGTTGACTGCCTTTAGAGATTTAGGTATAACTGATTTTTGCTTTCAAGGCTCCACTGGCTATGGCTATGGGGATTATGGAAGAGAAAAACTCGATGCCTTGTTTGCAAAAATTTTTAAAACGGAATCAGCAATTGTTAGGACACATTTTGTCTCAGGAACACATACAATTGTCAAGGCGATTTTTGGGGTGGTCAGGCCGGGGGATGAAATTATATCTGCCGTAGGTTCCCCCTATGACACATTGAGCGACACACTGGGCTTAAAAAATGCCAACAGCCCGGGGTCCCTGGCGGAGTGGGGTATAGGATATAAAGAGGTCTCCTTATTAAAAGATAACAGCCCAGATTTAAAAGGTATACATAATTCCCTGTCTGACAAAACCAAATTGGTCATGATCCAACGATCCAGGGGATACGATGAAAGGCCCTCACTTTGTATTGATCAGATAAAAGATATAATTACGGTGGTAAAAGAGTTCAATTCCAAAATAATATGTTTTGTAGATAATTGTTATGGGGAATTTGTTGAGGAAAAAGAGCCCACGGAAGTGGGGGCTGATTTAATTGTTGGATCGCTGATAAAAAATCCTGGTGGTGGATTAGCCCCAACAGGGGGCTATGTGGCAGGAAAGAAAGATCTTGTAGAACTTGCTGCATCAAGCTTGACTGCGCCGGGATTGGGATCCGATCTTGGTGCCAGCCTTACTGATATGCGTATTCTCTATCAAGGATTGTTCATGGCCCCCCACATTGTGTCGCAGGCATTGAAAGGAGCAGTGTTCACTTCTTGTATGTACTCTAAACTGGGTTTCGAAGTGAGCCCCCGATACAGTGATTACCGTACGGACATTGTTCAGGCTATTAAAATGAAAACCCCGGAAACATTGGAGGCATTTTGTAGGCATTTACAGGCCGTATCACCTATAGATTCAAATGTTACACCAGTGCCTGATTTTTTACCAGGCTACGGCAGCAAGGTAATAATGGCGGCTGGAACATTTGTGCAAGGCTCCACCAGTGAGTTTAGCGCCGATGGCCCCATTAAAGACCCGTATTGGGTCTTTTTACAAGGGGGGCTGTCCTATGAGTATGTCAGGATATGTATTACAGAGATCACAAAAAGATTGGTGGATGACAGGCTGATCGTGGTTTAAAATTAAAAATAGATGGGTTTCAATATACCCTGAGCAGCCCCACAACCTTACCCAGGATATTCACATCTTTCACTGATATGGGCTTCATAACCGGATTTTCCGGCTTTAGCACCACAAAATCCTCTTTTTTGTAAAAACGTTTCACCGTTGCCTCATCATCTATAAGTGCAACTATTATTTCCCCATTTTCCGCCCAGTTTTGCTTCTTTACCAGGATCAAATCCCCATCTAAAATACCCGCCCCAACCATACTTTCCCCTTTAACGCTTAGAAGGAATGTATCGTCATACCGTATCAAATCGTAGGGCAGCTGAAACATGTCCTCGATTTTATCCTCTGCAAACACAGGCTCCCCAGCCGATATATTACCCACCAAGGGCACATCAATCATTTCTTTTACAAAACCATTGTTTTGGGTCAGTACCTCAATTGCCCTGGGTTTAGAAGGATCCCTCCGTATATAACCTTTTTTCTCCAACTGCGATAAGTGATTATGTACAGTAGAGCTGGATTTCAGGCCCACTGAGGCTCCTATTTCCCTTATAGTAGGGGGGTACCCCCGCTTTTTTATTTCATTCTTTATATATTCAAGTATTAATTTTTGCCTGCTGCTGATATCTTTCACATAACACACCTCCCCCAGAAATTATAACAATATATTGGACCCCATTCAAATAAATTAAATATTTTGGGCCTTGCATCGGGAACAGCTGTTCGCTATAATTAAAATAGAACATCTGTTCCGAAGGGGGGGGGAAGGGATCATGTCCAGATCTGTTCTTTTGAGCTTGCTTATCTGTGCCATATTGTTTCTGTCCTTTATTTTTGTAAATAATTATCTACAAGAAAGTCACTATAGCGGGGAAAAGATGACCATAATCGTTAATAAAAATGATACCCTATGGGAAATAGCCAGGAAGTACAAAAACAATAAAAACATAAGGAAAAGCATCCATAAAATAAAACAAGTGAACAATCTGAGCAGCCCAGTAATCTATCCCGGACAGAAACTGGTAATACCCAGTGAATTGTAGAATAAATCTCAGGGGGGAATTGGTAAGTCAATCTCGATTTATTTCATTTTACATATCTTCATGCCGCGTTATTCAGGAAATGTATGACATAATTCAACTTTCATTATATGCATCTCATGATATTAAAGTCCACCGAAAAAAGGTGGACTTTAATATCTAAATAAATCTGATACTTACAAATATGGGTTTGTGGAAAGATTTTTGCGCCTATGCACACTCAAGATAACCCCTATTATTGCAGCATTAGTAATAAGCTGTGACCCCCCATAACTAACAAAAGGAAAACTAATACCAGCTATGGGAGCAAAACCAAAGTTCATAGATATATTCCATAAAAATTCTGTGCCTAGAACAGCAGTAAAACCGTAAATTAATAATTTGCCATAACCTGTTTTCACCCTTTTCAAGGTTTTCACCATATGCAATATAAATGCTGCTGCTAGGCTTATTAAGATAATACTTGCAGCCCAACCGAAGGTGTATGTGATAAAAGCCAAGATGAAATCCGTATGCATTTCCGGCAGCATCCTAAGATCAAATGAGAATCCCCGCCCCAATAGACTAGAACTGGAGAAAAGTTCACGGAGCTGTACATAAATATATCCCCCTCCCATTGGATCCCCGGTGGGGTTTATAAATGTAAGCAATCTGCTCATTATATATGGCTCCAACAAAATAGGAGAAGTAAGTACAGCCATAACTGAAAATGTCAAGGGGAGCAATTTTCGTAACCCAATACCGGAAGCTGCGGCAATAACTAAAAAAGAAGCAATATAAACGACAGCTATGGCAAATGAAGATGCCTTCAAGATAATAATTAAAGGAACAAAAAATATAACAACTCCTTTGATGAACTCCCTTGTACTACCCCAATCCCACCCATTGAATATACCTGCAAAGGAAATTGAAAATAACAGAGGACTCATTGTTATAATATTAAAATTTATTGGCCCAAGTTTGAACCAAGGGGCTCCATTTGCAAATGTTCCATTTAAAACTGATACTGTTAAAAGCACCAGTGTACCAAGGTAAATATATTTTGATCGTTTTTCAAGTTTTCTGTAATCAAAATAATATAGTATGCCAATCAAAACCGCAGCCGCTATGGAAAATAACAGACTTCTCTTAAATATAAAATTGGAGGTTAATGTTTTTTCAGCAAAATATATTGCGACCAACCCAAAACCTATAAATATGAAGGAAAAAAGTAAAACCAGCCATTCAATTCTTGGCCTATGGGCCCGATCCAATTCCTTTCCTACGGTAACCGGATCACCCATCCTAACAACTGCTTTTTCAACCGCTTCGCCCTTGGAGAAACCCTTGTCCATGTATTCCTTTGCTGCTTCCCGTATATGGGCAGTCAATTCCATTTCCAAATCATTATGTACATCCTTGAATCTAACTTGGGCACAAACCCTATCGATATAGTCTCTGATTGTCCCATTGTAATCTAAATCCATACAAATGCCACCCCTAGTAAAATATTATCTACTGTAGAACTGAATAAGGCCCATTCCTTTTTTTTCTCCTCTAAAAGTAATTGGCCTTCCGTTGTTATTTGATAGTATTTTCTTTGTCGGCTTCCTGATTCTCCCCACCAATATGACTCAACTACTCCTTTTGACTCTAGAGAGTGCAGTAGGGGGTAAAGGGTACCTTCCTTAAAACTAAAAATACCATTTGATTTATTTTTGATTTCCTTTATCATCTGATACCCATACATGGGTTCGCGGTTTAATAAACTTAGAACCAGGACAGTGGTATTGCCTTTAAGCATTTCTCTGTTAAAAGACATTATAGGTTTTCCAACCTCCTCTAAACTAGCATTTTTTTAAGATACATTGACAGTCTAGGTATATAGTATAATAAGTTATTTGATTTTGCAATACTAACCGATATATGAAAGTTTTTGTTTGTTAGGAAGGGGTTGGGTAAGGCCGCATATAATATACACTCTACTATGGTGGAGTAATGAGAAATAAAATTATTTTATGGGAGGTGCAAACCTGGCACTGACTTTACCTAAGCAATCAGTATTGATAATTTCCTTAAATGATCAATATATTGTTTCTTAGCGATATGAGAAGCAGCCAGGATGTAATGCCTAAAAACACTTTCGATAAAGAGTTGGAAAATCGATTATCAAGGCTTCACTTGAAAATGAGTAATTCCTGCCCTGATTGGGACACGGCAATTATCCTTGACAAGGTTAACCAATATTATCTTGCCGGAACAATGCAGGATGGTATTATTATAATTAAAAGAGATGGAGGGTTGTTTTATTTTGTTCGAAAAAGCTTGGAACGTGCAAATAACGAATCCCCGATCTCTAATATTTACCCCATGAACAACTACGGTGATGCAGCCAAAGTAATAGGGGCGGATTTGGGCATTACCTTAGTAGAAACAAATACTGTGACATTAAGCATAATGAAAAGGCTGCAAAAATATTTTACCATCAGGGATACCCAACCCCTTGATAAGATAATATTTTCTGTCAGATCAATCAAAAGTCCCTTTGAACTTGAATTGATGACGCTATCTGGCAAAAAACACAATGACTTTTTCCAAAACATTGTTCCTGACATACTAAGTGAAGGTATGAGTGAAGCAGATTTTCTTGGTGAGCTGTACAAGTCAATGCTTGAACAAGGCTATCAAGGAATCAGCCGGTTTTCAATGTTTCAAACGGAAATGGTGGCAGGACAGGTGGCTTTTGGTGAGAGCTCCTTGTATCCTACAAATTTTGACGGACCCGGCGGCTCATATGGAATGTATCCGGCAGTTCCTTTTGTGGGCAGTCGTGAAAGGAGACTGGAAAAAGGGGATTTGGTATTTGTAGATTTGGGGTTCGGCATCCATGGATATCATAGTGATAAAACACAGATATATATTTTTGGAGGGAAACCCTCCGATGAGGCACTGGAAGCCCATCAGCGATGTATTGATATACAAGCCCGACTGGCCAAACAGCTGAAACCTGGTGAAATACCTTCGGAAATTTACGATTCTATCATGAATAATCTAGATGAGCATTTTATACAAAATTTTATGGGATTTGGAGATCGAAAAGTAAAATTCCTAGGCCACGGAATAGGGCTTCATATCGATGAGCCGCCTGTTATTGCAAAGGGTTTCAATAAACCCTTGGAAAAGAATATGGTCATAGCCCTGGAACCTAAAAAGGGTATTGCCGCTGAAGGTATGGTTGGCGTGGAGGATACCTATATAGTAGAGGACATGGGGGGCAGGTGTATAACAGGAGGGGGCGAGGAGATTATTATGGTATAATATACCCCATAAAGTTTAGCAAATATTAACTAAAATCATTTCTCATAAGTATGCAGAGGAGGTGGAAATATGGCATTGTTTATATGCAAGGAATGCGGCAATGAGAGGGAAGGACGCTGCAAACCAAGAAAATGTCCGGATTGCGGTGCCTCTGGCTCCTATGAAAAAAAAGAATAATCTGGCCAAAGAATAACCCGGCTGTGCCCGGGTTATTTTTAGATAGCCTCAGCTTCGTCTCTAATTAAGTACATAATTCTTTCCACTTTAAAACCTGGGCTTGATCTCAGCCACCCAGTAAAATTGCCGCATTTTGGGCAGTCGATTCTTAACTGGCTGCATGAACCCTTATTTATTTTACAAAAAGATTTGAAAGTACATTTGCAAAATTTACAATTTATTTCGTGACTGGTAATGGGCAAACTTTTTTTAGATCTCATGAATGCATCTCCTAAATAATAGGCTCTCCATCTATTATTTACATTTTTTGAAAAAAATATTTTATAAATTGTTTTATAGGCTGTAATTTTAATATTAGTTTACATAATGTATATTATCGGAAATTATTATGAATCATAAAAAAACTGCCCTAATCTAAACTTCCATCAGGCAGTCATGACAAAGCAAATAAAATTTTAGATTGTCTGATTTCTATTACTGCAGTTCCCTGCTATCAATTATTCTTTTAGTCTTTTTCTGTGATCTGGGAAGACTTCCGAACTCAACTACCCTTACACTGAAGCTAATACCGATTTTTTTCTTTATCTCTTCTTGGAGTAAAACAGCTAAAGTGTTATTGGTAGATTTTGCTCTTTGGTTTCTTTCCACCTCTAGGGTTATATTCTCCCTGCCACCCTGCCTGTCAATTTTAATCAAGTACTCTGAACTAATATCAGATAAGGTTGTGATAATCTGCTCAATGTCCGCTGGGTACACCTGAACACCCTTCACCTTGATCATATCGTCGCTGCGGCCGATAATCCTGTCTATCATAGGATAGGCACTGCCGCAAGAGCACCGGGCAGGCAATATTCTGGTTATGTCTCTTGTTCTGTATCTAAGCAGCGGCATTCCTTCCTTTGTCAAGGTTGTAATTACCAATTCACCTTTATTGCCATTTTCAACCGGCCCACCTGTCAGAGGGTCTATGATCTCGAAAATGAAATGATCATTCCAATAATGAAGCCCTGAATGACTTGGGCAATCAATTGCTATTCCCGGCCCATAAATTTCCGTTAGTCCGTATATATCAAATGTCTTCATTCCAAAAAGGCTTTCGATCCGGGCGCGCATTTTCTCTCCCCATCTCTCCGAACCCAGTATTCCTATTCTAAGAGAGACATCCCCCAAGAGACCCCTTTTCTCCGCTTCCTCCGCCAACAGCAGTCCATAGGAAGAAGTACCTATAAGTACCGTTGTTTTTAAATCCACCATGAATTTGAGCTGCTGTTCCGTATTTCCAGGTCCGATGGGCAATGCCATGGCTCCAATATATTCTGCCCCGGCCTGAAACCCCGTACCCGCCGTCCAAAGACCGTAGCCCGGGGTTATTTGCAGCCTGTCCCCACTGGTTATCCCTACCATCTCCATACAGCGGGCCATCATAATCGTCCAATTGTCAACATCGCCCTTAGTATAAGGTATCAAAACAGGTTTTCCAGTGGTGCCTGAGGAAGAATGGATTCTGACAATTTCATCCTCCGGTGCAACCTGCATACCTAATGGGTAATTATGCCTTAAATCACCTTTTTCGGTAAAAGGTAGGCGATGTAAATCCTCAACTCCTTTTATATCCTCGGGATGAAGCCCTATCTCATCAAATTTAGATTTGTAAAAAGAACTTTTCTCATATAATGTGTTGACAAGTTTGCATAAATTATGGCCATTTTTCATCTCAAGGTTATGAATATTTCTAGCACGGTCCTTAACCATAGGTGGCACCTCCCCCTCGAGGCAAAATAAAAAACGGCATGACCCATCAAGGTGCCAGCCGTTATAAACTAAGACTTATGGCCCTTGGCTCAACTAAATCTAATCATTCTAAGCTCAACTCAACTCGTGTATGAAATTGTAAAGCTGCTCATCAGATCTCTAAATCAATTTATCATATTTTGTAAGTGAAGTCAACGCCCGATGTAAATGATTTTTACTGGGCAGTATGGCTTGCCCCGAACTCCACAGCGGCCCTTTTTACCGACCCAGTATTTTCAGTGCATCCCTAAGAGCACCCAGTTCTTTTTCACCCATGGATGAAAGCAGGGGCGGTCTTACCCCACCCACATCAAAGCCTGTTAAATTTAATGCCTTTTTTACTGGTATCGGGTTACTCAGCAAAAATATGGCCCTAAATAGCGGAAACAGTTTTAGATTCATTTCCCATGCCTTTTTTACATCATTATTTATAAAGGACGAAATCATATCCTGGATCTCATTACCGGCAATATGTGATGCAACGCTTATAACACCGTGACCACCCAGGGAAAGCATGGGAAGAATAAATGAATCATTGCCGCTGTAAAAAATGAAATCATCAGGGCAGATGCTTTTCATCTCTGTGATTTTCTCCACATCATTTGAAGCCTCTTTTATCGCTGCAATATTATCAATTTTAGACAGACGACCAACAGTTTTAGGATCTATACTCAAGGAAGTCCTGGATGGAACATTATAAATAATAATAGGGAGTTTTGTAGAAGATGCTATTTCACTAAAGTGATAATACAACCCCTCCTGAGTTGGCCTGTTATAATATGGTACAACCAGCATTATTCCATCTACCCCTGCTTCTTCCGCCTCCTTAGTCAACTCTATGCTGGCCCTCGTGTCATATGATCCAGTCCCTGCAATCACTGATGTACCCTCTGGTACCGCCTTACATACTGTTTTATATAGATTTATTTTTTCCTCAACGGTGAGTGTTGGGCTTTCCCCCGTTGTACCTGAAACCACTATACCATCACTGCCATTATCGGCCAGCCTTTTTGCAAGTAGGCCTGCCCTATCATAGTCAACATTCAAATTGTCATCAAACGGAGTTACCATTGCTGTCAGCACTCTACCGAAATACTTCATTTACCTAACACCCCGCAATATAGTTTTATCAACCTAATCCAAACTCCCTGTGAAGAGCCTTTATGGCATTCTGCATATCCTTATTATCCACCAAACACCAAATAGTAGTATATGAATCCGCCGATTGCAGGATCCTTATATTTTGTTTATTCAGTGCCCCCACTATCCTGGCCATTACACCGGGGACTCCCGTCATCCCGGCACCCACAGTGGCAACCTTTGCACAGCCAGGTCTTACCTTAACTTGAAGATCCAAACCAGATATTAGGTTTACCGCTTTTTCGGCGATTGAATCAGGCACCGTAAAAACTACCTTCCCAGGAAAAACATTTATAAAATCAATGCTGATATTATTTTTCGCAATAACATCAAAAAGATTCTGTTTTATATTCTCATCTATCACCCTGGTGTGAGTGATAGACAATTGTGAGATGTCCGTTATTTGGGCTATGCCGGTAATCAACCTATCACCTTTTATTTGCGTTTCTTCATAAGGGAGGATCCTGTTTGTAATCAGGGTCCCCGGTTCATTGGTAAAAGCAGATTTTAACCTAATGGGGATATTACCCTGCATGGCTATCTCCACCGCTCTGGGATGAATGACCCTTGCTCCCTCATAGGCCAACTGGCAAATTTCATTGTAAGTAACCTTATCCAATGTACGCGCTTCCTCTACAATTTTCGGATCTGCTGTTTTGAGTCCATTCACATCTGTGTAGATCTCAATAACATCAGCATTCAACGCCACACCTAGGGCGGCGGCGGTAGTATCGCTTCCTCCCCTACCCAACGTTGTTATTTCTCTATCCTCCGTTATCCCTTGGAAGCCGGCAACCACTACAATATACCCCTTGCTTATAAATTCCAGTATTGTTTCAGGCTTAACTTTTATGATGCGTGCACTGCCGAAGGTATTATCCGTAACTATACCTGCCTGGGCCCCGGTTAAGCAAACTGCTTTCAATCCTTGATTTTGAAGAAGACCCGCAAGTAAAACCCCAGATATGACCTCCCCACAAGATAAAAGAAGATCCAATTCCCTGTTTACAATGGACTCTTCCATTCCATTCAATAGGCCTAAT
This sequence comes from Clostridia bacterium, assembly GCA_012519005.1. Taxonomy (GTDB): domain Bacteria; phylum Bacillota; class DTU086; order DTU086; family DTU086; genus JAAYRB01. Next base: position 15,258 of record JAAYRB010000067.1, read on the forward strand.
AGAGCATCAGTGGAATAGGGCTCATTTTTCCGACCAATGGCAGAAACCACAACTACTAAATGGTTGTTTTTCCTTGCCTTTACTATCTTTTCAACAACCATATTTCTGCGCTTAAGGGTGGCCAAAGAGGTTCCCCCAAATTTTTGTACTATAATCCCCATGAGCCAATAACCTCCGGCAACACATTTATTTTAAATCAAATTTTTGCTGATGACCAGTTCAGCAATTTGGACGGCATTTGTTGCGGCACCCTTTCGTAAATTATCAGAAACAACCCATAAATTTAGGCCTTTTTCTATTGAATTATCCTCCCGAATTCTCCCAACGTATACAAAATCGGAATCCGCACAATCTATGGGCATGGGATATCTGTTTTTCTCCAAATTGTCCACTACCTTGATACCTGGTGCGGAAGATAGGATTGCCCTGGCTTCTGCGGCCGAAATACTTTTTTCTGTTTCTATATTAATTGATTCAGCGTGACCGGTGTAGACAGGTACCCTAGCTGCTGTAGCTGTTATGCCCATCGAATCATCGCCAAGGATTTTTTTGGTTTCGTCAACCATTTTCATTTCTTCTTTTGAATATCCATTATCAAGGAAAACATCAATATGAGGAATGAGATTGAAGGCTATCTGGTGGGTGAATATTTCAGTTTCAAAGGAGTTTTCATTCAAGATATTTCTTGTCTGTAGGCTCAGTTCATCAACTGCTTTTTTACCTGCACCTGACACCGCTTGATATGTGGATACCACTACCCTTTTAATGACAGCCGCGTCATGAAGAGGCTTCAGAGCCATCACCATTTGGGTGGTGGAACAATTGGGGTTGGAGATTATTCCATGATGTTCATCAATGGCATGGGAATTAACTTCCGGGACAATCAAGGGCACCTGGGGATCAAGCCTAAAAGCACTGCTGTTATCAATTACTATGGCTCCTTTTTCCACCGCCCCCCGGGCAAACTGGGTACTGGCTCCCCCCCCTGCAAACATAGCAATTTCAACATCTTCAAAGGAGTCGGGGCTGGTTTCCTCAATTATATAGGGTTCACCTCTAAAATAAATTGTTTTCCCCGCCGATCTCTTGGTAGCCAGAAGTTTTAAGCCGCCCACAGGAAACTCGCGTTCCTCTAGAATATTTAAAATCATTTGTCCTACAGCACCTGTCCCTACAATTGCTACATTATAAGTTCTCATTGCTCCTCCTATTTTATGAAATATTTTTATACTCCCTCAGGATGGGTTGTATTTGCCTCCCAAGAAGAGCCTCCTTAATAGTATCAGAAATTAAATCCATGTGGGAAACAATTGAATTGATTTTTTCCTTTGGACTATCCTGCCCAAAGGGGACAACATAAACGTTTTTCATATTCAATATCATTCCAAGATTTCTTGCGTTGATTCCAAGCCCGTCATTGGTGGCTATTCCAAGAACCAAAGGCTTGTTATTTCTTAGATGGGCCTTTGAGGACATAAGCACGGGCGTATCTGTGATACCAAGGGCGAATTTTGCCAGGGTGTTCCCACTACATGGGGCCACCACCATTATATCAAAAAGCTTCTTTGGTCCAACCGGTTCTGCCCCTACAATATCTATTATAGGCGTTTTTTTTGTTCTCCTGCTTATTTCATCCACCCAGTTCTCAGCACTACCAAACCTCGTATCCGTATCCTGAACAGATGGTGACAGTATAGGTGTAATATCAGCACCCTCAAGTACTAGGCCGGTGATCACATCCAAAATCCTAGCTATGGTACAGTGGGAACCGGTAACACCAAAACCAATACGCATGCCCTTCAAAGGCATAATCAGCACCTCCAAATTTTAAACCCTTAGGTTTTCACAAATTAGCTTTGGCAAAACCCTGGCCAGTATCTTCCCTGCAGTTAGGGGTGCAACTTTACCGGGAAGTCCCGGTGCCAAAACCGCTTTTATGCCAAGTTTCTCAGCAGTCTGAAAGTCAGTTCCACCGGGCGCGGAGGCGAGATCTATAATAATTGTATTTTTTTTAATATTTTTCAATATGTTTTCATCCAGCACCATAGAGGGCACGGTATTAAAGATTATATCTGCCTTTGAAATGGAATCCCCTAAACGGCTAAATTCAACGGCATTTAAGTTTTGTTCATAGATTCTAGCAAGATCCTTACTGCTTCGAGCCGCCGCAAAGGTATTTGCACCAAGGCTTTTTAAGGTATTCGCGAGGGTAACACCTATCCTTCCATAGCCGAGCACGAAACAATTGCTGTTATGAATAGTAAAAGGGGTTTCCTCCATAGCAATCAACAAAGCCCCTTCCGCGGTGGGAATACTGTTCAATATTGCAATCTCATCTAGCTCAGCTATCTCTATGAGAGGAATACTATAGTTGAAGCACAGCCTTTTTATTATAGGCTTTGCCACCCCTATAAAAATAGGTATACCAGAAAGTTTGGCTGCTGTGTTCTCTGTAAAATAAAATTTGTTTTTAGAATATATAGCCCGAATCCTACCCTCCGTGTCAGTACCTGGCATAGGCATGATTACAGCATCCACATCATCTATTGCCTTGTCAATGGAGGAGTAATGATTTGCCCTCTTTATTGGCTTGCAATTGTCAAAGCCCACAATATTTACTTTCGCATTGGAGCCTATAAGATTGGGTACATAAACTAATTCTCTTTCGTCCCCGCCCAAAACTGCCAAGGTTAGTCCCTTTAGATCTACTTTCATTTTAACTAGACGCCTCCTTCAAGGAAAGCAGCCCAACCGACAATACCAATATATGAGACGTCTATTATGGAGGTGCTTATTTTTCTACAGTTACATTTCCATAAGGTTTTCCAGCCCCACCACCACCCCTTCCCTTTTAGGAGCCTCCTTAATCGCCAATAACACCCCAGGAATAAAAGAATTCCTGTCTATGGAATCATGCCTAATACTCAATGTCTGACCCAACCCGCCAAAAATTATTTCCTGATGTGCCACCAGGCCCGGCAGCCTAATACTATGTATGGGAATTCCATTGTGGTTTCCACCCCTGGCACCTTTAACCTTTTCATACATTCCCTTTTTTTCCTTACCTTGAGCCGTATTTGAATTCAAACCTCTCTCCAATGCCATAATTTCCGCGGTTCTGAGAGCGGTGCCCGAAGGTGAATCTAGTTTTTGGTCATGATGCAGCTCTATAATTTCCGCCTCCGGAAGATATTTTATTATTTCTTTGGCACATTGCATCATCAAAACGGCCCCAATTGCAAAATTGGGAGCAAAAAAAACACCGGTACCTTTATCTTCACTGAGGCCCTGAATTTCCTCAAGTTCCTTCTCATTAAAACCCGTTGTTCCCACCACAGAATATACTCCGAATTTAATAGCGGTGTCGATATTTGTTTTTGCTACCTGTGCAATGGTAAAATCCACCATCACATCGGGCAATGTATCTTCGATAACTTTTTCTAGGTTCTGCTCAATCCTAATTCCCAGATTGCCCCTTCCCAGTACAGCCCCAATATCCTTTCCTTCCCCTTTTATATCCACTGCTCCTACCAGTGAACACTGGGGATCATCTAAAATACCATTTATAACAGCTTGTCCCATTCTGCCCGTGGCACCTGTAACAATAACCCTGGTCTTCTTCATGCCGCCGCCTCCTAAGATCAAAAATTAAACGGCCGGGAACATTCTCCGCAGCCGTTAAACGAATTAGCAACCCAGTTCCCTTTTCCTTATATTAGGATTAAAAAGGTGCTTAGTTGTTAAAATGTTAGCATATACAGTATAAATTGTCAAAGATGCGTGTTTTCCCAGCACTTCAAAGAAATTCCTTGTAGTTCGTATGTGTTAACGTGTTCTCAAGCTCAACAATGATTACATCAGTACCTATCCTCACTATTGCATCCCAAGGGATAATCAAAGACTGATTTTTATTTAAAAACCCCAGCAAATTACCCTTTGGGAGGATAATAGATTCTATTTGACCCGTTGCAGAATCCACAATTAAATCGGAATCCCCTATTTTTCCTATACGGGCACCATCAATCAAATTCACCAATTCTTTACCAGCAAGTTCAGCCAATCTGACCATCGGCGGGACACCCACTTTTTTTATAATATGTTTCCTAGAAAGATATGTATGCCCGGGAATACCGGAACACTACTGGGGATTGCTCATATACCCCTCTTTCATTGAAAGACCATCCTGTCTGTCAAAATTCTCCTGGTTCTTTTTAAGATATGCCTGGTATAGATCCTCTGCCGAAATATCCGCCTTGATACACATGCTTATAAAAAAATGTAGGATATCCACTAATTCCTCTTTGACCCCTTCACGGTTAACCTCTTGTTCCTTCCACCATTTAAATGCTGCCTCATCTAGAAGTTCCCCGAGTTCTGCCACGATGGCAAGAACCTCCTTTTGTATCCATTCATGCCACGGCAAATCAGGCATTTCTCTTCTCTTAATTAAATCTTCATCAAATAGTCTTTGAAGATAGAAAATATGCTCCAGTTTGTCCTGCAAACTCTATACACCCCCAAATAATTACAACTGCTGCTCAGATATCGGTGGAAGTAAAGCAAATTCCTTCCCCAAAACCCCTTCTACCCCGCCGACAATGCTGTCACTTTCCCATCTACTGGATCCTCAGGATGAAGCCAAATGGAATTCCAATTTTTCTTTGATTGACATGGATTCCACCTTTGTTTTTACTGTTACCGGGATTTTCAATTCCTTATCCCTCAGGTTTATCCATAGGTTGCCCAACACCTTACCTTCTGCAACGGGTAGTTTTTTAGGTCTGTTGACTACCAGTCGTTTTTCCAGTGAGAGTATTTCCTTAGTATTTACTGTTAGGTTAAAATCCTCTGTGGTCAGCAAGTCCACTTGATGGGGTTTACCATCCGGGAAATACATCCTGCCCACAACAGTCCCTTTTGGAATACTGACTTCCTTAAAATCATTAAAACCAAAATCAAGTAATTTCACCGTGTCCCCATAGCGATTATAACTTTTCAACACTACAACAATCAAGGATCGATCACCTCGTGCAGCTGATGCAACTAGACATTGCCCTGCAGCATTGGTGGTTCCTGTTTTGACCCCATTGGCACCGGGATATTGCCCTAAAAGGCGGTTTGTGTTCTTAAGATAGCGTTTCCAGGTGGTATTATTTTCTGGTATGACTGCAGTTTTCCTTGCAACTGTATCCCTAAATATGGGGTTGTCCATTGCATAGTCTGCTATAACCGCCAAATCATAGGCCGTGGAGAAATGCTCATTATGATGCAAACCATTGGGGTTTATAAAGTTTGTATGACCTGCACCCAACAGAAATGCTTTTCTGTTCATCAGGAATACAAAATAATTTTCATTACCGGCAGCAGCTTCTGCCAGGGCCACTGACGCATCATTACCTGATTTTATTAGTGCACCCAGGATCAGATCATGGACTGATAAGGCTTCCCCCGTGGTAAGGTGTATGGAAGCCTCGCCAATAGACGCGGAATGTTTGCTAATTTTTACAATTTCATCTGTAGAGGCCATATCCACAGCCAATATACCTGTCAGGACCTTGGTTGTGCTGGCCGGGGGCCTCTCTTCCTTGGAGTTTTTTTCATACAGAACTTGTCCCGTGTTCTTATCATATAAAATAGCCGATTCCGCCGTTATGTGGGGAGGTACGGAACCCAAGGAAATGCCGTGGTAATACAATGTCATAACCATTGCTAAAACAATAATCCTGTATAATCTCGTTTTTACTAAAGTGTTTTCCATTATTGTTCATTTCACTCTCCATCATGGATTGCAAATTTAGTTTTATATCAGTTATTTTGGCTGTTTTCATCAAAGATTATTTCTGAAACTGTTTTGAACTGGTAACCCTCTGCCTTCAATTCTTTTATTATCCCCGGTAATGCTTCATGGGTCACTGCCCTGGGGTGCATGAGAATAATCGCACCATTTTGGGCCTTTACAGCAACTTTACTGAGTATATCATGGGCTGTAACCCCTTCTTTCCAATCATTGGTGTCAATCGTCCACATTACTGTTTTGTACCCCATTCTATCAGCGGCAGTAACTAATTGCGGGCTGCATTCCCCAAGGGGTGGGGCATACAACCTTGCGGGCCTATCTATCAATTTATTGAGCACCTCTTCAGTCCTGAGAATTTCTTTTTGATTTGTTCTTTTACCCCGGGGGCTGAAATTTTCATGTTTATAGCCATGATTTCCGATCTCATGTCCTTCCGCTTCCATATTCATAATCAAATCTGGGAATTTTTCTGCAAAGTAACCTGTTACAAAGAAGGTTGCAGGTACATTATTTTCTTTTAGTTTATCTAACATCAAAGGCAGTATATCCCCCCCCTCATTAACATTAATGGTTAAAGCAATTGCCTTGTGTTTTGTATCCCCAAGGTATATTGGCTCTAATGCTTTCACAACATCTTCAGATTTACCTGTGCTTTCAAAATATAAAAGCCCCATCGCGGACAATATTAGGAAAACCAAAATCACATTTGCCCTTCGTAAATAAAAAATGCGCATAATGTACCCCCCGTGTATTGCAAGACTCAAAATATATTTATGTTTTACTGGAGGTCCATTATGCGAAAATCATTTTAAAAAAACCATAAACCTCTAAAGCTGGTTTATGGTTCATGTTCAGACTCTTAATCTTTCCCTACCTTTTTATGTGTTGTGCCCTTTGTTTTTTCCCTTGTCCTGGGGTTGTGTTTTTTTCTGCCCCTCCCCTCTTTATTATCTTCCCTATCTTTTAATGCTTCCTTACGGGATAGTCTCAACCTGCCCATCTGATCAAACCCCGTTGCCTTGACAAGCACCTCTTCCCCTTCCTTCACTATATCCTCTACCTTCTCTACCCGTTCATGGGCAAGTTGCGATATATGAACCATTCCTTCCTTACCGGCAGTACCTAAGACTCCGGGTATAACTTCCACGAAAGCACCAAAACCGGTGGTTCTTGTCACCTTGCCTAAGTAGATTTTGCCTACTTCTACTTCCTCGGTTATACCTTCAATTATTTCTATGGCCCTATCTGCGCCTTCTTTATCAACGGACGCAATAAATACCCTGCCATCGTCTTCTATATCAATTTTCACATTTGTTTCATCTATGATCTTTTTGATTGTCTTGCCCCCCGGACCAATAATATCCCGGATTTTATCGGGGTCAATGAGAATTCTAAATATTCTCGGTGCATAGGGTGATAGATCCTCCCTCGGTTCTTCTATGGTTTCATTCATTTTTTCCAAAATCGCCATACGCGCTTCATGGGCTTGGGCAAGCGCTGAGCGCAGTACATCAGTAGTGATGTCATCGGCTTTAATATCCATTTGCAGTGCTGTAATTCCTGTTCCAGTTCCTGCTACCTTAAAATCCATATCACCCAAAGCATCTTCTAAGCCTTGGATGTCCGTTAAAATTACAACCTTTTCCCCTTCCTTTACCAGCCCCATCGCAATCCCTGCCACCGGTGCCTTAATGGGGACGCCGGCGTCCATAAGGGCTAGGCTGCTGCCGCATACACTGGCCATGGAAGATGAACCATTGGATTCCAGGACCTCAGATACCAACCTGATAGTGTATGGAAACTCCTCTTCCGACGGCAGAACACATTCCAAGGCCTTTTCGGCCAGCGCCCCATGGCCAATTTCCCTTCTACCCGGCCCTCTCATGGGTCTTGTTTCTCCAACGGAATATGGGGGAAAGTTGTAATGGTGAAGATATTGCTTGCTTTCCTCAATCTCCAGCCCATCGAGAATTTGCTCCTCACCTAATGCCCCCAAAGTACCCACAGTCAAAACCTGTGTTTCCCCCCTGGTGAATAATCCAGACCCATGTGCCCTGGGTAAAATCCCCACTGTACACTCTATTGGGCGGATTTCCTTGGGACCCCGATTGTCTACACGTTTCTCGCTTTCAACAATGAGTTTGCGTATAATTTCTTTTTCCTTTTTTTCTATGATTTGTTTTATTTCTTTCTCAGCATCTTCATTATCATCGAAAATTTCAGGATATTTATTTGCAACTTCCTCTAATATCTTTTCCTTTGCGTCTTTGGTTGCCTTTTCCCGTCCCTTCTTTTTAAGGGCCCGATCCAGCACTGACTCAATGGTTTCTTGCAGTATTCTAACACTGATCCCGGCAATGTTTTCCCTTGCTTCTTCTTCAATCCCGCTTTCAACAGCTATTTTTATTTTTTCTTTCGCCAGCCCTTTTTCTCCGGCCTCTTTTACAAACTCCTCAATAAATGTAACAATTTTTTTGATTTCTTTATGTGCTAACTCAATGGCTTCCAGCATAACATCTTCGGAAACTTCCTTTGCTCCTGCTTCAACCATCACAACTGAATCCTTGGTACCGGCAACTATGAGATCTAAATCACTGTTTTCCCATTGTCCAATTGTTGGATTGACCACCAACTCCCCATCTACTCTGCCGATCCATACTGCCCCAACAGGGGTGTAAAAGGGTATATCAGACAATGCCAATGCCGCGGATGCGCCATTTATTGCGGTGACATTTGGCCTGTTATCCTGATCCACTGACAAAACAGTGACAACTATATGCACATCATTTCGATAGCCCTCGGGAAACAACGGTCTCAAGGGCCTGTCTATCAATCGACTGGAAAGAGTTGCTTTTTCGGTGGGTTTACCTTCCCTCTTTATAAAGCCGCCGGGTATTTTTCCTGCAGCATACAACCTTTCTTCATAATCCACCGTCAATGGAAAAAAATCTATTCCTTCCCTCGGCTCCTCTGAGGCGGTGGCAGTTACCAATACCATTGTGTCACCATATCTGGCGAGTACCGATCCATTGGCCTGGTTAGCAAGTCCACCCACATTGAAGCTCAGCTCCCTTGTGGCAAGATTTATTGATTTTGTAAGATTCACTCTATTTTTAAGCATTGCAAGATAGTTACCTCCTGTTATTTTATGATCGCTCTTCATTATCATTAAAAATACATTGTTTTAATATTATGTCCTCCTGGAACCCTAAAATATAGTTTAATCATTTATGTAAGTGTAGTATTTTAAGAAAGAGCGGGAATCCCGCTCTTCCTACTGCCTTAAACTTAATTTAGAAATAATACTGCGATACCTCTCCAAATCTTTTTTCTTTAGATAATTCAATAATCTTCTGCGCTGCCCAACCATTTTCAATAATCCCCTTCTGGAATGGTGATCCCTGGTGTGTGTTTTTAGGTGACTGCCCAATAGATTTATACGTTCCGTTAATATTGCAATTTGAACCTCAGGGGACCCGGTATCATTCTCATGAATCTGATGGTTTTTGATGATTTCGCTTTTTTTAGTTTTTGCCAGTGTCATTTGACAAACCTCCTGCTTTTATATCCCCAAAGGCCAAGAGAACCGCCGGAGTATCGGATTCCTAGCCTGTGGGCTCATACTGTCAATTATAATTTATTTAATAAAATTTAGCAAATTCAACTGCTACTTGCCAATGATAGTAATAATCAGTCGGCCGGCGGGCAAATCCTTTGCAACCAGATCAAACATCTTACCGGTGCCTGTTATGAAACCCCGGAATCGTGTTGCTTTAGGAATTTTCCCCGGAATCTTAGATGCGGCTTCCCTGACATCCGCCACATCTACTCCATATTGCCTGATTTCCTTTAACCTTCTTTTGGAATGTGATGAAATAATCACGCGCATAATTATCATTCTTTTCAGGCATTGACCAGCCTAATATTTCCACTGATACATATTACGTTTACGGGGATTCACCGGTGATATTTTTTGAGTTATATTCTTCCTGGAAAGTAGGTGGATTTTTTGTAATCGGCCGCCATTCTCCGCGCGTGTTCCGCGTCCCCCGCAATTTGGCTTTTTAGCTCATTTAGGCTGTTAAACTTCCTTTCCCCTCTTATTCTGTCCCTAAAACTGAAGGTTATAGTCTTACCGTATAAATCCCGCTCAACATTTAGCAGGTGAACCTCCATTGTGGGCTTTTGGCCCGGTGAAACGGTGGGCTTGACCCCGACATTTGCAATGGAATGGTAATTGTTCCCTCCTACACAAGTGTATCCCACATATACCCCCCGAGAAGGCATCTGGATATCATTATCCAAGGACATATTTGCGGTGGGGAAACCCAGTTTTCTCCCTAGACCATTTCCGGGTATGACCTTCCCTTTAACAAAGGGCCAACGCCCAAGACATTCCTTCGCAAATGGTATATCACCTTTTGAAAGGTGCTCCCTTATCAGGGTACTGCTGATGGGCATGTCATTTATCGACACTGGGGGGGTAATTTTAACCTCATACCCCAACACGCGGCCATAATCCTCAAGCTGTTCCGGGGTCCCCTCACCTTTATCACCGAAGGTATAATTATAGCCCACATAAAGGGCCAAGGGCCTAAAATATTTAATCAGTACATTTTCTATGAATTCCCGTGGGGTAAGCCTTGCAATATTTCTATCAAAAGGCAAAAGTGCCAGCATATCTACCCCTAATTTTGATATTAAGTCAGCCTTCACCCCGGGCGGCACCAAAAGCTTAGGAGCACCCTTAGGTGCCAATACCTTGGCCGGATGGGGATCAAAAGTCAACACTAAAGTTTTTGAATTTTTGTTCCGGGCATCTGTAACCATGGTTGTAATCAATTCCTGATGTCCTATATGCACTCCATCAAAATTGCCAAGGGCAATATAATATCTTTCGTTGTTTTCTTCTTGTGGAAAATCATAGATTATATCCATAGCACCCCTCACTATACCAAAACCTTTTTAGGCTTAACAATTGCTTCATTTTTTTCATTGCGGACAAGAAGGCCTATTGCTACCAATTTATTGTTGTACATCAGCCGCATCTGCGTGTTGGAAGGAATGTCTTTGCACAAATTAATGTCCCTGACAATTATCTGTCTTCCGTTGCTGATGGATTTTACATCAAACCTGTCCAAAAGCAATAGGGGCAAATCCATAACTAGATAGGAAGCTGGCAATAAGTATTTACTGCCTCTATGGGACAGCTCTTCAATTGTAACTGTGCTTTCAAGGTCGAAGGGACCTGAGGCCGTGCGTATAAGAAAATTCAAAGCCGCGCATTTACCCAGCTGTTCACCTATATCTGAGCATAGTGTTCGTATGTATGTGCCCTTGGAACAATGAATATCAAGGACAGCCCTTGGATGAGGTCTTTCAGGGTAAAATCTGACTATGTCGATTTTCTTGATATTAACTTCTCTTTTTTTTAAGGGTACTTCCAATCCCTTCCTTGCTAGTTCATAGGATTTTTTTCCCTCATGCTTTACGGCGGAAAAGGCCGGTGGAATTTGTTTGATTACACCCTTGAAGTTTTTTATAATTTCGCAAATTTGTTCTTTTGAAACACTGGAAGCATCCGTTACGCCAAGTATTTCACCCTCCATATCCTGGGTGCTGGTTTCCACCCCAAGAATCATTTCAGCCCGATAGGATTTGTCATACTGAAGGGCATACTCAGCCAAACGGGTGGCTTTCCCAACACATACAGGAAGAACCCCGCTCGCAGCCGGGTCCAAGGTACCTGTGTGTCCTACCCTTTTTTGCTTAAATATCTTTCTTAATAATATAACGGCATCATGGGAGGTCATACCGGGCGGCTTAAGTAAATTTACTACACCTTGTATTTTCACACCCTCCCCTCATGCAAAATTTTAATTAAAGTAACTCTGGGCCTTTTTGATCACTGTATCCATGACAGAGGCTAGGGTTGCCTCCGATACAAAACCAGCTGCTCTCTTGTGACCCCCGCCACCGAAGCTTTCAGCCAGCAAACTGACATCAACCTTGGTTTTCGACCTCAGACTCACCTTGACCTTGCCTGGAGCGAATTCCCTAAAACAAATACCAATTTCCACTCCTTCAATAGATTTAGGATAATTGACAATACTTTCGATGTGCTCCAAATCAAAAACATGCTTACTGTAAGTTTCAAAGGGTATACTGACCCAGGCAATCTCCCCCCTGGGATCCACCGCCAAGGTTTTGAGTGTTTTTGCCAGAAGCCTGACGCTGGTAAGGGGAACATTTTCCCATAAGGAACTTCTTATTAAACCCAGATCTGCTCCCGCGGATAGCAAACTTGATGCTACTAGATGGGTTTTGGCAGTGGTGTTTTCATACTGAAAAGATCCCGTATCTGTTAAAATAGATGTATAAAGGCAGGTGGCCATATCTTTATCTACACTGCCGTTGAGTAACTCCACCAACTCAAATATTATTTCTCCCGTAGCACTGGCACCCGTATCCACATAGTTAAAATCTCCAAAATTAGTGTTGCTGATATGATGGTCTATATTTATAATCAACCCCTGTTTGGGAAGCAAATCCCTGAGGGAACCGATCCTTCCCAGATCACTGCAATCCAACAGTATAATGGTCTCAGGAGCAAAATCAAACTCTGTTTTTATTTTTGAGCTCTCGGGTAAAAATGTATAAATTTTTGGTACTTCGTCCTGGTTTAAAATTTGCACCCTGATTCCCAGTTTTCCAAGAGCCATGCCCAATGCCAAGGAGGAGCCGATGGCATCACCGTCAGGAATTATATGAGAAACAATGGTTATTTTTTTTTGCTGCTTTATGATCTCGGCTATCCGCCTTAGTTTTTGTATGGGCAACTAGTCTTCCTCCCTCTGGACCTTTGTCAGCAGTTCAGAAATGCGCTCTCCCCTTTCAAGGGACCTGTCCAAAACAAAGGACAGTTCTGGAGCAAAGCGGGTCCTGATCCTTTTTCCGATTTCACTGCGGAAAAACCCCTTCGCATTATTCAAAACCTCATGGGTTTCACTTACTTCTTTTTCATCACCAAAGATACTTACAAAAATTTTAGCATGCCTTAAGTCATTAGTTACATCAACTGCTGTTATTGTTACAAAACCCAGTCTTGGATCCTTGATTTCCTCTAATATAATCTGAGAAACCTCTTTTTTTATTTGCTCTCCAACGCGGGATGCCCGGAAAGAAGTCATGAGACCCACCTCTTTTATAATTTTCTTTCAACTTCCTCTATAACAAAGGCTTCAATAATGTCTCCAATTTTTATATCATTGTAATTTTCTATTCCAATACCGCATTCATATCCCTGCTCAACTTCCCTGACATCATCCTTGAATCTTCGAAGGGAGCCAACCCTACCTTCATAGGCAATAACACCATCCCGGATCAGCCTTGCCTTGGATTTATTAGTTATCTTGCCATCAATTAGATAGCTGCCGGCAATAACACCTGCCCTGGGAACTTTGAAAATTTCCCTGACTTCCGCACGCCCCAAATATTTTTCCTTATATTTAGGCTCCAGCATGCCCGCCATCATTTGCTTTACATTTTCGATTGCTTCATATATTACCCTATATAATTTTATTTCTACGCCCTCAGTCTCGGCCATTCTATTGGCGTTCGTGTCCGGCCTAACATTGAATCCTATAATTATTGCCTGGGATGCGGCCGCTAACATTACATCCGTTTCACTAACCGCACCAACACCGTTGTGTATTATGTTAACTTTTACCTCTTCGCTTTCAATCTTTTCCAGGGATTGCATTAGGGCTTCCGCCGATCCATGGGCATCGGATTTTAGAACTATATTTAGTTCCCTTTTCCCACTTTCACCCATTTGTTTCAGTAGATCATCAACACTGACCTTACTTCTTTGGTAATACCTTTGTTCTCGCTGTAGATCTTTCCTCTTCATGGCAACTGATCTTGCTGTTTTCTCATCTATAACCTGAAACCCCTCACCGGCTAAGGGTACTTCTGCAAAACCCTGTATCTGCACTGGCATTGAAGGCGGTGCCTTTTCTATTCTTTGGCCCCTATCATTTGTCATGGATCGCACCCTACCATAGGTCGTCCCTACTATGATACTGTCACCAATGTTTAGGGTACCATTTTGTATTACCCCCGTGGCGACCGGCCCCCGGCCCCTATCCAATTGGGAATCAATAATAATTCCGCTGGCAGCTTGGTTAGGGTTAGCTTTTAGTTCCTCAATTTCCGCCACAAGCAAAATCATTTCCAGTAAGGAATCTATACCTTGCCCTTTTATTGCGGAAACATCAACACATATAATCTCACCGCCCCATTCCTCCACAATGAGATCATGCTCAGCCAGCTGCTGTTTGATTCTATCCGGCGATGCCTCCGGCCTGTCTATTTTATTTATAGCCACAATTATAGGAATATTTCCCGCTTTGGCATGGTTTATGGCCTCAACAGTCTGAGGCATGACACCATCATCTGCAGCAACAACCAATACAGCAATATCCGTTGCCTGCGCACCCCTTGCTCTCATGGCAGTAAACGCCTCGTGACCCGGTGTGTCTAGGAATGTAATATATTTGCCATCAGCTTCAACTTGATAGGCACCAATATGCTGGGTAATACCCCCGGCTTCTCTTTCCGTAACCCTGGTATCCCGAATCGCATCCAGCAATGTAGTTTTACCATGATCAACATGCCCCATTACGGTAACCACAGGGGGCCTGCTGGTCAAGGCCTTAGGGTCATCATCCATGGCAGCCAAGAGGATTTCTTCCTCTATAACTTTCTCTTCTTCCGGCTCCTCAAATTCAATTTCATATCCTGATTCTTCCGCAACAACAGCGGCGGTATCTAAATCTATATTTTCATTGATAGAAGCCATAATACCAAATGCCATCAGCTTTTTAATAATATCCGAAGCATTTAAGTTTATTTTTTCAGCCAGTTCCTTCACGGTTATTTCAGACTTAGTGATCTTTATCTTTTCA
>JAAYRB010000068.1 GCA_012519005.1 Clostridia bacterium
ATATGTTAGTACATAGAAAAAAAAAGGCAAATTTTTTCGTCTTCTCTACCCCTTCGGCCCCAGGGATCCGCTGGGCTAAAAAATTTGTGATATATAAGCGAATTCCATGGCTGCGGTTGACTCTAAAATGGCAATTGGATACAATTGCCCTATCGATTCCCCAATAACTAAAAACTGAAATATAAGGAGGAATCTTAGGAAAATGTCACAAAAGGTCATGATAAAGGTCAACGGATTAAATAAGATTTTTGGACCGAATCCCCAGCGGGCCATCACAATGATTGCTGATGGTGAATCCAAGGATAGGATACAGGAGAAAACCGGGCTGGTGGTGGGTGTCCATGATGCAAGCCTTGAAATTTATGAAGGTGAGACCTTTGTTGTAATGGGTTTATCGGGAAGCGGTAAATCCACCCTGCTCAGATGTCTCAATCGTCTCATAGAACCCACCAGCGGTACTGTGGAAATAGACGGTAGGGATGTCACAGGGATGAATCATGAAGAGCTCCGGGATTTAAGGAGGCACGAAACAGGTATGGTGTTTCAGGGGTTTGCCCTTTTCCCCCACCGTACGGTTCTGCAAAATATCGCCTTTGGCTTGGAAATCCAAGGGGTGGAAAAAGAGGAAAGGGAGCAGCGGGCGGAGGAGGTCCTAACCCTTGTAGGTCTTAAGGGGTACAAGGACAGCATGCCCCATCAGCTTTCCGGTGGAATGCAGCAGCGAGTGGGCTTGGCAAGGGCCTTGGCCAGTGGGCCTGATATTCTGCTGATGGACGAGGCTTTCAGCGCCCTGGACCCATTGATTCGCAGCGAGATGCAGGATGAGCTCATAGATTTGCAGAGCAAGATGAATAAGACCATTGTTTTTATTACCCATGATTTGGATGAGGCGCTAAAACTTGGTGACAGAATTGCCCTAATGAAGGACGGCAGGATAGATCAAATGGGCACCCCTGAGGAAATCCTCAACTCCCCGGCTACAAGGTATGTGGCTAAATTTGTTGAAGGGGTGGATAAGGCCAAGGTACTTACCGCCGAGAAGATAATGAAAAATCCTAGGGTGGTGGCGTTTTCAAAGGATGGTCCCAGAGTGGCCCTAAGGAGAATGGATGAAGCTGGTATTTCAAGCATATTTGTAGTGGACAGAAATAGGGTGTTACAGGGGCTTGTTACCGCCGACGCCGCCCATGAGGCGCTGAGGGACAGGGTGAGCAGCCTGGATAATATTATAACCACCGACATTCCCACCGTCAGTCCGGCCAAACCGGTGAATGAACTGTTCAATTTGATGGCGGAGACAAAGGTGCCGGTGGCCGTGGTGGACGAGGATAACAGGCTGAGGGGTGTAATAATCAGGGGTGCACTCATTGCAGGTCTGGTTAAAAGTGAATATAGGGATAAAAATACGGATAAGGAAAACCACCGGGCCAAGGAGGGGCAGGAATGATTATTTATGGTCGTATCCCCATCGGGGATTTCGTAGAAAAAACCATCAGTTTTTTAGATGCCCATATAGGTTTTGCTACTAAGGCGTTTTCCAATTGGATGGAAGTAGTGATTACCGTTTTGACCAATGGTTTGACCGCGGTTCCCACGGTGATTTTCGGAATTATAGCTATACTTGCTGCTTTTTGGCTGGCGGGGCGTAATGTTGCCATTTTTACCGGGGTGGGTGTTTTCCTGGTCAACAATATGGGGCTTTGGCAGCCGGCCATGGCCACAATTGCAATGGTATTGATCGCCACGGCAATTTCCATAATTTTAGGAGTGCCCTTGGGTATCATCTGTGCCAGGAATTCAACGGCAAACAGGGTTGTAACTCCAGTTTTGGATCTTATGCAGACCATGCCGGCCTTTGTGTATCTGATTCCCGTCATACCCTTTTTTGGGCTTGGCGCTGTCCCGGCGGTGATGGCCACGGTGATTTTCTCAATGCCTCCCACCATCCGATTGACCAATCTGGGCATCCGTCAGGTGCCCGGGGAACTCATCGAGGCCTGTGATGCCTTCGGTGCTACCCCCGGCCAAAAACTTATCAAGGTACAGCTGCCCCTTGCGCTTAAAACCATTATGGCGGGGGTAAACCAAACCATCATGCTGGCCCTGTCCATGGTGGTCATAGCGGCCATGATTGGTGCTGGCGGATTGGGAGGGGTAGTATGGAGATCCATCCAGCGTTTGGATGTTGGGCTGGGATTTGAAGCCGGCCTGGGTGTAGTTATACTGGCAATGATCCTTGACAGATTGACTCATAGACTTGCCGATTAATCTGGAAGTTGTACCCGGTATTAAAGGGGGTGTCAATGAGGGGAGTCCAGGAGTATTTTGCCGGTGTTTTTTTGGGAAGCATAATATTTAGGAGGGTTATTTTTGTTAAAAGTTAGATCAGTGAAAATATTGGCGTTGGTGCTGGCCCTGGGCGTATTAGCTTTTGCCCTGGTGGGCTGTGGTGGACAAGAGGGCCAAGAGGAAGCAAAGGGCAAGGTCAGGATACCCTATGTTGAATGGGAATGTGCCACAGCATCAAGTAATGTGATGAAGGTTATATTGGAGGATATGGGCTATGAAGTGGATCTCATGTCCGTGGGTGCCGCCGCCATGTGGCAGGGGGTTGCCGCCGGTGAGGCCGATGGATTCACCACGGCATGGCTGCCGCTGACCCATAACAGCTATCTAGAAGAAACAGAAGGCGACTTAGAAGTAGTGGCCAAGAACTTTGAAGGTGCAAGGATTGGCCTGATGGTGCCCAGCTATGTGGACATCGACTCCATAGAAGAATTAAATGATAATGCAGATAAATTTGACAACCAAATAATTGGGATCGACCCCGGTGCAGGAATCATGGAAGCCACGGAAAAGGCTTTAACAGAATACGGCCTCAGTGATATGGATTTAGTTGAGGGAAGCGATGCCATTATGGTGGGTGCTTTGGCGGATGCCATCGACAAAGAGGAATGGGTAGTGGTCACCGGTTGGGTACCCCACTGGAAGGATGCCAAATGGGATCTGAAATTCCTAGAAGACCCCAAAACAATCTATGGTGAAGCGGAGGATATTTATTCCGTTGTGAGGCTTGGTCTAGAGGAAGATATGCCAGAAGTATATGAAGTTTTTAAGAATTTTCACTGGGAAGGCCAGGATATCGGTACAGTAATGGAAGCTGAAAACCCCGCGGATGGTGCTAGAAAATGGGTTGATGATAATCAGGACATAGTACAGCAGTGGCTGCCTCAGTAATGATTGTTTTTTAAGTTAAATTATGGGGTTTTGGGCTCGGCGGTCAAGCCGGGCCCTATTTTTGTATCTATGCCAAACCCGCTCAAGGGTGGGATATGGCAGGGATATATTTGCTTGCGCGTCTAAAAATATTTTTCCAGGGCAGAATATTTCTTAAGATTAAACTGGTTCGCCAGGGCATTTTTCCCACCGGGCGAAGGATAATGAGAAGTTTAGGCGAATGGTACATAATGATTTCCAATTAGGGGGTTTTTAAAAGATGCGATTATTTATCGATACAGCCAATGTGGATGAAATACGTGAAATCAGCCGGTGGGGGATCCTTTCCGGTGTCACAACCAACCCCTCCCTCATAGCCAAGGAGGGTCGAAACTTTCGTGAGGTGGTCAGGGAGATTTGTGAGATTGTGGATGGCCCCATCAGCGCGGAAGTGGTGGGCATGACGGCCGATGAAATGGTCCCAGAGGCAGAGGAACTGGCCAAAATACATGATAATGTAATTATCAAGGTGCCCATGACTGATGAGGGTCTTAAGGCCGTGAATATTTTGAAAGACAAGGATATTAAAACCAATGTAACCCTTATATTTTCTGCCAATCAGGCCTTGCTGGCGGCCCTGGCCGGGGCCACCTATGTGAGTCCCTTCATAGGGCGCATCGATGACATAGGGCAGGATGGGGTGTTGGTGGTGGAGGACACGGTTCAGGTTTTTGCCCAGCATGGTATAGAGACAGAGATAATCTCCGCCAGCATCAGGCATCCCATGCATGTGCTGGAAGTGGCCAAGGTGGGATCAGATATAGCCACGATCCCCTATGGTGTTTTGAAACAAATGACACTACATCCCCTCACGGATACGGGTATTAAAAGGTTTTTGGAAGATTGGGAGACTGTAAAAAACAAATAATAATGATATAATGTGCGTGAATGGATTTTAAAGATTATCTGAAATGGTGAAAAGCACTAAATATTTTTTCCTGAGTCCCCCCGTGTAGGGGGGGTTCGGGAAAAAGACGCATATCCCTCTATCTCTTTCCTTTATCATTTCCATGATCCCTTAAAATTCAATACCTAACAAATGTAAGGAGGCGCAGTATAATTGGATATTGGTGATTTAGAGAATCTGACTCTTATTGAGCTGCATGAAGTAGCCAAGGAACTGGAGATTCAAGGTTATTCCCGCCTACGAAAGAAGGAACTCATCTTTGAGATATTAAAGGCCAAGACGGAAATGGGGGGTAATTTCTTTGCCCAGGGAATCCTAGAGATACTTCCCGATGGATATGGATTTTTACGGCCCTTCGCCTATCTCCCCAGTGAAGATGATATCTATGTATCCCCTTCCCAGATCAGAAAGTTTGAGATGCGTACCGGGGATTTAGTCTCAGGACAGGCGAGGCCGCCCAAGGATGCGGAAAAGTTTTTTGCGTTGTTGAGGGTGGAATCCATAAACGGAGTTGATCCAGGGCAGTTAAGTCAAAGAATCTACTTTGATGCTCTTACACCCATTTTCCCCAATGAAAGGATCAATCTAGAAACAGAGGGATCCGATATATCCTCAAGAATTGTTGACCTGATCGCCCCCCTAGGTAAAGGCCAGAGGGGACTCATTGTAGCGCCCCCCAAGGCAGGCAAGACAATCCTACTTAAAAAGATTGCCAACAGCATTACTCAAAATTACCCGGAAATTGATTTGATCGTGCTCCTTATAGACGAAAGACCCGAAGAAGTGACGGATATGCAGAGATCCGTTGCCGGAGAAGTGGTGGCTTCCACCTTTGACGAACTTCCGGATAATCATGCCAAGGTTGCAGAAATGGTTTTGGAGAGGGCAAAGAGGCTTGTGGAGCACGGTAGGGATGTGGTG
>JAAYRB010000069.1 GCA_012519005.1 Clostridia bacterium
AGGAATGGGCACATTTATTTCGATACCCATGAAATTGACTTATTTTACTTTCTTTGGGCCTAAGAGGGATGATCTCCCCTTGAGGGAGGTGCCCATGAATATGAAGGTGGCCATGGGAGCAGCGGCCTTTCTCTGCTTCATGTACGGGGTGGCGCCGAAGCTGCTCTACGCCAATTTACCCTATGCCAGTGTTTGCTATTCATGGACTTTTGCCAATGTGGTCAAGCATATCCAGCTTTTTACTGCCATAACCGCGGCGTTTTGGATCCTGTTCCCTGTCATTGAGCCGGAGGAGAAGGTTTCTCTGGATGTTGATTGGTTCTATAGGAAGCCCCTTGCGGCGGCCGTGGTGATCCTTTCAAAGGTGGCTGTACGGGTAAGGAATGATATCCGGAATCAGATGAGGCGGGCCATTTCCTATATGCTGCCTTATTTTAGGAATCCTTTTCTCTTGGTCAGCAGGAACACTCCTGTACTCAATGAGATGGGGCCCATAAAGTTCTATGACGAAAATCGGTATCGTTTCCCCATCGGGGTCACGGCCCTGGTCTCCGTGCTGGTGTTCGTCTTAGTAGCATCCTACGTACTCTACACCAACCAGGGGGACGGACTCTTTGGTTAGTGTTTCATCAGCGTTGCCCCGTTTGGCTCAATTGTAAGGGCTTCATAGGCTCATGGGCAATGGTCTGTTATCCCCTTTGATTTAATTGCTAAAGCTCCGAGATAAAGGGCTGTAAACTCGTTAAGGGTTGGATCAAAACTCGCCTTGCTCGGACAGTTGATCCAACTTTCCTCAACTTCGTCAACAGCCCCTAAACCTCTCCGCTATGCAATTGTCATCAAAGGGGATAATCTACATTGCTAGAAAATAACCACCGGGACGGATTCTTTGGTTGGCATTGTTTATGGTCGGCGTTGTCCCGTTTGGCTCAATTGTAAGGGCTTCACAGGCCCATGGGGAGTGGTTCGTTATCCCCTTTGATTCAACTGCTAAAGCCCCAAGGCAAGGGGCTGTAAACTCGTTAAGGGTTGTATCAAAACTCGCTTTGCTTTGGACAGCCGCTGCGGCTCACCACATCGCCAACAGACCCTAGAGCCCATATGCTGTGCAATTTTCGCGCAAACGGAACAACCAGCCCTTGGGTCTTTCCGCTGCTGGTGTTTATTGGTAGAATAAGTTTAGATACTAAGATTATTTACTTTGCAATAAAATATATTGGAGGCTTAGATAATGAGTGAAAAATTGGATAAGGATAAGCTCCTACATCTATATAAAATGGTGGATGAAAAAAAGGATGAACTCATCAGGCTTTCCTGTGATTTGATTTCTTATCCCAGCGTCTGTCCACCCGGTAGGAACTGCGGCCCGGTGCAGGATTTTATCCAGGGCTATTTGGAGGAGTTGGGGTGCAGTATAGATCGTTGGGAGTATTTCAAGGGTGATCCCAATATTGTTGCCGTCCTTCCGGGCACTGATTCTGCCAATTATAAAAGTTTGATTCTAAACAACCATGTGGACGTGGCCGAGGTGGGGGATGTTTCCCAATGGTCTTTTGATCCCTTCAAGCCCTTTGTAAAGGATGGCCGTCTCTACGGACGGGGTGCATCGGATATGAAAACTGCCTTGGCCGCCTGCCTATTCACGATGAAATTGTTGAAGGAGGCGGATGTAGGGCTAAAGGGGGATTTGATTTTGCACAGCGTTACCGGCGAGGAAGTGGGCGAAGGTATCACTCGCCAGTGTGTGGAAAGTGGCCCCCGGGGGGATTTTGCTATTGCCGCTGATATTAGTGATTTTGAGATTCTAGGACAGGGGGGAGTTATCACTGGGTGGATCACCGTGGAAAGCCCCACAACCTTTCATGATGGTGTTCGGGCCAGAATGATTCACGCCGGCGGGGGGATTTTTGGTGCCAGCGCCGTGGAGAAGATGTCCAAGGTAATCCAGGGGCTTCAGGATTTGGAGAGGCACTGGGCGGTGATGAAGCAGTACGAGGGATTTCCTCCGGGAAGCAACACTATAAACCCGGCGGTGATAGAGGGAGGGCGCCACGCCGCTTTTGTGGCGGATAAATGTTCCCTATGGATCACGGTGCATTTTTATCCGGATGAGGATTATAAGGATGTTTCCAAGGAAATAGAGGAGCATATCATGAATGTGGCCGCCGGCGATCCCTGGCTTCGGGATAATCCACCAAAATTCCGCTGGGGAGGGGAATCCATGATAGAGGACAGGGGGGAGATATTTCCTTCATTGGAGCTGGATAGGGAGCATGAAGGGACAAAGCTTCTAGCCGATGTTCATCACGCTGTCACCGGTGAAAAGCCGATCATGGGAATGTCCCCTACGGTGACTGATGCTGGGTGGCTGGGGGAGGGAGGTATTCCTACGGTGCTTTATGGCCCCGGGGAGTTGGCTTTGGCCCACGCCGTGGATGAAAGTATTGATCTAGAGGATCTCATTTCCTACACAAAAGTGCTGATCGAATTTGCCACCCGCTGGTGCAATACTCCTAAATAAGCCCCAACCACCGGGACGGACTCTTTGGTTGGTCTGGTGGGCCCATTATCCCCTTTGATTCAATTGCTAAAGCCCCAAGGCAAGGGGCTGTAAACTCGTTAAGGGTTGGATCAAAACTCGCCTTGCTCAGACAGTTGATCCAACTTTCCTTAACTTCGTCAACAGCCCCTACGCCTCTCCGCTATGCAATTGTCACCAAAGGGGATAACAGGCTAACAGGTATCTGCTCGTTTCGGGCCATATCAAAACTTGCTTCGCTTCGGACAGCTGCTGCGGCTGATCCTCCACTTCACCAACAGACTCTAAAGCCCCTACGTTATGCAATTTTCGCTCAAACGGGACAGCTGCTCCAGCGCCCCTCCTCTATGGCAAGGCCCCATTCAAATGGAACAGTAATTGGCGGGTACAAATTCAGTACACCGCGGCTGTGTTTTCGCCATTACCCGCCCGTGCAATAGATAAAAATTGATGTTATCATAGACATAATTCATAAATCTACACCAACCGGGGGAAGCAGCGCCGGCGGTTGGTGTTTCTTGGTTATGGATAAATGTATATTTATAACGAGGGTGGCTTGCTGACCAAATAGGTTTTTTAATGCATTGTCAACTGTGACTTCATTATGTATTCCCAAAATATTGGAGGAAATGCCATGGATATATACCACGAACCAACAAATGAGCCAAGGATAGGTACCCGTCCCAGCTGGGATGAATATTTTATGCAAATAACTGATATGGTTGCCACTAGATCCACTTGTCTTCGCAGGCGAGTGGGGGCCATCTTTGTAAGGGAGAATAGGATTTTGGCCACGGGTTACAACGGCAGCCCTTCGGGTTTGAAGCATTGTGATGAAGTGGGCTGTATTAGGCAGCAAAACAACATTGAATCAGGAAGGGATCTACACCTTTGTAGGGGCGCCCACGCCGAGGCCAATCTCATCACTCAGTGTGCAAAATTTGGTATTTCCGCCGAAGGGAGCACGTTATATATCAATGCCAGCCCCTGCAGCCTGTGCATGAAGATGATGGTGAATGTGGGCGTAAAAAAGATAGTTTACCGGGAATTATATAATGACCCGTTGGCCCTGCAAATAGCGGAAGAAGCTGAACTTGAGATGATAAAATACACTGATAAGGGCGGCCCCAAGGCCAGCTGCTGAGGTTGGGGATGCCCACCAACCAAAGAGTCCGTCCCCGTGGTTGGGGGAATAAATGGAGGGTTGAGTGATGAAAATTAAGATTTTGTCGGTTTTTGGGACCCGGCCGGAGGCAATAAAGATGGCCCCCCTGGTAAAAACCCTTGATGAGCATGAGGGATTCGAATCCCGGGTGGCTGTAACGGCCCAGCACAGGGAGATGTTGGATCAGGTGTTGGAATTATTCCGTATCCAGCCCCATCATGATCTGGATATCATGCATCACGGTCAAACACTGAGTGATATCACCTGTAGGGTGCTGCAGGGGATAGGCGAGATAATCCAAGGCGAAAGGCCCCATATGGTTCTGGTTCACGGTGACACCACTACCACCTTCGCCGCCGCCCTGGCCTCCTTCTACCAAAAGATACCCGTGGGCCATGTGGAGGCGGGGCTGCGCACTTATGATAAATATGCACCCTTCCCGGAGGAAATGAACCGCCAGCTCACAGGATCCTTGGGCAGCCTGCATTTTGCACCCACGGAAAGGGCTAGGGAAAGTCTGCTGGACGAGTCGGTCCATGGGGACAGTATCTTTGTCACAGGAAATACCGTTATCGATGCCCTGCTTGAAACGGTGAGGGAAAATTATGTTTTCTCTGACCCCTTGCTCAAGGAATTGGATTTTGAAAGGGAAAAGGTGATCCTCGTCACAGCCCACCGCCGGGAAAACTGGGGTGAGCCAATGGAGGAGATCTTCTCCGCCTTGAATGAAATCGTGGGGAAATTTGAGGACATAAAAATTGTTTTCCCGGTTCACAAGAACCCCCATCTTCAGCGTCTAGCCAGAGAGACCCTGGGTGGTCATCCCCGTGTGCATCTAATTGATCCCTTGGACTATGAACCCTTTGTAAATCTCATGGCCGGGAGCCATATTGTACTCACGGACTCCGGCGGTCTACAAGAAGAGGCTCCGGCACTGGGTAAGCCGGTGCTGGTGATGAGGGAGACCACGGAACGTCCGGAGGCCGTGGAGGAGGGAACGGTGAAACTGGTGGGTGCAAAGAGGGAGAAAATTGTTCGGGAAGTTGGGAAACTGCTCACCTGCCCTAAGGATTATGAGAGAATGGCTAATGCATTGAATCCCTATGGGGATGGAAGGGCTTCCCTGAGAATTCGAGATACCCTGCTCTACTATTTTGGTAGAAGACGGGAAATGCCTGAAGAATTTGCGTGAAAAAATTCTTGCAAATAACTAAAAATCTTCCTAAACGGAAAGGAATTCCTGCCGCCGGGGAGAATATCTATGTAGTTGGGGCATGGAACATTGTATTTGGTACAGTGGACCCTGGGATCCCAAACCATGGAACGTACAGCGGCTTGACATGGGCGGCAAAAGTAAATACTCACAAATTGATATGGAATAAAAAAACAGCCCATAGGCCGATTCAAGGGTAAATCTTCATGAGCAAAACAGCATAATTGGAAGCATAAATGCATATGAGGGCGGGGCTGTATGCTTTGAAGATTACTCCTATTTGAAATAGCCCCCATATACCTGTTATAATAGAGGGAAAGATTAAGTGGGACAATGGGAAGAAGGCATGGAGTATATCCAAAACACAGGAAAATTGGACATTTCGCCTCCAGACGATAAAGGCGGCCCAGCGGCCCGGGCGATGGACCCCCACAAATGCCGCTGTGGAAGTGTTTTAAAGGGAAGGGGCTGCGGAGGCCAAGGCTGGGGCGAAAGGTGAAGAATTATCTACGATGTTTTGGATCAGTGATGTTCAGGTATGCATATTATGCATACCATATACATACAGACTGATAGAGGCACACATACATATGGGATATTTACAATCCTCCGGGTCCATCCGGTGGAAATGATGATGGAGTATGCCATTTTACTGTGATACCTGTGAGTAGGGTGTATGGCATTTCAAATATACTAACTACATATGCTTGAATAATATCATCAGTAGGAATATTGAACCATAATGTGCAGGTAAAAAAACAGGTAATGCCTGACCTTTTGCCATTGGGATTTCCAGTAGATAAAGCCTTTACCCAGCAGCTCACTGACCCACTCATACATTAAACTGCGGTTTGTAGGCCGCTTACTGGTGCGATAAGATACACTTATATGCAGCCAGTATTTTTTTTAGCTTGGGGTTGGTAGCCTATTAGGAAAAATAAGACTGACAGCTCAAAAAGATTATTTGGCCTTGCACTATCCTTTGGTGTGGGGATCGCCCTGCGGTTGTTGATTGGTTTCCATGCCGGGCAATGGGTGGACAAGAAGTTGGGCACGAATCAATGGTTCACATTATTCGGCATATTGCTTGCTATAGGTCTGTCGTTCTATCATTTGATTTCAGAATTTCTAAAAGTTGACAATGGGGGTAGCCCTGATGATCCTTCTTCCGATGACACAACGGGCAAGTAGATACTAGGACGAGATGGATAAAAGTATATTAATATCGTTTTTCTTAGGCTTGGTATTCGGAACGACAGTGAGCACCTCCAGCTATTTTATCGCAGGGAAGGTAGTCAGGAGGCTTCTTGAAAAAAAGGCAAGGAACAAAAATGTATTGGAGATGGCGGTATTTGCCGTCAGGTATATCACAAATATAATAGCCCTGGTGTTGGTGCGTAAAAATATCCCTGTGCTTCTGGGGACTGCCATTGGGCTTACCATGATAAAAAATTACCTGGTTTATAAGACTTTATCCAAAAAAAAGGGGTGATACGGGGTGGATCAGGAGGTTGAGTATTTATTTGAAATTTTTGGTCTGGGGGTCACCAGCAGAGTTACCACCATGTGGGGATTGATAGTTGTGTTGGGTTTGATCAGCTTCATTGCCACCAGGAATCTCAAAAGGATTCCCGAGGGAAAAAGGCAGACCATCATAGAGATGGTGGTTGACGCTTTGCTTAATTTTTTCAGCGGTGTTCTCGGATTCGAAAGGGCCCATTATTTTCTGCCCTTTTTGGGTACAATGTTCATCTTCATTTTGGCTTCCAACTATGTAGGGTTTATTCCCGGTGCCGGCAGTATTCCCGGTATTGATACACCCACCGCGAATTGGAGCGTCACAGCCGGCTTAGCCCTCACGGTATTTGTGGCTACACAATTTTATGGAATCAAACGGCGGGGGCCGGCCTATCTAAAGGGCTTTTTCCAACCGGTTTTTTTTATGCTGCCCCTTAATTTGGTGGAGCAGGCGGTGCGGCCTTTATCCCTATCCCTTCGTCTGTTTGGAAATATTTACGGAGGGGAAATGACTGCGGCGGCGCTGCTTAGCTTGGTACCGTATCTCCTTCCGGTTCCTATTATGTTCTTATCAATATTATTTGGTTTTATCCAAGCAGTGGTGTTTACACTGCTGTCATCGGTTTATTTCTATGAGGCCACTCACGAGTAAGCCGCACGAATGAACTGACGGTAGAGTAATGCAGAAGCAGAATGATGTCTATTCCTGAGTGACCTTTTGAGCAGTAAAAGTTTTTTTGGGAAAGGAGGGTGAGAATAATGGATCTAGGACCAGGCCTTATTGCTATGTCGGCTGCACTGACAATCAGTATTACAACAATCACACCTGCTATTGCCCAATCAAGAGCGGCATCCAAGGCTCTAGAAGGTATGGCCAGACAGCCTGAAGCAGCGGGTGAAATCCGTACCGCCATGATCTTGGCTCTTGCTTTTATGGAGGCTCTTACTATTTACGGACTGTTGATTGCTTTTATGTTAGTTGGGAAAATTTAAATTTTGTTCAGCACCCTATCCGGGCGGTCGGGACTTTCATCGATCGCCCTTAGGGTATTTTATTGGCTGCGAGAGGGGGCAAGTTGATGAGTATTGATCTAAATGAACTGATTTGGGCTATTATAAACTTTCTTGTTATGTTAGCCATTTTAGGTATATTCCTCTGGAAGCCCGTGCTGAAGGTTCTCGATGAACGCAGAAACGAAATCAGCGATAACTTGTCCAATGCCGAATCCCAAAGGAAAAAAGCCGAGGAGCTGCTTGTTCAATATCAAGAACAGATGGAGAAGGCCAGCGGAGAGGCCCATGAGATAATAGCCCAGGCTGCCAAAAAAGCCGAGGCTGCCAGGGATCAAATCATAGCCGAATCAAGAGATGAGGCTTCCAAGATCTCCGAAAAAGCCCGTGAGGAGATAAAGCGGGAAAAAGAACAGGCATTGAAGGAAGTCCGGGATGAAGTTGCCACCTTGGCGGTAATGGCCGCCGGCAAGATTCTAGAGAAAAACATCACCAAAGACGACCATGAAAAAATGCTGCAAGAATTTCTTTCCGAGGTGGGGGAAGTACAATGAATAGAAGCAATTTAATACTTGCTCGCCGATATGCCCGGGCTCTTTTTCTTAGTTCCCAGGAAAAAGACATGCTGGATACAGTGGAAAAAGACCTCCGGTTGGTCGTCGAAACCATCGGTGAAAATCCGGAACTGCAAAGTATGATTGGCTTCCATGCCATTTTGCAAGGTGCCAAAAAAGATATTTTTGAGAAGCTGTTTGCGGACAAAATCACCGGGCTCACTATGAATTTTATCAAGCTGGTTATCGACAAGCATAGGGAGCAGCATTTAGAAGATATTCTTGCCGAATTTGGGAACATCATTGATGAGGCCAGGGGTATAGTTGAGGTGGATATAAGATCCGCTTTCCAGCTGCCGCCGGAACAGGAAGAGATGGTGCGGCAGCGGCTCTCAGAGGAACTAAATAAAGATGTCCGCCTAAATATAGAGGTGGATCCGGATTTACTCGGTGGGATCATTATGAAAATAGGGGATAAGCTCTTTGATGCCAGCGCCAAATATCAGCTGCGGGCATTGGAGAGAAGTTTGAAAACGGCTCATTTTGAAGAAGATAGGGGTGAACAAGTCATATGAGTATTCGACCCGACGAAGTTAGCCTAATATTGAAACAACAAATAGAACAGTATGAAACAGAGATTGAGATCAATGAAGTGGGCACGGTCTTGCAGGTGGGGGATGGTATCGCCAGGGTTTACGGACTGAATAATGTCATGTCTGGTGAGCTCATCGAATTCCCCGGTGGGGGATACGGTATGGCTCAGAACCTGGAGGAGGACTCCGTGGGCTGTGTTATCCTGGGTAAATTCGAGCAGATCAAGGAGGGCGACCAGGTCAAGAGGACCGGCAGAATTGTGGAAGTACCTGTGGGGGACGCCCTCATCGGTAGAGTTGTAAATCCATTGGGCCAGCCCTTAGATGGGAAGGGACCCATTGAAACGGATCAATTCCGTCCCATTGAGCAAAAGGCCTCCGGTGTTATCTACCGTAAACCGGTGCACGAGCCGGTACAGACGGGGCTAAAGGCCATTGACTCCATGGTTCCCATCGGTAGGGGTCAGAGGGAATTGATTATTGGCGACAGACAGACAGGCAAAACCGCCATCGCCGTGGACACCATCATCAATCAGAAGGATTCGGATATCATTTGTATCTATGTCTCCATCGGGCAGAAAGCTTCCACAGTAGCCAATGTGGTGGCCAAGCTCACAGAAACCGGCGCCATGGATTATACCATTGTGGTATCGGCCAGCGCCAGTGACCCAGCTCCCCAGATTTTTATTGCGCCTTATTCCGGGGCAAGTATGGGAGAGTATTTCAAATATGATGGCAGGCATGTACTGATTGTCTATGATGACCTTTCCAAACACGCCGTGGCATACCGCGAATTGTCTCTGCTTCTGCGCCGACCGCCGGGAAGGGAAGCCTACCCCGGAGATGTGTTCTACCTTCACTCCCGCCTCCTTGAGAGGGCGGCCAAACTCAGTGATGAACTGGGGGGAGGCTCATTGACGGCGCTTCCCATCATCGAGACCCAAGCAGGGGACGTGTCGGCCTATATACCCACAAATGTGATCTCAATTACAGATGGACAGATTTATTTGGAGACGGACCTTTTCCACGCCGGTGTGCGCCCGGCTATCAACGTGGGGCTGTCGGTTTCCAGGGTGGGGGGAGAAGCCCAGATCAAGGCCATGAAACAGGTGGCAGGACGCCTCCGTATTGACTTGGCTCAATATAGGGAATTGGAAGCCTTTGCCCAGTTTGGCTCAGACTTGGATAGGGCTACTCAGGCCAGGCTTTCCAGGGGTGAGAGAAT
>JAAYRB010000070.1 GCA_012519005.1 Clostridia bacterium
GGCAATGGGATTGAGAGTCAATCTTCCCTGGTATTTTGGCGTGGGATCACCGAATAAATGGGCCGTTTTCCCATGGGCGTACTCATGGAAAGTAATAGCCACCAGGATAGCCGGAACTGCAGCCAACATACCCTTAAAATCACTGAAGGGCAACCATATCACTCCTTTAAGGGGCCTGGGCTCTATGCCTTATTACCACCTTTAAACAACTATCCATATACAATATGTCATTTATATATCTTATCACAGTATCCCCCAGTGCAAGCAGGGGTTACCGAAAATGCGGTGCTTTTCAAATAAACCTGGAACAGAGACCCGGGCTCCCTAAGACATGGACGCATAGGGTAAATCAACATCCTTTGCCAATCTCTTGGGTAATATTTCATTGGCAATAAGATCTTCCGGGGTCTCCCTTTTGACAATGAGTTCCGCCGTACCTTCCCTTACCAGCACAACGGCGGGACGAGGAAGTTTATTGTAGTTGCTTGCCATGGAATATCCGTAGGCACCGGTACAGGACACCCCTAAAATATCTCCTGACTCTATTTCAGGTAAACAGATATCCTTGATGAGCAGATCCCCACTTTCGCAGCACTTCCCTGCAATAGTCACCGGCTCCACGGCTTCTTCCCCAGCCCTATTGGCTATAATTGCCTCGTACCTGGCTTGATAAAGAGCCGGCCTAATATTATCCGTCATTCCCCCATCCACTGAAACATATTTTCTGATTCCCGGGATATTCTTAATGCTTCCTACAGTGTAAAGGGTGGTACCGGCGGGACCTGCTATTATACGGCCCGGCTCCACTATAATTTTGGGCATCTTTAAATCGTACTCCCGGGCCCTATCCTCTACAAGATGGAAAATATGGTCCGCATAGGATGCAATATCCCTGGGCTCATCCCCCGGGCTGTAATAAATACCAAAACCGCCGCCCAGATTTAATTCTTCCATATCGATCTCAAAATCATGCTTTATATTCCTGATGAACCCCAACAGAATATCCGCAGCTTCCACAAAAGGACGGGTTTCAAATATTTGTGAGCCAATATGACAATGTATTCCCTTAAGAACAATGTTTTTCATCCCGTGAACCTTATTTACTGCGGTCAGGGCATCGCCATCAGCTATGGAAAAGCCAAACTTGGAATCCTCCTGTCCCGTCTTAATATAATCATGGGTGAGAGCCTCAACCCCCGGGGTAACCCGCAGCATAATATTTACCTTTCTGTCCCCTGCGGCCTTCTCTAATAGATCAATCTCGTAAAAGTTGTCCACCACAATTCTGCCCACACCCACCTTCACGGCCATCTTCAATTCATCCAGGCTTTTATTGTTACCGTGAAAGTAGATTCTTTCCGGCGGGAAGCCCGCCTTCAAAGCAATATACAATTCTCCCTGGGAAACAACGTCCAGGGAGAGACCCTCTTCATTTATTATGGCAGCCATGGCAAGAGTTAAAAAAGCCTTGCTGGCATAGGCCACATCCCCCCGCCGCCCCCCCTCCATGAAGGCTTTACGGAATCGGCGGCATTTTTCCCTGATATATTCCTCATCCATAATCCATAGGGGTGTACCATACTTCCCCGCCAATTTAACTGTATCGCATCCACCTATTTCAAGATGCCCTACCCCATTGATCCTCATTGTTCCGTGGAAACGCATACCCTCACTCCTTGCAAAATAATCGAAAAAGCATCATAATACCTGCCTGTGACAAATATCCAATGGAAATATCCAAAAAAAGCGGCATGAGGGAAACTCATTACCGCCTTGAAAGATAATTTAATCTTAAATCATATTTGTCTTCCTTGTCAATACAGCTGCTGGACATTCCAGGTATTTATCAGACTGCGCATACTGGGGAACAACGACAGGATGTATATATGTTTGAACCGCCCTTCAAGCAATTTCCTAATTCCCGTGGGCTGTCGTTTATGCGGCCATCTATTGACGGCAGCCAAAACAGGCGAGATAAAGGGAGGGCTCAGCTGCTCTTTATCTCTGCCACAGGCTGTTCCGCCCATTTCCCAC
>JAAYRB010000071.1 GCA_012519005.1 Clostridia bacterium
CGAAATTACTGTATAAATATTTAAAAAACCCCACCTTTGTTATTATCACCGATAGAAATAATTTAGATGAACAGCTCTATGGACAGTTTGCCCGGGTGAAGGATTTTTTAAGGCAGACCCCGGAACAGGCGGAGAGTAGGGAGAATCTCAAGGAAATCTTGGATGGGCGGCTGGCCAACGGTATATTCTTCACTACCATGCAAAAATTTTCGGAATCCCATAGGCCCCTCTCCACCAGGAAGGACATCATCGTGATCACCGATGAGGCCCACAGGAGTCAATACGGCCTCAGGGAAGTAATAAAAAAGGATGGTTCCATACAGATGGGCATGGCCAGGATTATAAGGAATTCCCTTCCCAATGCCAGCTATATAGGATTTACTGGGACCCCCATTTCCCAGGAGGACAGGGACACCCAGGAGGTATTTGGTAATTATATTGATATTTATGATATGACTCAGGCGGTGGAGGATGGGGCCACAAAGCCCATTTATTACGAAAACCGGGTCATGAATCTGGGTTTAGATGAGGGTCTGCTGGAACAAATAGATGACAAATATGAGGAGCTGGCATTACAAGCCGCTGAGGAGGATATTGCCAAGAGTAAAAAGGAGCTGAGCAGGTTGGAGTCGGTGCTGGGCTCCGAAGCAGTGATAGATACCCTATGCAAAGATATAGTAAAACACTATGAAAATGAAAGGGCGCATTTGCTCACCGGGAAGGCCCTGATAGTGGCTTATAACAGAAATATCGGCATGAAGATATATGAGAAAATACTGGAATTGAGATCCAGCTGGGAAGAAAAGGTCAGGGTGGTAATGACGGGGAGCAATAATGATCCCGAGGGGTGGAGGGACATCATAGGGGGCAAGGATCACAGGAAGGAGCTGGCCTACCGCTTTAAGGATAATGATGATCCCTTTAAGATAGCCATTGTGGTGGATATGTGGTTGACGGGATTTGATGCACCAAGCCTTGCCACCATGTATGTATATAAGCCCATGAGGGGTCATGGGTTGGTGCAGGCCATTGCCAGGGTCAATAGGGTCTTTGAAGATAAGGAAGGGGGATTGGTAGTAGATTATATTGGCATTGCCAAGGCTTTGCGGGATGCCATGAATGATTATACTGTGAGAGATAAAAGGAATTTTTCCAACCCGGATATTAGGGAGCAAATATATCCTAAGTTTAAGGAGAAGTTGGAAGTTTGCAGAAATGAATTTTTATACGGTTTGGATTATTCGGATATATTTAGAGATGATGTGGAAGATAGGGTGAGATCAGATCTAATAACCGAAGGGGTCAACCATATATATAGGTTCAATGATGAGATGCAAAAAAGCTTTAAAAAGGAATCCTATATACTGAGACAAGCCCACAGCCTTTGCTCCTCCATAACCACTGTTGATGAACAAAGGGCGGCCTCCTACATCGAGGCTGTCAGGATCGGTGTCAGCAGAATCAAGGAAAGCGGGCGGCTCTCATTAAAGGAGATAAATAAGCAGATAGAAGAGCTGTTGGAGCACAGCATACGCAGTGAAGGGGTAATAAATCTATTTTCAGATTTGGATATGGAGTTTTCCCTATTTGATGAAAAGTTTTTGAATGAAATTATGGGAATGAAGCAGAAGAATCTGGCCGTAGAATTGATGCATAAATTGCTCAGGGAAGAGATACAACTGCGATCCAGAAGGGATATTGTCAAATCCGAGGAGTTTTCCGAGAGATTGAAAAGGGTCATGGACAGCTACAGGAAAAACCAGATTGCCAATGCCCGGAGTCTTGATCAGCTGCTTCAGGAATATCATGAAGCCGAAGGGCTGGGGGAAGTGCGGGAGGATCGGGAGGAATATACTGCCGGGGGGAAATACCCATTGGGTTTGAATGAGATCATTGGGGATTTGATCACCATGGCCCGGGATATGGTGCAGGCTGATAGGGAAGGAAAGGACACCGGCCTTACGGAAGAGGAGCTGTCCTTCTATCATGCATTGACCTTCAAGGATTCCATTGAGGAATTTTATGAAGATGAAGAACTGGTGGAAATGGCAAAGGAGCTCACCAGGAATCTCAAGGAAAAAGAAACAATAGATTGGCAGCACAAGGCTTCAGGAAGGGCCAGGATGAGGACCGTGGTGAGAAGGCTCCTGTCAAAATATAATTATCCCCCCAAGGAGATGAAGGGGGCATTGGAAATTGTACTTAAACAATGCGAGCATTGGTCAGAAAGAAGGGTGTCATAATGGGTGAGGCAAGAAAGGATGCATTGGTATCCCAGCTTAGGGCGGCATTTAAAAAACGAAAAGAAGTGGCGGGGGTTTTTCTTTTTGGCTCCTATGGTACTGAGTATGAAACCAAATTCAGCGATATTGACTTGGGTGTAGTTTTTTTGCCCGAGATGAAGATAGGGCTTACAGAGGAGCTGGATTTGGATGCCTATTTGAGCCTGGAACTGGGAACGGACAAATTGGATGTGGTGAATCTAAACAAGGCCCCAATTCAACTGCGGTTCAATGCCATATCCCAAGGGGAGCTCATATATGAAGCGGACTTTATTGCCACTAGGGATTTTATAGAGGAAACTATCAATTTATACCAGGCCTCTGCCTACCATATGAGAAAGTTTCGGGAGGAAAGATTGTTAGCGATCAAGGAGGCTTACTCGGATGGTAAATAAGGAAGTGCTCTATCAAAAAATCAACATTATAGAGGACAATTTAAAAAAGCTGGAGGAACTTGCATCTCTTCCAGAACAGGATTTTTTAAGCAAGTTTTACTATATTGAGTCAGCAAAATATCTACTGCAAATATCAATTGAAGCAATGTTGGATATTGCCAACCATATAATTGCCCGCCGAAACTATGGCACCCCTAAAACTTACGCAGAGTCCTTCATCATTCTTGTAGAAAAAGGTATTTTACCTGGGGATAAGAAAAACACCTTTGTTCGTATGGCTAAGTTCAGAAATCGCATCGTGCATTTGTACCATCAAGTTGATGACAAAGAGGTACACAGGATTGTAAAAGTCAGTCTTGATGATTTCCGGGATTTTATAAATGCAGTGACGACGGATCTATAGAAATACATCCCGCAGTATGTTCCATACCCAAAGGAGTGTACGCAATATTGGTGTCGACCTCCGGATTCCTAAAAGGGGAAATTTGCTCCCATGTCGAAAAAACAGCTGGGAGTTTATTTATTTTGGTCGGAATATTCTAAAGTGATTTTAAGGAGATATTTATGATAGATAATGTCATTTATCTTGATCTGGAAACCACGGGCCTCTATAAAGACAGGGATGAAATCATTGAGCTGGGGGCTGTGAAAATAGTTGACGGTGAGGTGCATGAATATCATCAGCTGGTGAACCCCAGCATCGATCATATTCCCCTGGTGATCCTGGATCTCTGTAAAGGCCTCAAGGAGGAAGACTTAAGAAAATCCCCCTCCTTTGATGAGATCAAGGATTCCTTTCTGGAGTTTATCGGGGATTACCCCCTCATCTGTCACAATGCAAGGTTTGAAAAGGGTTTTTTGGAAGCAAAGCTGGGCTGGCTCAATAATATTTTCTTGGACAGCCTGGAGCTGTTCGTTATATTCAAGCCCCATTTTCCCCAGCACAACCTCAATCATTTGATCCAGAATTATCTTGGCGAGGATCGGGAGGAGGAGCACCGGGCCCTAGAGGATGCCTTGGATACCCGGCGGGCGGTGGAGAAGCTCATGGGGGATCTGTGCCTGCTGGATGCGGATTTGCTGGAAAAGGCCATGAGATATATGGAGGGCACCACTTGGAACTGGCTGCCCTATTTGAAAAATATCCCCATATCCCCTTTGCGTCACACCAGTGAGCGGGCGGTCAGTCACAATTGGGAAGAACCCACCGCCCACGGCTTGGGCGATCTCGGTCTAGATGATATGGGGTACATACTCAGGGACCAGGAAAGATGGCGGAAGCATTTGCCCAGCTATGAATTCAAGGAGCATCAGCTGGATATTGCACAGTCC
Organism: Clostridia bacterium; assembly: GCA_012519005.1. Taxonomy (GTDB): domain Bacteria; phylum Bacillota; class DTU086; order DTU086; family DTU086; genus JAAYRB01. The sequence continues at coordinate 4,010 of JAAYRB010000071.1, forward strand.
ATAATAGATGTATTTGAGGGTGAACAGGCCCTATTTTTAGAGGCCCCCACTGGGAGCGGAAAGACCCTACCCTACCTAGCCGCTGCTTTTTTGTGGAGTCATTTCATGGATGAGAAGGTTTTTATCAGTACCAACACCAAGAATCTGCAGCAGCAGATTCAGGAGGAGATGCCCAAGATAGCCGGCGCTTTGGGACTTGAAAATTTCAGGGTGTCAGATCTTAAGGGTATTTCTAACTATGCCTGCAGGTCAAAGATAGATGACGAAGTGGGGGTCAAACCTCGTAATTTGGACGAGGCCCTAGCCAAACTATTTCTATACTGTTGGAGCATGAGGACTTCCTCGGGGGAATTGCAGGACATCTCCTATTGGTTTCGGATGAATAACAAATATATGAATTCCCTGTCTAAAAGGGTGCACTGCCGGAAGGAAAACTGTGCAGGGGATGGATGCGAACAAAGGGATCTGTGTTTTTATTGGCAGAGGGTGGATGAGATGCGGAGATCTTCCGTTTGCACCATAAATCATTCCCTTCTGCTCACCTGGCCCTGGGGTTTTCCAGAGATAAAGAAAATAATTATAGATGAAGCCCATTCCCTGGAGGAAAAGGCAAGGGAATCCTTTTCTGACGAGGTTTCATCCTATGAGTTGGGGGAATTTTGTTCCCAGCTGCGTAAAAAGAACAAAAAAAGTCTGTTGAACCTACTGAAGCTCTATTGTGGGAGGGTTGGGATTACTGATGTTGATTTTACTCCCGCTTTTTCCAAGGTAGAAGAACTGGAGGCTTATAATAAGGATCTCAGCGGGATGACCCAGTCCCTGGCCGGCCCCCGGTATGACAGCCGATATGGTTTCCATATACCCATTTCCCACGGCTGGAAGGATCTGGAGGAAACTATCCTCCGGTGTGCCAATGTTTTCCAGGACCTGGGCAAGTTCATTTTAGATATCGCAGGAGAGATGGAGAGAAGGGCAGCGAATTTTGGGCAGACGGAACTCAAGTCCATGGCAGAGGAATATTATAAAATCTGTGAGAAATGGGCTGGGGACCTAAAAAGGATATTTCATTCCGAGGATGGGGTTTGCCGCCATCTTAAGGGTAATGAGGGCTGGTGGTCTTTTCACATAACTCCTTTGGATGTGGCGGAGGTCTTCCATGAGAGGATACTTAAAAACAATAGGGGTATTGTGTTGACTTCTGGGACTCTGGCCCAGGGGGGCAGCTATGATAAAATTTCCCAATCCCTTGGATTCCATCTATTGGATGAGGGGAAAGTACAGTTTTTGGATCCCCTACCCCCCATGTTTGACTATGCCAATAACAGCGTTTTGGCCCTACCCCAAGATTCACCGGGGTACAAATCGTCCCGCTTCCCGGAATATTTTGCCCATGCCGTTTACATCATAGCGAAAATGCTGGGGGGAAGGACCATGGTTCTTTTCTCCAATAGGAGCCGTATGACGGATATCATCCGAAGGGTGAGCATGCCCTTGGAAAAAATGAATATCCGGGTTTACGATGACAGATATGGTTCCAAGCAAGGGCTCATAGAAAAATTTAGGGAGGACAGGAGGGCCGTTCTTTTCGGCTCTAAAAGTTTTTACGAGGGTGTGGATATCAAAGGCCCCGCGTTGAGCTGCGTAATCATCGAAAAGCTGGATTTCAGATACAGAGGTGATCCCATACTCAGTGCCAGGTGTAGGGATTTGGAGAAGCAGGGCTTGAACCCCTTTAC
>JAAYRB010000007.1 GCA_012519005.1 Clostridia bacterium
AAGACCCATATGCCCCATTTTCCAGTTCCCAAAGGATATACAGAGGAAACATATTTAAAGCATCTCGCAAGTGAAGGACTTAGACGTAGATACGGAGAGATTACAGAAAGGCTCAAAGATAGGCTCGACTATGAATTTGGTACTATAGTTGAGATGGGATATGCAGGTTACTTCCTTATAGTATGGGATTTTATTAGATTTGCAAATGAGCGCGGAATCTATGTTGGTCCAGGTAGAGGTTCAGCCCCTGGATGTCTTCTTTCCTATGCCCTGGGAATTACAAATATTGATCCCATAAAATATGAACTTATTTTCGAGCGTTTTCTCAATCCCGAACGTGTGACTCTGCCTGATATTGATATAGATTTTTGTTACGAAAGACGTGGGGAAGTTATTGAATACGTAACAGAAAAATATGGATCAGATTGTGTATCCCAGATTATTACTTTTGGAACAATGGCTGCCAGAGCAGCTATAAGAGATGTTGGCAGAGCTTTGGATATACCCTATAGCGAAGTAGATAGGATTGCGAAATTGGTTCCTTCTGAACTTGGTATGACGATTGAAAAAGCCCTTAAAACATCCTTTGAATTTAAAAATGCATACACAAAAAATAAAACAACTCAAGAGTTAATTGATACAGCAAAAGCAGTAGAAGGTATGCCTAGACATGTGTCAACTCATGCGGCAGGCGTAGTAATTTCTAAAGATCCGCTGACAGAACTGATTCCGCTTTACAAAAGCAACGATTCAACTATAACAACCCAATATCCAATGGAAGATTTGGAGGCCCTTGGTATTTTAAAAATGGATTTTCTGGGTCTGCGGACACTTACAGTCATAGGGAAGGCTATAGATAATATTCATCGCACAAGTGGAATTAAAATAGATGTAAATGAAATCGATTTGGAAGATCCTAAGGTATACGAAATCCTAAGTGCCGGGGATTCCCTTGGTGTATTTCAACTTGAAAGCAGCCTTTTCCAGAGTCTTCTAAAGGAAGTTAAACCTACTTGTTTTGAAGATATCATTGCTATATTAGCCCTGGGCCGTCCTGGTCCTTTAGGAAGAATCCAAGATTTTGCTAAACAAAAACACGGTGAAATGGCAATTGAGTATGCCCATCCTGATCTTAAGCCTGTCTTGAAAGACACTTATGGAAATATGTTATATCAGGAACAGGTAATGAAGGTTGCAAGCACGTTAGCCGGTTTTACCCTGGGTGAAGCTGATATTTTAAGGAGGGCTATGGGTAAAAAGCAACCCCAGGTATTAGCTGCCCAAAGGGAAAAATTCTTAGAAGGTGCTGAAAAGCATGGGGTAAGCATTAGCACGGCACAAGAGGTTTTTGAGCTAATGGAATTTTTCTCAGGATATGGATTTAACAAAAGTCATAGTGCTGCCTATTCTTTAATTTCATATCAAACGGCATGGCTTAAAACCTACTATCCAAAGGAGTATATGGCTGCCTTACTGACAAGTGTGTGTGGAGTGGCAGCAAAAGTAGGGTTTTATGTGGATGCATGCCGTCA
>JAAYRB010000072.1 GCA_012519005.1 Clostridia bacterium
AACACCAGAAGCAAATGTAGTATTGCAAACACGCCTGCCACACCTGGAAATCCTGACATCTTTACAAACCTCCTATTGTTTATAGTTAACTAAAAAAGACACTATCATAAGTGTTTCACGTGAAACATCAATTTATTATCAAGCTTCTTGAGGTTTTAATACATGGTTGGATTAAATGTTTCCGTGGACATGCTGATAATCCTTTTTAAAAATGCCAACAATAAGACAATTGATACTCCTCAGGAGGGTTGAACATATGGGCGAAGAACGTTATATTAAGTACGGTGGAATGAGGTTCAGGGCCAACGCCGACGAAAGGAAAATAAATGAATTCGTGGCCAATCTACCACCGGGCAAGAAGGAATCCATGTTCAGTGTTGTTTCGGAGCTTCAAAGGCAGGGCATGATCTTCATCGAGCCCGGGCAGTTCAGCAGCGTGGATGATGAGATGATTCCCTATATGGAGTAGTAATCGCAAAAGAATATCTATAAGGAGAAACGGGGGAGGAGAATTGCTGGGAACTGTTGTCAATGCACTGGCGATAGTAGTTGGTGCAATTTTGGGGAAAATGATGGGACAGGGTTTGCCGGAAAACTTTAGAAAGACTATTTTACAAGGCTTGGGGTTGGGAGTGCTGCTGGTTGGCTTAACAATGGCGGTTGACACCAGGGAGATTATGGTGGTTCTTTTTAGCCTGCTGCTGGGGGCTGTCATTGGGGAAGCAGTTGGTGTGGAGGGGTTTTTAGATAGATGTGGTGAGGCACTGGAAAGGGCTGTGAGCAGGGATGGGATGGGTGGGGATGTGGCAAGAGGCTTTGTGACGGCAAGTCTCATTTATTGTGTAGGTGCCATGGCAATCATGGGCTCCCTGGAAAGCGGTCTAACGGGGAATCATGACATCCTTTTTGCCAAATCCCTGCTTGATGGGGTGATGTCCGTGGTCCTTGCTTCGACTCTGGGCCTAGGCGTGGCTTTTTCCGCCTTTTCTGTTTTTATATATCAGGGGAGCATTACCCTATTGGCCCAGTGGATCAGTCCGTTTATGAATCAAGGTGTAATCTCGGAGATGACCTCGGTGGGAGGCCTGCTTATTGTGGGTATAGCCCTCAATGTTCTAAATATTAAAAAAATTCATGTGGGCAACTTGCTTCCCTCCATTTTAGTTGCTTTTGTTTTGGTGATTATCCTGCAAGCCGTGGGATATATGGCCTGATATCTCAGATCAGGCCTTTGCCTTTCATTGCAGCTGCCTTGGCCATGTCATAAATGTTTTTAAGCGGCACCCCTTTTTCGTGGGCTAGTTTTTCGCATTGTGAGTATTCCGGTGAAAAGGTGCCGGTTTCTACACAGGATTTCACATCTATAGAGCCAAAGGGGGTTTCCACCTCCAAAAATTCATATTTCACCCTTGCCCGCCGCTCTTTTTTGATTCTGCATCCCAGTGTGGAGGTTTCATTGAAAAGTACTTTTTTGACTTTTATAATATTTTCTTCATCACATAAAACCGTAATTAATGTTCCCGGGCGGTTTTTTTTCATATATATGGGGGTATAAAAATAATCCAAAGCACCGGCTTCCATAAGTCTGCTGCTTAAATAGGTGTAAAACTCGGGATTCATATCGTCGATGCTTGCTTCCAAAACATTGACACTGCCATCGCCGCATCTTAGAAAACCCGCATTTTTTGCCAGTTCACCCACCATAATTCTTAAAATATTGGCGTGGGGAAAATCCTTTGTGCCCGCACCGATACCCACCTGGTTAATTTTCATGGGGGGAATTTCACCAAAACCTTCAGCAAGCGTGGCTGCTAGGGCGGCCCCCGTTGGGGTGACCAGCTCCGCCTTTACGGGGCTGGGTGCAGTGGGAATTCCTTTGATCAATTCAAGGGCAGCCGGAGCAGGAACAGGAATGACTCCGTGCTGGCATTCTACAGTGCCACCACCGGGGGGTAAAGGAGAGGAAAAGACTTTTTCAACTCCCAACAGATGCAGGCCAAGGCATGATCCCACAATATCTAGAATGGCATCCACCGCCCCCACCTCGTGCAGGTGAACTTTATCAATGGGCATACCATGGACTTTAGCCTCTGCCTCTGTCAAACGCTTAAAAACATCACAGGATATTTTTTTAACTTCCTTGGGTAGACTGCTGTTTTGAATCAATTCTGTTATATCTGAGAGATGCCTAGCCGGCTGTTCATCATGGACAATGATGTTTATTTTTTTGGCGGACATCCCCCTTTTTACAACGGATTCACAGGTCATGGTATATCCCCGCATCCCCAAACCGTCAAGATAATTTTTAAGATCTTTAAAGGATACCCCGGCATCCACCAGGGCACCCAACATCATGTCCCCGCTGATACCGGAAAAACAATCGAGATAAGCTGCTTTCATCTATTTTCCCTCCCGGATTTTACGATGGCTAGGGCCAAAGCAGCGGCACCAAAACCATTGTCAATGTTTACTACCCCCACTCCCTGGGCGCAGCTGTTCAGCATGGCCAGAAGTGCGGACAACCCGGCAAAATTTGCCCCATAGCCCACGCTGGTGGGTACGGCGATAACCGGTTTGTCCACCATTCCTGCTACTACGCTGGGTAAAGCCCCATCCATTCCCGCAGCCACCACAATTACCTGATTTTTTCTGATGGCCTTTATTTTGTCAAGCAAACGGTGCAGTCCAGCAACACCCACATCGTAGAATCTCTGCACTTCCACCCCTACAAATTCCAGGGTGACAGCTGCTTCCTCCGCGGCATATAGATCCGAGGTTCCGGCGGTGATCACCGCCGCCTTCCCGATCCTCTGGGCGGTTTTCTGTATGGATGTAATCAGGCCCGCCTCCTGATGGTATATCGAAGATGGTATGGTATTCCTGACTTCATGGAAATGTTCAATTCCCGCCCTTGTGACAAGAACATTGCCCCCCTTATTCCATATGGAACTGGCAATTTGGGCCACCTGTTCCGGGGTTTTTCCTTGGCCAAAGATCACCTCATGTAAACCATTCCTCACACTCCGATGATGATCAATTTTTGCAAATCCTCTATCCTCGTAGGGCCAATCCTTTAAGTAATCTAATGCCTCATCTATTTCCATTTCACCTTTCTTTACCTTGATTAGGATTCTAGATAAATCACTACTGGGCATATCTATTCCCACCTTCCGCCTGCGGCCTCACAGCAGTTTGTTTAGGCTCCCGCTGGAGAAGCCGTCCATATCCAGGGCAACGAATGTGAAACCCAGGGATCTAAACCCCTCTGTGATCATTTCCCTGGTGGGGGGGTCCATTATTTTTTCGAAATCCTTTTTAGGAACTTCTATTCTTGCTATACTTTGGTGGCAGCGGGTGCGGCATTGTTCAAAGCCTAGGGATTTCAATAAATCTTCCGCCTCTTCCACTTGTTTTAGCTTATTCAATGTTATTCTTTCACCATAGGGGAAACGGGATGCAAGGCAGGCATTTGATGGCTTATCCCATGTGGGCAGGTCCATTTTTTTTGACAGCAGACGTATTTCCCGATTTGTCAACCCCGCCTCCCTAAGGGGACTCAATATCCCCAGTTCCTGCAAAGCACGGATGCCCGGCCTGTAATCCATCACATCATCCCTATTGCTCCCCTCAACCACCCAAGATAAATTATATTCGGCTGCTTTTTCTTTAAAAGCCTGAAAGATATGTTTTTTACAGAAATAACAGCGATCCTTGTCATTCCGAACGAATTTTTCGATCCCAAAAACATCTAAGGGAACCAACTCATGCCTTGCACCCATACCGGCGGCAATGCTTTGGGCTGCTATGGTTTCTCTCTTTGAAAAGATAGAAGCCTGGGCTGTAACGGCAATACATTTATCACCTAAGGCTTCATGGGCGGCCTTTAGAAGCAGGGTGCTGTCCTTCCCTCCGGAAAAGGCCACCAGGACGCTGCCCAGTTCCAGCAGTTTTTCTTTAAGAATATTCCACTTTGAATCCAAGCTCATATATGCCTCCTGGGAAGGTTGTGTCCTATACTGATAGACAAATCATAATACATGGTGGGATAATCGTCAAAACCTTCACCTAGCAATGAGAAGTTCACTGCCCTGCGACTCTTTTCCGAAAGGAGGAAAAGATATTTTTACGTGGAATTACCATTCTATACCCGTTGTGGAAAAAGGGGTGCTTAAGTGATGCTTAATATGGCGGAACAATTGATAAACCAATACTTTATTTATGTAATTCTAGGGCAGAGTCTTTTGACTCTTATATTTTTGATAATGATCCTGGCTCTCTCTAAGAGGGTTAGGAATCTTAGAAGAGCCATGTCTGCCTTAGTAAAAAACAAGCCCCAACACAAAACAAATACCAAGATTGATGACAAACAATGGGAAATATTAGATGATCGATTTTCCCATGCCTTGCAGAGGGTGGGAATCATCAGATACTCCGCATTTAATGATGTAGGCGGTGATTTGAGTTTCTCCTTAGCCCTTTTGGATGGTCATGGGGATGGATTGGTGCTCAGCTCCCTACATGGGCGGGATGAGGCTAGATCCTTTGTGAAGCCTATTAAAAGCGGCGGCTCCCATTATCAGTTGAGTCCCGAGGAGACTCAGGCGGTGGAAAAAGCATTGAAAGGAATCAGTTAGTGGGATTAAGGAGTGATACCCTTTGGGTAATAGGGAAAAACCCCGAAAATCTAAGAGCAGCTATATCAGCCTCCTGGTAATACCTTCCCCTACCTCGGAGGTTAAAAACCTTAAAATACCATCTTGGGTTCCAAAGGCAGCCGCATTGGTGGGTGCCATACTGCTGCTCGCCGTATCTCTTACTGCCGCCCACTATGTTAGAGGATATTATAAACTGCTGGATGAGACAGACAGACTGGAGGCCTTCAAAAATATTTATAGGGTGCAGCAGCAAAAGATCCAAGAGATAGAAGAAAATGCAGTAAGGATTGAAACGAAAATCAAAGAAGTGGATGAGACGGATCAACGGGTAAGGAAACTGATGGGCATTGAAAGCAAGGGATCTACAGATGAAAGAAGAAATATCAGCTCTAGGGGCGGAGGTTTAGAGGCCAGGGATTTGATTAGGGGAAGAGGAGGGGCGGATGAGGCCGGTGATACAGTGGAAATTTCAAGCTTTTCAAGGTTGGATGATCTGACCCAGATTTATTTGTATTTTGATGATAAGTTGGTGGAAGAGAGAGAAAGACTTGCTCATTTGGAAGAGGAAGTAAGAGGTCATTTGGACTATCTGGATTCATATCCTGATCAATGGCCCGTTAGGGGAAGGATAACTTCTGATTTTGGATATCGCAAATCGCCCTTTGGAAGAAGAACGGAATTTCACAATGGGCTTGATATTGCAGGCGGCCGCGGCAACCCCATTCATGCGGCGGGAAAAGGGAAAGTAATCAGAGCGGGCTATGAACCAGGATATGGGAAAACCGTGGTCATAAATCATGGGTATGGGTATATGACCCTCTATGCCCATTGTTCTAAAATTTTAGTGGATGTGGGGGATCAGATTGAAAAAGGAGATACCGTGGCAAAAATAGGATCCACCGGCCGGTCTACAGGGCCTCATTTGCATTTTACGGTCACCTACAATGGCGAGGCCGTTGATCCCCTTACTGTTCTGGAATGACCATGAGGAAAGGGATGAGGGGATTGCTGTCCAGGGCAAAAAATACAAATTCCGAGAAACTTGATACATTGATCGGGAAGGAAACTGTTTTTGAGGGAAATATCAGGTCCCAGGGGATGATCAGGATCGACGGCCATCTCAAGGGTCGGACTATCACAGAGGGGAACACGGTCATCGGGGAGAGCGGTCGAATGGAAGGGGAAATAAAGGCCAACGATGTTTTTATTTCCGGCCGGGTAGAGGGAAGTGTTTTTGCCAAGGGCAAAATTGAACTATCCAATACAGCGAAACTACTTGGGGATGTGGAGACTGCCAGGCTAATAGTTGAGGAAGGGGCCCTCCTGGAAGGAAATTGTGCCATGCAAAAAAAAGAGATAAGCCAACCAAAGGCTAAAAAAACAAAGGAAACCTAGGGTTTTTTTATGATTAGTCTAGTTTTTAAGATGATAAATATTTTACGAAAACAGCAGTAAAAACAAGAGCGGATGACCCACATCTAAGAAGGGTAGGATCCATTTTTATGGGGTCTTTCTAAAGTTTAAATAAATACGGTATAAAAAAAGCAGCTCCTAGGGGCTGCTTTTTACACGGAAAGCGTTTTATCGGCTTTTATGTCCTGGGCGAGGGCTAGTTTATGCCCATAGAAGATACTGATGGCAATTTTGTGAGCCATTTTGAACACAAGGTTTAACCTTGTGTTTTGTAATACAAAATACTCCATAAAGCCCCCCACATTAACGACACCGGTGAAATGGATTTCTCCCACCTCCGGAAGCTCCTTATTAACCCCCGCACCGGGTTTCAGTGAACCGGGGGATAGGGTTATATTTCCTATACTGGAGTTCCTGCCTAGGGAAGCATCCACTGCCACCATTAATGGGTTGTCATGCATTTCATTGATCAGCTGTAATTTCTCTTTTAAATTGCTTGCATGGACCGGTTCATCCAGGGTGCCGTAGACATGTAAGTTTTTGGCTCTTATTTCCGACAGTCTTGTTCCCACTAAAGGCCCAAGGGAATCCCCCGTTGATCTGTCCGTACCTATACCCACCACAATTAGGGGGCGGCCTTGGGGAGAATTGAGTTCGCCGAGAAGCAGTGAAAATTTATTGCTCAGGACTCTGATCGCATGAGGATCTGTATAATGACAGAATATTTTTTTATTTTTGTCACTTTTAAAGAGCTTACCTAAAAGAGCCTTGCTCACAATTTTTCCTCCTTTGTAATTATGGCTACAGTATTGGCTAATAATAGTTTTTTTATACGATGGTAAATTGTATGCAAGCTGCCGGCTTTTTTGAATAGATATCTTGTAGCTCTGTAATTGCCGGAGGAATAAAATTGAAATTTTCATGGAGCGGTAAATTAAGGATAGCTGCGGTTTATATCGGCGGAGTTGTCGGGGCGGGGTTTGCTTCCGGACAAGAGATTCTGCAGTTTTTTTTAGTTTTTGGCACAAAGGGCCTTTGGGGAATCCTGTTTGCTGCCGGTATGTTTATGTTTTTTGGCGTGATAATTTTGTTCCTTGCAGGTCAAATGCAAGAACAATCCTATCGGCAAATATTGGATATACTGCTGGGCAAAAATATAGGACTTCTCATGGATATCTGGATAATGTTTTTCTTGTTTTTCGGTCTTTGCATCATGCTGGCTGGCAGCGGTGCTGTTTTTGCCCAGCATTTCGGCGCTGCACGGTACGCCGGAACGGCTTTGACAGCGGCTTGTATAATGGCCGCATTGGCCGGGGAAGGGGAGGGGGTACTATTTCTTAACAGCTTTCTAGTACCCATACTTTTTATATTGATTCTTATTGTGGGGGGAGCCTGCCTGCTGAAAAGCAACCCATTATCCATCCAAAACAATGTGATATTACAAAGTTCACATTCCCTTGTGGCCAAAAACTGGATTGGGGCATCCTTTCTTTATGTGTCATATAATATAATTATCGCCTTGGTAATCTTTGCTTCATTGGACAGGGGACAGATACAGGGAAATATCTTGGGTGGTGTAATTGGCGGCCTAGGTCTTGGATTTCTTGCCCTGGCTATGGGGCTTCCCATGCTCAAGTATCCCGGAGATGTTTCCCTATTTGAGATACCCATGCTTCACTTGGCCGGTGAGGTACACGGGGTGTTTGAGTATTTCTATACCCTTGCCCTTTGGCTTGCCATGCTGACAACAGCAGTGGCAAATTCCTACGGCTTGGTCAAAAGGGTTTATCCGTACTTTTATAAGTTTGTACCCGTGGGTACCAGAGGATTTGGCATTATATTGATCCTGATTGTACTCCCTTTTAGTAAATTTGGTTTTGTACCATTGGTAGCAAATATATATCCTATATTTGGATATGCAGGCATTCCCATACTTTTGACTCTCTCAGTCAAAGCATTTAGGATAGTGAGGTCTGGATCCATCCGCTAAATATCCCTGCTGACTGGGGAAAAATGTTTTTTCTAGTGAGGGTATTATTAGGTGAATATAGGAGGAAAAAGGCTAATAATATAGAAAACTTAAAACGCGTCTGATTTAATTACATAAATGATATGGACTTGGGAGTTTGGTCATGAGAAAAAAATACTTGATTGCCGTGGAGTTGGGGCTGGTATGCATAGCACTGCTCCTCATCTCCGCCTGCAGTAATTCCTCCCACGCCAAGACATCCTCGGAAGAGGCTGGCCTTCTTGTGGATGAGGCTAATCTCGAGATGCCCCAAAAAATCTCGGTTTATTTTAGTAATGAAGAAAACTACCTGGTACCTATTACATATTCCCTTGACAAAGTGGAGGACAGGCAGATTAAGAATCTAATAAAAATAGCAGTTGATAAAATAATAGAAGGCCCCCAGGGGGAATTTCTACTCCAAACCATACCCGAGGGGACGCTGCTCAGGGATTGGTGTGTGAGCAAAGGGACAGCCATTTTGGATTTTTCCCAGGACTTTCTTAGGATGAATGAGGTGGAGACAAGGCTTGCAATCAATTCCCTTTGCCTGACTCTTGGCAATTTACCCACCATTGAAAATGTCCAGATCCTGATAGAAGGTCAGGTGGTTAAGGAAATGCAGGGCATAGATACGGAGCTGCCCATGACAAAAAGATATGCCAACTATAGGGGGGACACCGAGCCGGAGGCGGTATACAATGTGTATTTTGGGGACATCAATGGTATGTATATGATACCGATGGCTTTTGCCTCAAGGGATGATGACGCACTGCCGGAAAGGGCGGTGGAGAAGCTGCTCCAGGGTCCGGGGGAAGAGAAATTAGTACCCACGGTATGGCCAGGTACGGCCCTCTTAAATTTTGAGATTGAAGAAGGAACAGCCCATATTGACTTGAACAGCAGGGTAAAAGAATACGGCGGGGGCAGTGCCAACGAAAAACTGCTTCTTAATTCCCTTCT
>JAAYRB010000073.1 GCA_012519005.1 Clostridia bacterium
CAAAACGTCAACAGGTAGGGAAACGGGACTATCATTTAAAATGGCCTTGTTGTCCCCTATTTTTAACGAAAAAAGAGAACCATTCCCGGAAATTTTCAATTCCCCACCGGGGATATATTCCGCGGTAACACCGGGTACCATATGGAAGGCCTCCACGGGAACCATGGTTACACCGGAAGCATCCAATACACCCTTGGCATCCATTTCCTCCCCATTAATACTCAGTAAAATCTCGTTCCCAAAAGCCGGTAATGAAAACATCAAGACTAGAATAAAAGCAAGCAAAAATGTACAAGAAAATCTCTTCCTCATTAATTACACCCCCCGGTTTATTTTATCTTCCACCATATACGGCGGACACCCCTCCTTCCCTCCAATTTAGACCGTGGGGAACGTCTTGTAACTCCCCACCATGGCATATTATACCATAGCCTCCTTATCGGGAACATGGAAATTAGGCCCAGCACAAATACCAGCTGATGTCCCAGAAGGACAATATGATTAACAAATGATACTGTTCGAGAATAAAATAAATAGATGTTTTTCAAAGGGGGTAGAACTATGCCGAACATATCGGATTACATTTTCACCTTCAGCGGTCATGGCCTAGGCGAAAATATCAATACCACGGCCGGGGACACGGACGGGAGGGGAAATATACAAACAGTAATCGGTTCATCCATAGGAGATTTCATCACCCTTGATTGTCATGCAAAATTTCTTACGTTCAAAGATCTGACCGATGTGGGCCAGTCAATTCACGTCCTAGATGTTATCTCACCGCCGGGAAGGGAACCCAATGGGTTAATTACAGGGGTTCGTAACTATGGATTGTTATATGAATGGTCCACAGATGGCCTTGGCTACAAGCGGAAATCTCAGACACATCACCTGGGTGGCGAGATACTGGACATGGCCAGCAGTGACATCAATCATGATGGTGTAGAAGAAGTTGTCTTCACGACCAAAGAAGCGGGCATTCAAATATATAAAAAAGATAACAGTGCTTTGAGCAAAATTTGGGAACGCAAACCTAGAAGTCTTGCCAGGGCATCCATTGGAGATATTGACGGGGACGGAAGAAAGGAAATCGTTGTACTGGACATCAAGGAGCAGCTGCCTTTCAATCTATCTGTTTTGAAATATAGGGAAAGAGATGCAGCATTGGAATTTGAAAGTCAATTGACGCAAAGAATTTCCGGCCCGATCCTCACGGCAGACATAGACAATGACGGGCGAGCAGAAATCATTATGTCAGGACCGGGGGAACGCCGCTTCTTTGTCTATAAGGTATTAAACAGAAAGTTGGTCAGACAGTTTGCCAGCAGCACCCTACGGGAACCCATCGTGGGTTTTGGCGCAGGTGATGTGGATGGTGATGGAAAAGTTGAATTAGTTGTGGCAACAAGCAGTGAAATATTGATATTTAGATGGAATGGAAGCACATACATCCTTACACAAAAAATAGGGGCACCAAGAAGAATAAGAAAAATTATTGTTCAAGATATAAACTTTGATGGAGTGGCTGAAATAATAATTGTGACAATTGAGGGGCGCTTCTTTATAATCAGCCCTCGCAAATCTGCTCAGTCTCAGTTCCTAGTGAGGGAAGATGTGGAAATACCAAAAAGACTCCCTCCTGCAAAGAAAGTCATCAGGGTAGAAGTAGAAAATACCCAAGTGACCAGGGTTGATAGTTTTTCATCAGGTATTCTTGTCCAAGGAAAATTTATTGTTCAAATACTATATTCCTCAGAACCAGAAAGCAGGGTTATCTCCTTCTCCACCCATATACCCTTTTCCACCATCGTCCGCACCCCGGACATTTATGGAAATATAGGCCATAAAAACATCGATGTGAAGGTAGAATCCACTTCTTTTCATTTTACTCCAAATACGAGAAGGATAACTGTAATTATCATCGCACAAATAACAGTATTTAATTACACTCTTCCATCCAAAATGAGAATCAACGATCTGGCAAGCCAATACAGGATGGAACAAAGATTATTGATGGAAATAAACGATCTAAAAAAAGATCAAATTCTTGATACTGGAAATAAGATATTCATCCCCAATATTTGACATACCGTCATCTGAAAAAAGCATAAAAAAAATCCGGCGATAAATTTAACTTCGCCGAATTTCATATATATTCGGTTGGGGGCAACCAAATATTCTATTTGATCAATTAGCCAGTTCAGGCCCTACACCCTGTATCATGTATACATGAAAATAAAAACATAGGGGCAATTTATGCTGCGACATATGTGGATATAGGATGTAAAACCATTTTCAACCTGTATACATTATACGCGTCAGCTATTATCAAGTCAACCATAAAACAATTGATAAAAAGCGCAGATTATCCATAACAATTTCTTTTTTACTTATCCACTAAAGATGTAATATGGACAGAGAAAAAACACAAAAAGGGTGCTGATATAATTTCAGCACCCGAAAATTTCATAAAATAATAAAAAAAATGTTCTTATTGAAGTGTTCTTCCTTTGAAGTCGCCACCAAAGGATTGCATAAAGTCCGCAGATGTCTTTTTCTTCTCTTGTTTTATCATCATAGGTGAATCACAGCAGTATAGCAGACCATCGCCAGGCTCAACGATTTTCACAACATTGCCACAATCTCTGCATTCATAAACTTGATCTTTTTGCGTTGCCACTAAAAACACCCCCTTTTCTTATCCGGCTCTACCTCTATTTAGGAATAACTTGTTCGCCTCAGTCAATTATAAAACAATGAATTGGTAATAGTCAACCTTTAAACGGTACTTAATAAAATACCATCTGAGAGCCCCTTTACTCTGATAAAAAGGGTTTTTTAGTAAATAAGTGGAATTATAGATTTATTCATGGTTAAATGCTCCCCCAAATGATGGCAATATTGATATCCTTTTGATGGAACAACCCATGCAACGGACCCATGCCGGCTAGGTTACTCAAATAAAAGTCATCAATGAAGCAAAGGGAGGATTTGTATGAAATGTGCAATTTCAAATTTAGAGGTAAGAAATATACTCTATTTCTCCGAGGATGGCATTAACTTCAGTAAAAACAACAGCGTATTATTGTATCCAAATAAAATAAATTACTTTGTTGTGAATCCTGACTTCTACTTTTTGTTCCATACCGATCTAATAGAGGGCGGGGAAATGGTTGGTGATGGAGAAGTACCGGCAAAATACAGTGACTGGCATGGCAAAATATATATCGACCGTGAAGAATACTATGTTGGCTCACCCTTAATGTACAGAAAAGTAAGGGATCACCTATGCCAAAAAATAGGATGTAGTGACCAGTGACGGCGGGATTTAGACCTTCTGGTGCTGACCCACCTCCTGGGTGGGCACCAAGATTTTAATCCAGTTTTGCCACAGATATACTGAGGATTGGAAAACGGGACCGATGGCAACGGAGGTGATAACCGTTCCAATTCCCACGGGACCGTCAAGCCAGTATCCCACCCCGAGGGCGGAAACTTCTAGAATCGTTTTCACTAGGCGGATGGATGCACCTGTTTTATATGCCAAAACCAGATTAAGACCATCCCTAGGACCAGCACCGAGATTTGGGGCAATGTACATACCTGAACCAAAACATAAAACCAAGATGCCCAGAAGCAAAATAATGTACTGAAACATGGGCTCATCGGGCGAGGGAACTAAATTAAGATTAAAAAATAAATCCACAAATACCCCAACAAATATCATATTTAGGATTGTGCCTATTTTAGGGATGCTTTTCGTCAAAACCACTGTAGTTCCTACCAGCAGCACCCCGGTCAAAATCATTGCCATACCTGTCGTTAGAGGTGTTTGCTTGGCAAGCCCCAGGTGAAAAACATCCCAGGGAAGAACACCTAAGTTTGCTCCTATGGTGAGGCTTATTCCGTAGCTGATTACTATTATTCCTGCAAAATAAATTGCGAAACGATACAAATAGGATAACACTTTATCTATAATTTCCCTCCCACATATATATCATATTATTTCAAGAGCCCACCGGTGGGTGGGCTCCTGGTGTTTAAGATGGATTATTTCGATGTAAATTGCATTTCTTCGTCGCAGCAAACGATTGGGCCTGAGCCATCCTCTAAAAATTCAATTTTATTGCCGCAAACTGTACATTCCAGCATATCTCCCTTTTTCACTGTAACACCTCCATTGAAATTATTAAACATCATGATTATGTGAAGATGTTCTACAGACAAGGAAAATATCCTTCTATAATGCATGAAAAACGAAAATCTTATTCTTCCTTATCATAAATACCTAATTCATTTTTTATCCTTCCTATGAGTGCGTGGTCTAGAATTGCTTTTATGTAAATCCCCTCCTGGGTGGGGTTTTCCTCCAGCAGAGAACCTTCGTTATAAATTATATCCATAAGGCCGAATTTTTCATAGGGAATCAGCAGTTCAACTTCCTCCCTAAATTTTTCTATTTCCCCTTGAATCTTTCGATTTAGATCATCCAAGCCTTTATTTTTAATAACAGAAACAATGGCGGAATTCTTAAATTCGTATACATAGGGCAATATATCATTTGGATCATCCAATAGATCTATTTTATTAAAAACTCTGATTCTGGGCTTATCCAAAACCTCTAGATCATCCAGTATTTCTTCCACTACTTTAATTTCTTCCTGCATTTTCTTGCTTGAACTATCTATCACATGCAGAAGCACATCGCTGTGCTGCACCTCTTCTAAAGTGGAACGAAAGGCCGCAACCAACCTTGTGGGCAAATCCCGAATAAACCCAACTGTATCTACAAGTACATAGGATTCACCCTCCCCGGGATCCACCCTTCTAGCACTGGCATCCAAAGTGGCAAAGAGGCGATCATCCACATAGGTATCCCCACCGGTGAGCGCTCTGTGAAGGGTACTCTTACCCACATTGGTATAACCCGCTAAAGCCACAACAGGCGTAGTGCCGTGGACTCTTCTTTTTCTTATTAATACTCTATGGCGTTGAACCTTTTTAAGTTCCTTGGAAATATAGGCTATTTTATCTCTGATTCTGCGTCGATCCACTTCTAGTTTCGTCAGTCCCGGACCCCTGGTTCCGATACCCCCTGCCAACCTGCTCAAGTCCACGCCTTTACCGGCTAGGCGGGTCAATCTATGCTGCAGTTGGGCCAATTCCACCTGCAGCTTTGCTTCCCTGGTCCTGGCTCTTCCTGCAAAAATATCTAAAATTATGGAGGTTCTATCCAAAATTGGACATTGGATGATATCTTCTAAATTTCTTTGTTGGGAGGGGGATAAATCATGATTAAAAACCAGCAAATCGAATTCTTGATTCTTGCGCATCCCCTCTAACTGCTGTGCTTTGCCTTTCCCGATCAAGAGCGGCCCCCCGGGCTTATCCCTTGCCTGCACGTCATAACCCTCAACAATACCTCCGGCGGTCTCCACAAGTCCTGCCAACTCATCCAAAGAATTTTCCACCTCTTCCCTTGAGGTATGAGGCAGTTCAAGGGCCATAAGAAAGGCCCGCTGTTTTTTCTTTTCCTGAAGATTATACATACATTCCCACCCATCATTAGATTATTTTACTCCCTGATACTCTTCATTCTACAATTTACAGCGGCTTGCCTGCAAATTACTGTAAAATAAAGTAAGCGGCCGTGGAATATTCAACAGCCGCTGTTTCCTTACATCAGTCGTTCACACCGTTCTTGGGCCTCCCTGAGCAGCCGGCCCGCCTTGGCATTGGCTTCCTGTAAATTTTTTATTTTTGACTCTTCCCCACTGAGTCCTGAAATCAAGGGTCCCATCTTCTCAAGATGGTCCTGGGCCAGCCTGATACAATTTTGCAGCTCTGCCTGATTGCTGGTGTCCACCATCCAATCACCTCCAAATTTATTTTTCCTGAAACCCAAAAATCTATTCCTCAGATGATGAATTGGATGTGGGTGGAGGATTTCAACTCCTATTGAAAATGACTTTTTGGGGCCCCACATTGGGGACAAACCCATTCTTCCGGCAGATCTTCAAAGGCCTTACCTTCCCTTTCGTAATATAGAAAGTTGCAGACCATGCAAATATACTGAGACATACCCTCTACCCCCTTTAACTTTAATGTTATTTAATTTGCCTAGTTAGGAATTCCCCGTTGCTGTTGTAAACCCTCCCATAACAATCATGAACATTTTTGTTTAAAAAACCCTTTCCGACACACAATATATGGGAAAGGTGGTACAGAGATTGGAACTATCTACAGACAAGCTGGATGTCCTATTTTCAAAATTGCAAAATTTTGTGAGAACAGAAACCATAGTGGGAACCCCTATTTACCTCGACAGGATAACCTTGATTCCCTTAGTAAGAGTCAGTTTTGGATTGGGCACAGGCTCCAGTTGTGGAGAAGAAGGGGAAAAGAACAGCATGGAGGGCCTGGGCGCCGGGGCCACGATTATACCCCATACGGTATTGATAGTAGTTGATAATCAGGTAAGTGTTCTGCCCTTGAATGATAAAAATAAAATAGACAAAATACTTGACATGGCACCGGGCTGGCTTGATGGGCTAAAAAGGAATCAACAAAATAAAAAATAGTTTAAAATTTATAAGGATAGAAATTTTTAAGTAAAAATTTTATTTCTTCCGTTGTGACAGCACCATGCCTATAGAGCTTTTGTATATAAGCCAGAAAATTTAGTAAATCACCTTTTCCTATTTTTTTTCTCACATCATGCCAAAAAAGGGCGCCGCGAATATAAGCATTGATGCTGTAATCTGTTTCTGTCTCAAATTCTACAATAGCCTTTTTAATAGGCTCTGAATTACCCTGGCTTCTCTTTTTATAGCTTTTTATAAAATAATCATACTGCTTCTTTCCCATGAGTTCCTCAAAATACAGAATTGCACTATAATTTGCCAAACCTTCATCTATCCATGCCTCCTCATCCTGGTTGTTTCCCACCAATCCATACCACCACTGATGGGAGACTTCGTGGGCTATTACAAAGGCACTGGGTCTATTGATGGTGCTCAGCAGTAGAAGGCCCCCGTATTCCATACCTTGATAATCCTTCAAAGGAACATCAACTAAGGTCAAAGATGTATAGGGGTACTCCCCCCACCACTTTTGGAACAATTTCAAAGCCCCGGCACCATGGGTGATTACTTCCTCATCATAATCCTTAAAAGCATACACCAGGGAAACCCCCTCGACTTCCACCTTTTTAATGTCGAAACTCCCCACCACCAATGATAGATCCCTGATGGGTCCCTCCGATTTAAATCTATGGATGGTTTTAGTACCGTCTTGAAGGCTCTCCAGCCTGTCCAAACCGGTCATAACCTGAAGCCCCACGTCAACAGTAAATTCCAAATCATACTTGGCTGCCTTGAATGAATAAGGTTCTCCGTAGGAAACATGGGCTGGTACGATTCTTTTTAGGGGAATTACCGGGTACCAACAAGTTAGAATCGATATTTTTCCTGATCTCCCCAACCGCTCTGCCCCTTCCGGAACTGTGGTGTCAAAAGAGATTTCAACCCTGCAGCTGTCAAAAGGCTCCAACACAAATGGTAAATCAATCATTAGATATGTTTCCTTGGCCTCATATACCGCCGGCAAACCATTAACTAAGACATTGTGGATTTTCATTTTGCTCTCCCTATTTACAGCAGCCGCTGGAAGTGCAAGAAAAATATCCCTCATGCCCTGATTCCTGTCGTTTGTAAAATCTATTATTTCATTGCCATAAATCTTTCCCCCAGTATATACCGCCTCTATCCAATACCGGGGCAATAAATCCTTTTGAGGAGCACCCATATAGGGCGATGTCAAAGATAGGAAATGGTCCTTATGAAATATTGAAAAATCAAGTATTTTTGCCAGGTCCCTAATAGATATATATATGTGGTCTTTCAAATATAGGGGCTCAAGCCACAACCTATGAACTTTATCACCAAAAACTAATTTATCTGATCCAATGCTTAAGTATAAGCGGCTGTTTGCTTCGGAATATTCCACTTTACTATCTTGATATTCAGCGGAGATACCAAGAAGGGAAAGGAAACTCTGTGCTTCAACATAAACTTCCCCAAAATGCCGAACAGCGGGCGGGTTTAAATCCATTAATGTATCATTAAAAAATAGGGGTACCGTATCACCACATACTGGAACAGCCCATAGGGTCAATATTATTGATAAACAAATTATGAATAAAGACACCCTTTTCACAAATCCAACCCCCACATATACCCAGAAACAAATATAACAGGCGGGAAATAATTCCTCGCCTGCTATTATACAGCATCCCCCCATATATTCGCCATGGAATGACGGAAGGGAACTAAACTATTACAGCTTCTTTACCCATCCAATATACTAATTTCCTAAATAAGCCCTCTGAACCTGTTCCGTGGCCATCAGTTCTTCCGAGGTGCCAGAAAGTACTACCCTCCCCGTTTCAAGGACGTAGGCCTTATCGGCTATTGCAAAAGCCATGTGGGCATTTTGCTCCACAAGCAGGACTGTAGTACCCGATTCGTTAATTTCCTTTATAATCTCAAAAATCTCCTGTACCAATATAGGCGCAAGACCCATGGATGGTTCATCCAGTAAAAGCAATTTGGGCTTGGACATGAGGGCCCTACCAATTGCAAGCATTTGCTGTTCGCCACCGCTGAGAGTCCCTGCCCTCTGAGATCTCCTTTCCTTGAGTCTTGGGAATCGGGCAAAAACATTCTCAAGGCTGTCCTTGATACCCTCCCGATCTTTTCGTAAATACGCTCCCAGTTCAAGGTTTTCCAGAACCGTCATTCTTGCAAAGGCCCGCCTACCCTCCGGGGCATGGGAAATACCTGCTTTTACAACTTTTTGGGGCGGCATTTTTGTAATATCCTTACCCTCAAACTTTATGCTTCCGTTCTTAACTGGCACCAGGCTGGATATGGCCCGAAGGGTAGTGCTCTTCCCCGCACCATTGGCCCCCACAAGGGTGACTATTTCCCCTTTCCCCACTTCGATGGAAGCACCCTTCAATGCATGAATTGCACCATAATAAACATCTATACCTTCAACAGTTAACATCAAATTGCCTCCTCCCCAAGGTAGGCTCCGATGACTTTAGGGTTTTTCTTGATTTCTTCCGGGCTGCCCCCTGCAATTGTTTTTCCATGATCCAAAACTATTATTCTTTCGCAAACTCCCATCACCAGGGACATATCATGTTCAATTAAAAGAATGGTCAAATCGAAGTCTTCCCTTACAGAAGAGATCAAGGACATAAGATCCCTGGTCTCCTGGGGGTTCATTCCCGCAGCTGGCTCATCCAAGAGCAGCACTTTTGGCTTAGCCGCTAATGCCCTTGCGATTTCAAGCCTACGCCTTTCCCCATAGGGTAGGTTTTTAGCTATTTCATACTTACGGTGAGTAAGCTTTAGAATTTCCAAGATTTCCAGTGCATTATCCGTCATCCCTTCTTCTCCTTTAAAAAAACTTGGGAGTCTGAATATAGCACTGGTCAAGGGGTAACTTCCATACCAATGATTAGCTACCCGAATATTGTCAAGCACACTCAGTTCATCAAACAAGCGGATATTTTGAAATGTCCTGGCGATTCCCAATGAAGTGATTTGATAGGGTTTTAAATTTACCAAATCCTTATCCATTAAGTGTATACTGCCGCCAGTTGGGTCATAAACCCCCGTGAGAAGGTTGAATATTGTTGTTTTGCCGGCCCCATTGGGACCAATCAACCCTACCAGCTCTTTTTCTTTAAGATCAATATTAAAGTCCCTTATTGCCTGAAGTCCTCCGAAGGTTTTACAGAGCTGCCTTGCCCTCAGTACCACCATGATCCGCACCTCCCTTCCTGGAAAACATCTTAAATGTTGCTTCTTTGTTACCCATCAAACCCTGCGGTCGGAATATCATAATAGCAACCAGCAAGGAAGCATAGATTACCATTCTAAAAAGAGCGAGATCCTGTAAAAATGCCGTAAGGGCGGTCACGAAAACTGCCGCAAGTATGGATCCGGTCAAACTACCCAATCCTCCGAAGACCACTATCAACAACGCATCAAAAGATTTTAGAAAACTGAATGTGCCCGGTTGTATTAAAAAGAAATAGTGGGCATATATGGCACCGGCCACACCGGCAAAAAATGCCCCCATGGAAAAAGAGATAACCTTATATTTTGTTGTATTTATACCCATCGCCTCTGCCGCAATTTCGTCTTCCCTGATGGCTACACATGCCCGACCGTGGCTGGAATTCACAAAATTCTTTATCACATAAACAGTGACCACAGTCCAAATGAACAACCATGTCCAGTTACAGTATTGTGGAATACCTATCAGACCTGCCGCACCACCTACATAGTCAATATTTATCAGTACACCCCTTACTATCTCTCCAAAACCAAGGGTTGCAATAGCTAGATAATCACCCCTAAGACGTAGGGTGGGCAGACCTATAACAATCCCCATCAACCCAGCCGCTAAGGCACCTGC
>JAAYRB010000074.1 GCA_012519005.1 Clostridia bacterium
CTTCAACTTACCCACCGCAATTATCTTAATCCTCATAGCTGACTCCAATCCCTAACATCAATCCTGGGGCATCTCACCTAGAGTTAGATTAACCTCACGACGTTTCCCATCCCTCACCACCGCGATGGAAACCTTGTCACCAACCTCTTGTTTGGCAAGAAAAGCATCCAAATCGGCAAAAGAAGCAATCCTCTGTCCGCCCATCTCCACAATTATATCCTCCGGCTTGATACCGGCCTTTGCCGCTGGGCTTCCCTGCACCACACCCCCGATGAAAATACCCTGGGGAATATCATACCATTGGGACATCTCGGCAGTGATTTCCCTGAAATTATAAATTCCAATAAAAGGTCGGCTCACATACCCCTTGTCAAGGATTTGCTCCACTATGGGCCTGGCATCGGTTATGGGAATGGAAAAACCCATCCCTTCAACACCGGGTAAGGAAATCTTCACACTGTTGATCCCGATTACCTCCCCCCTGGTGTTCACCAAAGGCCCCCCGCTGTTACCCGGGTTGATAGCGGCATCGGTCTGAAGCAAACTGAGGCTGATTTCCTGACCACCCTTGGTAGAAGGAACGGTAATCTGCCTGTTCAAAGCGCTCACATATCCCACAGTGACGGAACGGGCAAACTCCTTGCCCAAGGGGTTCCCAATGGCCACCACCATTTCCCCTACCAGGACCTTATTTGAATCACCAAGGGCTACCTGGGGCAGCTTTTTATCCGCCTTTATCTTAATAACCGCCAGGTCAGTCTTGGGATCCTGACCCACTATCTCCGCGGGGAACTGTTCGTCTTCTGATACACTCACCAAAAGCCTTTGGGCACCTTCCACCACATGGTTGTTGGTTATCGCATAGCCCTTCTCACCATCCACAATAAAACCGGAGCCGCTGCTGGACACCGGTTGGGAAAAGAAGTTGGTACCCTGCATATTGGTAATCCCTATAACTGCGGGACCAACACTTTTGGCGATGGCCACCACCGGGGAATCCTCCCCTGTAGATATTGGGGGATCACCCCCTGGTAGGGGTGGGGATTGCTCCTGGGGTAAAACCTGCCCGGGGGAGTCACCGCCGGAATCCCCCAACACCGCCGGAGCAATGGTATAGGATACTAAACCCCCCACAATGGCACTGAAAAGCATCAAGACCACAATAAGTAAATAAGGAGGACGGGAAGGTTTGTCAAAGTAACTCATTGCCACCACTCCAATTCCCATTAAAATCTAAAGGTCAATGGGTTTCAAGCCCAACCCAAACCTACCTTCCAATTATTATATATAGTATCACCACATTATAAAAATCCACAAGAGCCGACACCCAAAAAATCAAGAAACCGCCAAAGGGCCATTCCGTAAAATACCAATACCCTATGGCTTATTAAAAGCCTCGAAGGGGTCTACTCTTCTCAGGCGTAGGGCGTTGCTCACCACGGATACGGAGCTGAAGGCCATGGCGCCGCCGGCAATAATTGGCGACAGCATACCCATGGCAGCCACGGGTATACCGATGGTATTGTAAATCAATGCCCAAAAGAGATTTTGCTTGATATTTCTAAGGGTTGCACGGCTCAGCATGATAGCGCCTACAACTCCCCGGAGGTCCCCGCTCATAAGGGTGATATCAGATGCTTCCAAAGCAATATCCGTCCCGGTACCCAGGGCAATACCCACATCAGCCACCGTAAGGGCAGGTGCATCGTTGATACCATCCCCCACCATGGCCACCTGATGTCCCTCCGCTTTCAATTCCTCGATCATACCCGCTTTATCCTGGGGAAGCACTTCGGCCATCACATGATCAATACCCACTTCATGGGCAATGGCTTGGGCGGTTCTTTGATTGTCACCGGTGAGCATATAAATCTTAAAACCCATCTTCTTCAAGAGGGATACCGCTTCTGCGGAGCTTTCCTTCAAGCCGTCTGCCACGGCAAAAACAGCCGCCGCATTACCATCCACGGCCATCACCACCACCGTCTTGCCCTGATCCTCCAGCTCCTCGAGCTTTTCCTCGATGACAGAAATATCTACATCGTTATTTCTCAGCAATCTCAAATTCCCAATGAGAACCTGCCTACCCCCCATCTGACACTTCAAGCCCTGACCCGGCACGGCCTCAAAATCCTCCGGTTCCATAAGGGGCAGGCCCCTGCTTTTCGCCTCATCAATAACAGCCTGGCCTATGGGGTGCTCCGACCTGCTTTCGGCACCGGCCGCCAATTTAAGGGCTTCATCTTCATCCAGTAAGCCTCCAGGTACAACATGAATATCCGTGAAAGAGGGCTCGCCCTTGGTGAGTGTGCCGGTCTTGTCAAAGACGATGAGATTCAGTCTTCCTGCTTTCTCCAGATGCTCCCCGCCCTTGATCAAAATACCGTTTTCCGCCCCCTTGCCGGTACCCACCATAATGGATGTGGGTGTGGCAAGCCCCAGGGCACAGGGACATGCAATCACCAATACCGCAGTGAGATTGATAACTGCCCTGGACAAATCCCCGGGAGCTGCAAGGAAATACCAGATGGCAAAGGCAGCAACTGCCACCCCCACCACCGCCGGCACAAAATAGCCGGATATCTGATCTGCCATTCTTTGGATGGGTGCCTTGGATGCCTGGGCATCCTCCACCATCTTGACGATTTGGGCAAGGACCGTGTCCTTACCCACCTTTGCCGTCTCAAATTCAAAGGACCCCTGCTTATTGAGGGTGGCCCCGATCACTTCATCCCCCACCTCTTTGTCCACTGGGATACTTTCCCCGGTCAGCATGGATTCGTCAATGGAGGAACGGCCGGCACGGATGATCCCATCCACGGGAATCTTTTCACCGGGCCGAACGATAACCAAATCCCCCACCTGCACTTCCTCTATGGGGACTTCCACCATATCCTCGCCCCTCCGTACCCGGGCTGTTCTGGCCTGGAGGCCCACCAATTTTTTTATAGCTTCAGAAGTGCGCCCCTTGGCCCTGGCCTCCAGCATCCTGCCCAGGAGTACCAAGGTGATAATCATGGCTGAAGCCTCGTAATACACGTCCCCGGTGCGGAAAAAGGTATTGACAAAACTAAAAAAATACGCCGCCGAAGTACCCATGGCTACCAGGACATCCATATTGGCCCCACCGGATCTCAGGGATTTATAAGAGCCGGTGTAAAATCTACTGCCTGCAATGAACTGCACCGGTGTGGCTAGAATGAACTGAAAAAGGGGTCCCATGAAAAAGTCATTTATATGTAGAGAAAACATCTCCAGGAACATAATGGCCGAGAGGGGCAGAGTCAGAACGGCAGAAAAAATGAACAGCCTCTTTTTCAGCTCCATCTCATCCATTTTTTCCTCTTCCTGTGCACCTTCCTGGAAATGATCATCCAGGGGTGCAGTGTCGAATCCCAGCCCTTTTATCGTTTCCTCAATGAGGGAAGTATTCACAGGACCGGGTATGTAATCCACCGCCACCTGCTCCCCGGCAAAATTCACAACGGCGCTGAGCACCCCATCCAGGGAGGATAACTTCTTTTCTATACGCTGGGCGCAGGAAGCACAGCTCATATTTAAAACCTTAAACTGGACGGACTCCGTTTCAACGGAGAAACCTGCATCTTCTATGGTATCCACCAACTGTCCAAGACCAGAGAGCCGGGAATTATAATCTACGGAAATTTTCTCCGTGGCAAAGTTTACAGTGCCTTCACTGATACCCTCTAGGGATTTAACCTTTTTTTCCAGCCTTTGGGCACAGGAAGCACAGCTCATTCCCTTCACTTTGAAGGAAATAGATTTATATTTACCACCCATGGGATCACCTCTCTTTTAGTTATACTTGTCGCCCATTTTACCATGGATATTGATTCTCCTGCAAACCTCCACGGATATTTTATCCACTTGATTCAAATCTCCCCATCCCCGTTCCTTGAGCAGGCGCTGTATTTCCTTAAATTCTAGGCCGCTCCTCTGAAGGCCCTCAATTTTCATTACCCCTTTTTCCGCGATCACCACATCCTCACGGGTGACAAGGTTTTCGTCTTTACCCCCAATATCCCTCTCCCCTTCATCATCCACCCTACCCCTTCTAAATTCCATATTCCTCAGATCAATATAGTAGCTCCCTGAATCACTCATATAGGCCAGGGTGACATCATCGATGGCCTCAATGCCCTCTTTTTTAAGCATTTCCTCAAGCCATTTCCTGCCCTTCCCTATCATACTTAAATTCTCCGACTGCACCCTTCCGTCAATAATCACACTCATGGGGAGCCCCTCATATGCCACTTCCATCCCCAAATCCCTGGGTGTCAGGGCTCGAATACTGCATTTAGGAACAATGCTTAATGTCCCCACCGGTTCAAGGATACCATATTCCACATCTTCCAACCGGGGATAACCATTGATACGGAGTAAGGACAGCAGCTGTAAAATAGGTAGATTATTCTTTCTTAGATTTTCCTCAATTATCCTACCGTGTTTGATAACAATTGTGGGCTTGCCCAACAAAAATTCATTCACCTTCTGCTTCAATGTCAGGCGGGCAAACAATAAATATGTCAGCACCAGAATCACTAGGCTGTAAATATTGACAATAAAGCTGGAGGAAAGCAAAGATTCCGCCGCAATGGTTCCGAATAAAAATATAACCACAAGATCATAGGGAGTCACCTGGGCAATGGTGGTCTTCCCCATAATCCTCATGGCAATTATAGAGATCAGGAACAGGACAAATATTTCCAAGGGTATGGCTAAGAAATCCAGCAAGATGGCCCTCCTCTGGCAAAAGATACGCCCCCTTAGTATATTCCCTTTTATTTGTAAAAAATAAAAAAGGACATCGCAAAACCATGTGATGTCCCAAAGGTAAAATATTCATATCAAATGTGTATGGAAAAATGCCCTGGTGATGCCCCCTCAATCGGAGACTGCCATCCCGGACCAATTATTGAAACCGTGCTCAAATTCATCCAATGTTTCTCCGAACGCCGCCTTCCATGCGCTTTTTAGGGGCATGCCGGTTTTTAAGGTATTTAAAATCCCCTCTATGGAGCCTTCTCCATACCTGACCACCATATAATCCACCACGGCTAGGGATTGGCGGTAGGATTTGAATTGGCCCTCCGCAGTATCAAAATGCTTGTCAATCTCCTTGAATTCGTACCAGCTCTCCCCGTCCTTAATTATACTGTCTGTGAATACAAAGCCGGTGATCTCCCTTTCCACATACTGGGCTACCCCCTCCGTAAGCCAACGAGGGTAATTACCCCGGGCAATATGATCCACCACTAAGTGGGCGTACTCATGGACCACGGGTCCGGAGGATTTAAAAACTTCTTCCACACCATCCCCGGTCACATCGGTGATCCAGTCCTTGGGGGATAAAACCCTGATAACACCGGCCCAATACACCCCCATGGCCCTTTGCTCAGCACCCCAACCAAAGCTTTTGCCAAAATCTATCCTGCTGGGATAGACCAAGACAAGGCCTTTCCCCCGGGGTTCATAACCCAGGATCCTGTTAACCGGTGCGTAAGCTTCCTCGGATGTTTCCAGTATCAGCCCAGCCATATCCTTGTCCTCCGGCTGATAACGAATCACAAAATTATCCCCCTCCAAGGACAGCCAATTTCTGGTGCGCCATTGGGTGCTGTGGTGATGAATCTCCCGGAAACAAACATAGGCTATAGACTTAGCCGCCCCGGAATATTTTATGGCAAAACCAGTAAGGAGCACAATGGCGGCTAAAATAGTGCCCCCAACAATATGTCTTTTCGTGGATATCGACAGTTGAGGGGTGCGGTGTTCTATCTGCATTTAAATCAACCTCCCCCAGAAAAAAACATCAAAGATAGATATGCCAGCCCCTTCCCGGATTCCTTTCTCTCTCCATTAACATTCTACAGCAGGTGAAGGTATTTTTCATTAGTTAAATCATCCCAGAAAAATAAAAGGGCCCTATTTATTGTTAATTAGGGCCCCTCGCTAATATGCCTGCAATCTATTTTATTACATAACTTCATAGCCGGCATCAATAATTGCCTGCTCTAAATCATTTTCCCCCAGGGAATCACTTTCATACTCCACCTCTACGACACCGCTGTCCAAATCAGCCCGGGCCGCCTTCACCCCATTCAAATCCCCTAGGGCCTTTTCCACGGCCGCCTTGCAGTGCCCACAGCTCATCCCACCAACCTTGATAGCTGCCTTTGTCAAAGACATACACCCCTTAATATAAGATAATTATTTGCTTGCTAAATATCTCTCCACGGACACCGCTGCCGCAGCACCATCCCCCACCGCCGTGGCCACCTGACGAAGAGATTTTTCCCTAACATCCCCGGCAGCATAAACCCCGGGCATACTTGTGGAAAGAGCCTCATCCGTGATGATATATCCCCCTCCGCTGGTATGTATCTTGCCTCCGAGAAAATCCGTGTTGGGCACCCTACCGATGAAAACGAAGATCCCATCAAAATCCTCCCGGGATTTCTCGTCTGTTTTTACATCCCTCAGGGTCAGGCTTTCAATGGTATCCTGGCCATCCATCCCTTCCACCACTGAAT
Source organism: Clostridia bacterium (assembly GCA_012519005.1). Classification (GTDB taxonomy): domain Bacteria; phylum Bacillota; class DTU086; order DTU086; family DTU086; genus JAAYRB01. The sequence continues at coordinate 6,555 of JAAYRB010000074.1, forward strand.
TCCAACGCATTTTGATTTTGTCATTGGCAAATAGTCTTTCCTGCAGCAGGGGGGAAGCCCGCAAGGCATCCCGGCGGTGAATCACATGCACCTCTCCCGCAAAATTTGTCAAAAATATGGCTTCTTCAACGGCAGAATCCCCGCCCCCCACCACAGCCACCTTCTTATCCCTAAAAAATGCCGCATCACAGATGGCACAGTAGGAAAGCCCCCGGCCCATGAATCTTTCCTCTCCCGGCACCCCCA
>JAAYRB010000075.1 GCA_012519005.1 Clostridia bacterium
CCCATCCGGGACATTTAGTTTCTCAACATCAAGAATATCTCCTTCTCTAACCCTATACTGCTTGCCACCAGTCTCGATAATTGCATACATTCAACTAATACCTCCTCGTAAAGACTCGCCAGAGGGGTGGACTATAATAATCCCTTGGAACCCCCATACTGAGCGGTTTACACGACACACCAGCAATTTTAACACATGCTTTTACAGCATGTCAAGAAATTGAATCTCTTTATCTCCCTGTATGCCGTGTGCCGTATACATCAGAAAGATCCTGGTATACTTGCATAAAAAGTATTGACGGGGGGATCTGGCTGGTATATATTTCATATATAATACAATTACTGGCATGTTCTTCTAGTTCTTTCTAGCCCTTGCTAGTAATAAGCTGTTCTAGGAGGGGGGGTGGGGGAAAGACAATTGGTGCAGGTAATGGTGGGTTCTAAAAATCAATTGGGAAAGGATGTGGTACAATGGGCGATGGTAGATCTGAAGTATATATTCCTGAGTTGAAGGATTTAGAGCTGCCTAAGATGGACTTCATCTCCATGTTTAAGAACTTCGGGCCGGGTCTGATTTTGATGATGACTGGTATTGGAACAAGTCACCTGGTAACAGCACCCACCGCCGGTGGTCGCTATGGTTTTGTCTTATTGTGGGTTGTTTTAGTGTCTTATATTTTTAAATATTATGGTTTCCAGATGGCATTTAGATTCACCAATGCTACAGGTTACAGTATCATGGATGCGATGTGTACCACTAGAGGGAAATGGGGTATCTGGTATGTGATGATTGTTACCCTCATTCAGGCCGCCATAGGCCAGTCGGGAAGGCTGGTGGCGGCGGCTGCTGTTGCATACTTTTTGTTCACGGACTTTCTAGGATGGCCCTTCGATCTATGGCATTATGGGTTGTTCCTGGCGGTAGTGGCCTGTGCAATCCTGCTGTTTGGACGTTATGAGATGCTGGAGAGTGTCACCAAAATATTTGTGATAATCCTTGGAATAACATCTTTCTATGTATTCTTCTACAGCCCCCCTCCCCTATCGGCATATAAGCATTTCGTCATCTTTGATGTGCCGGCGGGGTCCTTCCTGATCTTCTCCGCGTTTCTGGGCCTGCTGCCCACGGGTATTGACGTGTCCCTACAGTCTTCCGAGTGGGGTAAGGCCAAAAAGGCTGGACTGCCCATGATCAGAAAGACCTTGGAGGATCATAATGTCTGCGGTAGATTTGATCCTTTCAACCCAAAATTTGAGGATATTGTCCTGGACATCAATAAAGTGGACTCTCACACCCAGGAGTATGTGAAGCGTTGGTTCAAAATTGGAAACTTTGACTTTGCCCTTGGGCACTGGTTCTCCATGGTGATTGCGGCTATATTCTTGATGCTGGCCGCCATGTGGATTTACCCCAGTGAGGTGGAAGGTAGAGCCGTGATGGGTGAGATCGCTAAGATTTTCACCGTATCCGTGGGGCCCCATATGATGGTTCTCTTCCTGCTGGGTGCCTTTGCTGCCTGTTTCTCAACGGCCTTCAACTATTTCGATGGTTGGCCAAGGGTGGTAGGCGCATGCTGCCGGAACCTGTTTAAAAAGACCAATGAACTCTCCGGTATTGATGATCCAAGTCCTGAAGCAAGAAAAACATGGTACTCCGAGTACAATATCTGGCGGATAACCATGATGTATTCCCTGGTAATTTCCGTGGCCATCATTGCAGGAGTACAAAAGCCGGTATTTCTAGTGCTCATAGCCTCAACCCTAGCCTTCGTCATAGCCCCCATTATCTTCTTCCTAAATGTCTGGTTCTGCCTCAAGGCCATTCCTAAGGAAAATAAAATCTTCTATCCAAGCAAATTCGCATTATATTTCAGCTGGATCAGTCTAGCCATATATGTGTTTGGCTCTCTCCTAGTATTTATTGACGAGGTATTGATGTGATTTGAAGCCAAAGCCTGTACGAACTTAGCTAATATCTGCTGGGTGGGTGGGGAAAACTCCTCGCCCACCTTTTCATGATCACCCTCAGTAAAATTCCCCTCTGTCCGTACGCTCCAATTTCACCCAAGTGTGTCCTATCCATTTGGAGGTATCCCCCCATAAGGGAAGATTAAAAAGAGAGTAGACTGACATGCCGCCGTGCAGGAAAGGGGTTGAGATTTGGAATCCTAAATCAATTGAATTATGACCAATCCCTATATATGGGGTCCCTTCTCCCGGAAGGGCTCCAGTATACTGGTATTTTTTGTAGGTATGCCGGTATACTTGTCTTTATTGTATTGACGCAGGTATATTGTTAGACTAGCATAGGCTTTAGTTGGCTAGAAATATAAGTATTTTCTTTCTAGGTCTTTCCTGCATTCGCCAACAATTAGGATACTTAAAAAAGGAGGGGATCAGTGACATAAAAAGAACCGGTGATGAAGGAGAATAACAGGGAAAGAAAGGAAGTGGTATAGTGAGTGAAGGTAGAGAGGGAGCCTATATACCTGAGTTGAGGGAATTGGAGCTGCCTAAGATGGATTTAATTTCACTTTTCAGGCAGTTTGGGCCCGGTCTGATTCTAATGATGACCGGTATTGGAACCAGCCACCTTGTCACTGCGCCAACAGCCGGCGGCCGATTCCAATTTGCATTATTATGGGTTGTTCTTGTATCCTATATTTTTAAATATTATGGTTTCCAGATGGCCTTTAGATTTACCAATGCCACTGGTCATAGTATCATGGATGCCATGTGTACCACAAGGGGTAAATGGGCTATCTGGTATGTGATGATCGTTACCTTAGCCCAACAGGCCCTGGGTCAGTCGGGTAGGCTGGTAGCCGCGGCCGCCGTGATGTATTTCTTTTGTACTGACTATTTAGGCTGGCCCTTTGATCTATGGCATTACAGTTTGTTCTTAGGTGTGATCGGTGTAGCCATTCTCCTGTTCGGCCGTTATGAAATGCTGGAAAGCGTTACCAAGATATTTGTTATTGTTCTTGGGGCCACAGCTTTCTATGTGTTTTTCTACAATCCACCACCCATTTCTTCATTCAAACATTTTGTTATCTTTGATGTGCCCGCAGGATCATTTATGATCATTGCCGCATTCCTGGGTCTTCTGCCCACAGGGATTGACGTCTCACTGCAGTCATCCGAATGGGGCAAGGCGAAAAAAGCCGGGCTGCCATTTATCAGGAAGACTCTAGAGGATAACGATCTTTGCGGCAAATTTGACCCATTCAATCCTGATTTTGATGACATCAAACTGGATATCAATAGGCTTGATTCCCATACCCAGGAATATGTGAAGCGTTGGTTCAAGATCGGGAACTACGACTTTGCCTTTGGCCACTGGTTCTCATTTATCATTGCCGCCATTTTCCTGTTCTTGGCGGCCATGTGGATGTATCCCAGCGATGTTTCTGGTAGAGCCGTGATGGGTGAAATCGCCAAAATATTTACAGTATCTGTTGGGCCGCATATGATGTTCCTCTTCCTGCTGGGTGCCTTCGCGGCATGTTTCTCCACTGCTTTTAACTACTTTGATGGTTGGCCAAGAGTGGTGGGAGCCTGCTGCCGGAACCTCTTTAAAAAGACAAATGAGCTCTCCGGTATTGATGAGCCTTCACCCGAGGCAAGGAAAAAATGGTATTCCGAGTATAATATCTATCGGATTACAATGGTTTATTCCTTAGTGGCATCAGTTGCCATCATTGCTGGACTTCCAGAGCCTGTGTTCTTGGTGCTGGCAGCGTCAGCTCTGGCATTGATCATTGCACCCATCGTGTTTTTCCTTAATATCTGGTTCTGCTTAAAAGCCATCAACAAGGATAATAAAATCTTTTATCCCGGCAAATTTGCCTTGAACTTCAGCTGGATAAGTTTGGCTGTCTATGTTGTGGGTACGATTCTTGTATTTGTAAAAGACATACTTATGTAGGTTTACGCGCGATATAAAAGCAGCATTCATAAAGCCAAGGACGGGGATGCCTCCGTCCTTGGACTGCTGCTTATAAGTGTTTTTTAAACCCTTAGTTGATTTGGATTCAAACTTAAGAAAACCCTATTTAGAATTACCGGCTGTGGGCCAGTAAGAGTATACGTATTTTTAATTAGCCATTAATTTTGGACTCATCCTTACTGTCGTTATCCATGCTGGGCCAAAAATCCTCCATCTCAATTTCTTCCATGTGGAGCTCTTCATCTTCTTGGACAATTATTTTCTTACCTGTTTTGTCCATGAGGTCCTGCAGTCCCTTGTCATGGGATCTGGTCAGCTTTGCGGCCACATCGGGGTGAAGCCTTATAAGGTGGCCGGGTGCCTTCCTATTGGTACTTCGGGATATTATCCTTCTTCTTGCGTTCAAAGCCATGGTTTCCTTGGACAATACTTTTCCCTTGCCATCGCAGTAGGGGCACTTTTGAAGTAAAACCTCTTCTAGATCCTGATATACCTTTTTCCTGGTCATCTCCACCAAGCCCAACTTGGTGATGCCTAAAATTTTCGTGCGGGTCTTGTCTTTTTTTAGTTCCTCGGCAAGGAGGGAGATCACCTTTTGACGGGATGCATCCTTGTCCATATCTATGA